>CALHUX010000016.1:0-47798 GCA_938039325.1 uncultured Collinsella sp. | reverse complement strand
GGCACCGAGCCGTCTGATGACTTGAAGAAGGGGGAGGCCTCGCGGCCTCCCCCTTCTTTGCGTTTTATAGAGAGCTGTAATACAAGAACTCGCCTTCTTTTAGCTTGTCTTACTGTTTGGCTGTATTTTGAGTCCTTCTTTTGTATTTGCGCGATAATAACTCCCATTGGCGTTAGGGAGGACTTGATGTTTACCGTTTTTGTCTTGGGCAATATTGCTTCGGGTAAGTCGACTGCCTGCCGCTATCTCGAATCTCATGGCGCCATGCTTATCGATCTGGACGAGCTTGCCAAATCGCTGTATGTGCCAGGCTCCGATATCGTCAATGCTCTTGCGGATGAATTCGGTTGGGACATTTTGGATGAGGATGGCGGCATTCGCCGTAACATCCTCGCTTCTCGAGCTTTTGTTTCTCCTGATGCGGTCGCGAGGCTCAATAGCATTGTGCACCCCGTTCTCATTGAGCAGCTGTCACTGAGGATTCTTGATCCGGTTTGCTGCACGGTTTCATCTCCCCGTTATCCCTTTGCGGTTGTCGAGGTTTCTGCCCCGACTGGTTTTGAGGATGCTTTTGGCTTGGCTGATGAAATTCTGGTTATCAGTGCTCCTTTGGCAGTTCGTCGCGAGCGTGCCATTCATCGTGGTATGGAGTCCTCTGATTTTGATGCTCGCTCTGCATGCCAACCTGATGAGGCTTCGCTTTGCAATCTCGCTACGACGGTAATCGATAATGCGGCAGGCGATAATTCGCTCTTTGAACAACTGGACGCATGGCTTGCGCGCCATGGCTTCGGGGATGTAACGGATAAGGAGGAGGCCAATGCCTAAGACACGTTTCTTTACGTGGTATCGCGTGGCGCCACTTGCCGTTGTGTTCGTCTTCGGCCTTATTTCGCTCGTCTACTCGTATGCTCCTGCCGCCTTCTTTAAGCCTTTGTATCCAATTGACTATGAGGCGTATGTAAAGCAATCGAGCATTTCGCACAATCTTGATCCATATCTGGTGTGTGCTGTCATAAAGTCGGAATCGAATTGGGATCCCGAGGCTGAGTCGAATCAAGGCGCTCGGGGATTGATGCAGCTGATGCCCGAGACTGCCCAGGATATGATTGCCAAGGGTCTTGTCGATGGTAGCGAGTATTCCGCCGACAACCTTAACGATCCCGCTACGAACATCGAGTTTGGCTGTGCGTATCTTTCGTATCTTCTAACGTATTTTAACGGGTCGACTGACAGCGCCATTGCCGCCTATAACGCCGGCATGGGCAATGTCGACGGATGGGCGCAGCAGAGCACGTCGCTTCATAATGCAATCACCTTTCCCGAGACGCAGGCGTATCTGATTCGTGTCAATAATGCCTGGGTTCGCTACAAGACCCTCTATCCCGATCGGTTCGTATAGGACTATACCTGCCGCCTGCGTATACTGCAGATATATGAGTTAGGAGTATCCATGGCGGAATTTGAAGTTGAGCGTGTTGGAGGAGAGCTCAAACGTTTTGGCGTTGAGGGCTCTGAGGCGCCGTTTGAGGTCGTGTCTCCATACGAGCCCGCTGGTTCCCAGCCTAAGGCCATTGAGTCGCTTGTGCAGGGCGTGAGGGACGGAGATCGCTATCAGGTTTTGCTGGGCGTGACTGGTTCGGGCAAGACCTTCACGATGGCTAAGACTATTGAGGCCCTGGGGAAGCCGACGCTGGTCATGGCTCCGAATAAAACGCTCGCCGCTCAGCTTGCGAGCGAGCTCAAAGAGTTCTTTCCCAACAACGCTGTGGTCTACTTTGTCTCGTACTACGACTACTATCAGCCCGAGGCGTATGTGCCACAAAGCGATACATATATCGAGAAAGACTCCTCGATTAACGAAGAGGTCGAGATGCTGCGACATCAGGCGACCGCCTCGTTGCTCTCTCGACGCGATGTAATCGTCGTTGCTTCGGTGTCCTGTATCTACGGTATCGGCTCTCCCGAGGACTATGCGGGGCTGGCGCCGAATGTCGACAAGAAAGTGCCGCTCGAGCGCGATGACTTTATCCATGCACTTATCGACATTCAATATGATCGCAATGACTATGACCTAGCGCGCGGCACGTTCCGCGTGCGCGGCGATGTTGTCGACGTGTATCCGCCTTATGCCGAGCATCCGTTGCGGTTTGAGTTCTTTGGCGACGAGGTTGAGCTTATTGCCGAGATCGATGAGGTTACCGGTGAGATGCTTCGTGAGTACGAGGCCATCCCCGTATGGCCGGCATCGCACTACGTGACCGAGAAGCCGAAGGTCAAGGCGGCTCTGAAATCAATCAGTGAAGAGTGCGAGAAGCGTGTGGCCGAGCTCAAGGCGACCGACAAGTTGCTCGAGGCACAGCGTCTGCAGCAGCGCACCGACTATGATCTCGAGATGCTCGAGACCATGGGTTTTTGTAACGGTATCGAGAACTACTCGCGTCATCTGGACGGTCGAAAACCGGGCGAGCCGCCGTTTACCCTGATCGATTACTTCCCTAAGGACATGCTCTGCATCATCGATGAGAGCCATGTGACGGTGCCGCAGATTCGCGGCATGCACGAAGGTGACCGCTCGCGTAAGGTGACGCTGGTGGAACACGGTTTTCGCCTTCCTTCGGCACTCGATAACCGCCCGCTTCGTTTCGATGAGTTTGAGGCAAGGATCCCCCAGTTCATCTACGTTTCGGCCACGCCGGGCGACTACGAGCTGCGGGTGAGCCAGAACGATGTTGAGCAGATTATTCGTCCGACCGGCCTGCTCGATCCCAAGATCGATGTGCGTCCGGTTCGCGGTCAGATTGACGATCTTGAGGACGAGATTCGCGAGCGCGTTGCCCGCAAGGAGCGCGTGCTGGTGACCACGTTGACCAAGCGCATGACCGAGGACCTGACCGACCATCTGCTTGATGCGGGCATTAAGGTCAATTACATGCATTCTGATACGGCGACAATGGACCGTGTCGAGATCCTGCGAACGCTGCGCGAGGGCAAGATCGATGTTCTCGTTGGCATCAACCTGCTTCGCGAGGGCTTGGATCTTCCCGAGGTCTCACTGGTGGCAATTCTCGATGCCGATAAGGAAGGCTTCTTGCGCAACCGCCGTTCGCTGATTCAGACGATTGGCCGCGCGGCCCGTAACGCCGATGGCCAAGTCATCATGTATGCAGACGTTGTGACCGATTCGATGAAAGAGGCCATCGAGGAGACGCAGCGCCGTCGCGAGATTCAGATGGCATATAACGAAGAGCATGGCATTGTGCCCAAGACGGTGCGCAAGGCCATCAACGACATCTCAAGTTTTATTGCCGAGGCCGAAAAAACCGTGGGTTCCAAGGGACGCTCGAAGGGCGACTCTCTTGGCCATGGCGCATTCTATACGCCCGATGAGTCGGGCGAGGGTGGCGTGCCGGAAACGGTGGCGCCCGAGCAGACACTTGCGGAGCAGTTGGAAGAACTGCCGCATGACGAGCTCGTGCGGATCGTCGAAACCATGGAAGAGGATATGCGTAACGCTTCTGCCGCCATGGACTTTGAGGAGGCGGCGCGCCTGCGCGATGCCGTCGTTCAGATTCGGGCGATGCTCGAGGGTGCGTCTGAGGACGAGACGATTGAGCGCTTACGTTCGCAGGCTCGCAAGGGTTCCACGTTCGCATCGGGCAGAAAACGCCAGGGTGCACGGTTTAAGAAATAGCGAACAGGCCCCGAGTTCCCTGCGGAGCTCGGGGCATGCGTCTTTTGCGCGCTGGAATTCGTGCGTTAGAGGTCTGCGATCAGGGCTTCGGCACAACGGATGCCGTCGGTGGCGGCGCTCATGATGCCGCCGGCATATCCAGCTCCCTCACCGCAAGGGTAGAGGCCCGGGGTCGACACGGCATGGCATGTTCGGTCTCGGGTGACGGTGACCGGTGAGCTCGAGCGAGTCTCCACGCCGGTAAGGACAGCATCGGAGCGGTCGTAGCCTCGTAGCTTTTTTCCAAGTAGGGGAAGTCCTAGGCGGAGCGACTCGACGATATGCTGCGGCAGGGCTTCGTCAATTGCCGTCCAGGTCACACCGAGCGGATAGGTGGGCTTTACCTTTCCGGGCGCCTTGCTGGCGCGTCCTGCGAGGAAATCTCCGACGAGCTGTGCCGGTGCGTTCCAGTTGGAACCGCCCAGGCGGTAGGCGGCCGCCTCGCAGGCGCGCTGGAGCTCGATGCCGGCGAGTGGGTCATCGTTGGGAAGGTCCTCAGGCGTGACGTTAACGAGCAGGGCGGCATTTGCGTTGCGTCCGTCGCGGGCATTGAGACTGGCGCCGTTGACGCACAAGTGGCCCTGCTCGGAAGAGGCGGCGACAACCTGCCCGCCGGGACACATGCAAAACGAGAACACGCTGCGGCCGTTGGGAAGATGGGCGACGAGCTTGTAGGGGGCTGCTCCGAGGGCAGGATGTCCCGCCGAGGCTCCGAATTGGGCTCGGTCGATGTCGCGCTGCGGATGCTCGATGCGAACGCCCATGGCAAAGGTCTTTTGTGCGAGGACCACGTTGTGGTCCTTAAGGAGCTCAAAAATATCGCGAGCAGAATGCCCGCAGGCGAGGATGAGGTGCTTTGTCTCGATTGGCTCGCAAGCGGTGTCTTGGGACGATTGGACATCAATACCGGTGATGGCGCCAGACGCGTCGATGCGAATGTCGACGAGCTTCGTTCGATAACGGACGACACCTCCGAGCTGCTCGATGCGCTGGGATATAGCGGTGACGACCGTGGGAAGGATGTCGGAGCCAATGTGCGGCTTGGCATCCCACAGAATATCGCGGGGCGCACCCGCCTCGACGAAGGTTTCGAGGATAAGGCGATGGGCGGGATTTTTGGTTCCCGTATTGAGCTTGCCGTCCGAGAAGGTCCCCGCGCCGCCCAGGCCAAACTGGATATTGCTCTCGGGGTCGAGGATGCGCTCCTTTAGAAAGAGGTCGATCGCCTGCGAGCGGCGAAATGCCGGGTCGCCGCGCTCGATGAGCAAGGGCTTAAGACCTGCTTCGGCGAGCGTAAGCGCAGCGAAAAGGCCGGCGCATCCGGCGCCGACAACGACAGGGCGTTCTTGAGGCGCGTCGGAGGCGGGGGAGGGGAATGAAGGTTCATCGTCTTCTATCGCGCGTACGCGCGAGCGGTCACGCTCGGCAACGCTGTCGACCGCTTCTCGCTCGAGGTGGGGACTAGTCAGCTCAACACGAAAGCTCAGGATAAAATGGACGTCTCGTTTTTTGCGAGCGTCGATTGACTTGCGGTGGAGCTCGATGGACTTGATCTCGGAGTCCTTGCAACGTAGGACGCGCTTGGCGACTCGCTTGCCAACAATGAGACAGGCATTTTCATCGCCGGCTTCATCGAGCGACGCGTTGACTTGGGTGATTTCGATCATCGAGGTCTCCTTAGAGGCAAGAAAGAGGCCGTCCGGTATCCCAGACGGCCCGAATGTGTTTTTGATTATAGACTGCGCGGCTACAGGCTGCTTGCAGCGCGAATGCCCGAGAGCCAGGCCCACGCAAGGTTAAAGCCTCCGCAATCGGCGTCGATGTCGAGCGCTTCGCCGCAGACGTAAAGCGGGGCGTCGACAACGCTGCGCGCGCGTAGACTGGGTGTTGAGATGCTCTCGACAGATACGCCACCACGCGTGACCTGCGCCGAGCGCTCATCGGTCGTCCCCTCGGCAAACAGCTTAAAGTGCTTGAGGATCGAGACCAGATGGATGACATCGTTGGAGCCTGGATGGCACTGCTCGAACGCTGTGCAGACGACGCGGGAGAGTTGCGGGGCGAGCATGCCGTCGAGCCAACGGGGATCGCGGGGTGAAAAGTCACCGAACAGCTCAACGCGCCGGTTGAGCATATCGAGCAACTCGTCTTTGGAGAGGTCGGGGAAAACGTCGAGCAGGATCGTATCGCCGTGCTGGATACGACGAGAGAGGTTGAAGACAGCGACACCCGAGATACCGAAGGTTCGAAACAGCACTTCACCGTCTTCGTGCCAGAGCTCATTATGATTGCGGGCGAGCGTCAAGCAGGCGCGGACGCGCAGGCCATCCAACGTCTTGAGTGCCGCTCGATCGCCAACGACCGTTGCCGATACGGGGCAGAGGATGGGGCGCAGCGAAGTGAGGGGAAGGCGAAACGTATCGGCGATACCGGTGGGGTTGCCGCCCGTAGCGATAATTACGGCATGTGCCTGCAGGGCCTCGTTCTTGCGAGGGACATCGGCGAGCGCCTTCCGAAGCGAGCGGAGCTCCGATTTTCGGTCGTCGTGCTTTTTTGCCTTGAGCGCCCGCGCTGGACGGTCTATTTGGAGTGCCCAGCCTTCGGAAGCTTTGTGCGCCGTGGCAACGTTGGCTCCGCAGATTAAGGTGATACCTAGGCGGTCGCAAACGTTGAGAAGCGCGTCGCGCACCGATTCGGCGCGAAGGGAGCGCGGGTACAGCCGGCCTTCCTCGGAGGTTGTCATGATGCCCAGCGAGGAGAAGAAACCCATAAGCTCTTGTTCGGGCTGGGGGCCCATGACGGATTCGACGAATGCGGGGTGGTTATACCGCTGAGGATCAATCGATTCGTTGGAGAGGTTGCAACGGCCGTTACCGGTCGCAAGGAGCTTGAGGCCGCAGGCGACATCGCGCTCAACGATGCAGACGCTTTTGCCAGCGCGTGCGGCCGTAATGGCGGCGGCGAGGCCTGAAGCCCCGCCGCCGATTACCAAGACGTCATAGAGGGCGCTCGCGTTCACTTAGGCCTCGTCGGTCTCGTGCGGGGTAATAGCCTCGACGGCAGAGACTGCCTTGGGCAACATGCCATCGGGCAGCGCGGTCTCGACCTCGCCCTTATCGCAGGCCTCGGCGAGTGCCGGATTAATGGGAAGCTGGCCCAAGATGTCGAGGTTATAGCGCTCTGCGACCTCGGGGAGCTTGCTCTTGCCAAAGACCTCGATCTTCTTGCCGCAGTCAGGGCACTCAATATAGCTCATGTTCTCGACAATGCCCAGAATGGGGACGTTCATCTTCTCGGCCATGTTGACCGCCTTGGCGACGATCATCGAGACCAGATCCTGCGGGCTCGTGACGATGACGATGCCGTCGACCGGCAGCGACTGGAAGACGGTGAGCGCGACGTCGCCTGTTCCCGGAGGCATGTCGACCAGTAGGTAGTCGATGGGGCCCCACGAGGTCTCGCTCCAGAACTGCCTAATGGCGCCTGCGATGACCGGACCGCGCCAAAGGACGGGGTCGGTCTCGTTTTGGAGCAGCAGGTTGGAGCTCATGACCTTGACGCCGTGCTCGGAGATTTCGGGCAGCATAAGGTTGCCAAGGGCATGGACGTGGCGTCCACTCATACCGAACATCTTGGGGATAGAGGGACCGGTGATGTCGGCATCGAGGACGCCGACCTTGTGGCCGTGACGGGCAAGCTCGGTGGCGATGGCACCGGTGACAAATGACTTGCCGACACCGCCCTTGCCGGAAAGCACGGCGATGACGCGCTTGACCTCGGACAGCGTGTTCTCCTCAAATTGCGACGGCGACGTTTGTCCGCCGGCGGCCTGTGCGTGTTCGCAACCCATGTATGACTCCTTTGTATATGCTGGGGCCGGGGCCCCGCGATGTGACACGAGCGTCATTGTACCCTCGTTTGCGAGCGGGAGTCATTTGCGATGCGTTTGGGCCGAGCGTGCTTGCAATACGATGGGCCCAAGCGAATGGGCGGGCTTACTGAACTTTGCTGGCGAACTCGAGGTATTGCATGCGCTGCAGCTTGTCGATCGTCGAGGCGTAGGGGCTGTCTTCCGATTCCAAGTCGTAGCGCAGCCCGTCGGCACCGAGATAGCCGGCGACATTGATGGTGGGCACATCTGACCTTGTCGCAAGCAGGGCCTTTTGGTAATTGGTGAGCGGGGCGCCGATCTTATTAAGGGTAATGGCTGCAATCTCGTTTGCCCCGACGGTGTCGTAGACGTTGAGCTCGGTATTGCCGGCGATCTCATAGTTAGCCCAGACGAGATATGTCGACTGATAGATACGGAAAGCGTGGCTTGCCGTATCTTCCTGAGGGTACAGCTCGTCGTTGAGAGTCGTTGCGGCGCTCGGCTGATGGTCGCCAAAAAAGACAAGAACAACCGGTCTGCCGATGTTGCGGAGCTCGTTGATAAAGTACTCGAGGTCCCGGTCGGATGCGTTGATGCAGGTGAGATAGGTGTTGAGCGCGCTGTTGGCGCCTTCGCTGGCTCCCTCGACCCAATAGTTTGTCAGCTCTTCGGCGGGAACGGTGCCATAGTCGTAGCCGCCGTGATTTTGCATCGTGACGTCAAAGATGAACTGCGGCGCTTCGTCGGTTCTAAGCAGGTCGAGTATCTTGTCGTAGGTGGCGTAGTCGCATACGCCGGCATGGTAATAGGGCGCACCTTCGAAATCGCCGATTGAAAGAAAGTCTCCAAAGCCCAGCTGCTGATAGATTTTATCTCGATGGTAGTTGACGGGGTTTTGCGGGTGCATAGCGGTAGTGGTATACCCAAGCTCTTTAAGGTCCTTTGCCAGGCTGTTTACGCCATTCATCTGATACAGCTGATAGGGGATCTTGCCTAATCCGACAAAGGCCGTTGTCGCTCCGGTCAATAATTCGAATTCGGAGTTCGCCGTTCCGCCACCGGCGACCGAAGCGAGCATGGTGCCGCGAACAAGTGTGTCGGGAAGCGAGTTGTAGAATGCGGGGCCGGTGTACCCGGCCGCCTGGAGCTGCTCAAAGCACGAAAGGTCGCTAAAACTCTCATTCATGACGGCAACAATCGTCGGCTTGATTTCATTGAACTGGGCAACGGCCGCCGCGCGCTGCTCGCTCGAGCCATATGTGCTGTCGTAGGCGGCGGCGAGCTCCTGCTCGATGCTCTGCGCCTCATCGGGCGTATAGTCTTCGGGCTTCTCAATGGGCAACTCGTTGACCATTTCGGTGAACGAAGTGATAAAACCCTGAGACGCATACGTGGTGATGGGCTGCCAACGGTCAAATCCAAAATCCAGCGCCTGCTCCAAGTCGATGTTGGAAAAGCCTGAGAGCCCCACAACGGTCACTAGCAGAAAAGCACAGAGGTTAGCGGCGATAGCGGGGAAGACATGGGTGGGCGTACGGAGCTTTCGCGGTCGGATGAGCGAAAGAAGCCCCAGGGAAATCTCCAGCAGGGCGAGAGAGGTTACGATTCCGGCGGTAAAGGTAAACTCGTATCCCTCGCTCACTTCCATTGCGGTGCCAAGGGCCAAGATATCGCTTGGCAGGATGGCTTCGCCTTTAAACGTTATGACGAAGTGCTCGGCAATGCCAAGGATGCAGCAGACGACGGGCACGAGAGCCATGACGCCTCCATGACGCTGTCCCAGCAAATAAAGGGAGAGCAGAACCGTCGCGAGCAGCCCGACGGAAAACCCGAATGAGTTGGCGGGAATGCGATAGAACGTTTCGTTGCAGGCAATTTCGAGTGAAACGAACGAGAGCGCTGAAACAGCGGCGATGACAAGGATGTCACGGCAAATACAGGCAACCGTTCCCGTCGCAAGGTCGGTTTGGTCGATAAGTCCCGAAACCAAGGGCTCGACAAGAAGCATGACGGCGACAGCACCGAGCGCCGAATAAGAAAGGATCCATAGGGAGCTGCCCTCATTTACGAGCAATTGATTCGTAATCCATGCAGCTACCACGCCGAGCGGGACGAGGAGCGTCGCGCACCAAAAGACGCGGGCAATGGGTGGCTTTTCGTTGCGTTTGATTGAAAAATACACGCGCACGACGACGGCGGCCACGATAAGGACGGCGATGAATATGGGCAGATTGGCCATGTCGCTCGAAGTGATTTCAAGGGGGATATCTTCGGTCATGGACGTTCCTCTGGTACAACAAATTAAGTTCAGTATTAGATTACTGTAACCTTTCCACGGCATTTCGAGAAACAAAGCGCCCGATACGCAAAGCTAAAGGTCTGCGAATCTTGTATTACGAACATCTGTGCGCGTCGAGTGCGCTAAACTCATCGGCAGTATGATTCGATGCAATAGGAGGCAAGGAGCTTCCATGTCTGATTCTTCTATCGTTATTCGCGGCGCCCGTGAGCACAACCTCCGTGATATCGATGTTTCCATTCCGCGTGACCAACTCGTGGTCATTACCGGTCTTTCTGGCTCGGGCAAGAGTTCGCTGGCATTTGACACTATCTATGCTGAGGGCCAGCGTCGATACGTCGAGAGTCTTTCGAGCTATGCGCGCCAGTTCTTGGGACAGATGGACAAACCCGACTTGGATTCAATCGACGGCCTTTCGCCGGCGGTGTCGATCGACCAAAAGACGACGTCTAAAAACCCTCGCTCGACGGTTGGCACCGTAACCGAGATTTATGACTATCTGCGCCTGCTGTTCGCCCGTGTGGGCACCCCGCACTGTCCCGAATGCGGCCGTGTCATTGAGCGCCAGACGACCGACCAGGTTGCCGACAAGGTCTTGACGGCGGGGGAGGGCCGCCGCGCGTTTGTGCTGGCACCGGTGGTGCGCGGGCGAAAAGGCGAGTACACCAAACTGTTTGAGGATCTTCGCGCCGAGGGCTTTAGCCGCGTGCGTGTCGACGGTGAAGTGCGCTCGCTCGACGATCCGATCGATCTGGACAAGAAGTTCAAGCACGATATCGAGGTCGTGGTCGACCGCATCGTGATCCGTGAGAACTCGCTGGGCCGTATCGCCGAGTCTGTTGAGCAGGCGACCGCGCTGGCGCACGGCAATGTGAACGTATACTTGCTGCCCGACCGCGATGCTCCCGAGGGGACCGAAGGCGAGTTGCTGGAGTATTCGCTGGCGTTAGCGTGCCCGGAGCATGGGCACTCCATCGATGACCTGCAGCCGCGTGATTTCTCGTTCAACGCGCCCTATGGCGCGTGCCCAGAGTGCGATGGCCTGGGCTTTAAGAAGACGGTCGATGCCGAGGCCCTAATCGAAGACCCCTCGAAGTCGATCGCCGACGGGGTCTTTGGCAGCCTGTTTGGCAACTCTAACTACTATCCGCAGATTTTCGCTGCGGTCTGCAAACACTTTAAGGTGAGCGTCGATACGCCGTGGGAGGATCTGCCTCCGCGGGTGCGTCGCGCGTTTTTAGACGGCATGGGCGACCAGAAGATTTCGGTCGACTATCAAAAGCTCGATGGGCGCCGCAGCCAGTGGGACACCAAGTTCTCGGGCGTGCGCAATATCCTGTACGAGCGCTATACCGAGACGACGAATGAGAACACCAAGGCGCGCTTGGAGAAGTACATCCGCGAGGAGCCGTGCTCGAGCTGCCACGGCGCTCGTTTGCGCCCCGAGATGCTCGCCGTCACCGTGGGCGGCAAGTCCATTTACGAGGTCTGCTGCCTATCGTGCCGCGAGTCGCTCGAGTTTTTTGAGGGCTTGGAGCTTACCGAGCGCCAACAGTTTATCGGCGGGCGCATCGTCAAGGAAATCCTGGAGCGCTTGCGTTTTCTGGTCGATGTCGGACTCGACTATCTGACCCTCGATCGTGCCTCGGCGACGCTTTCCGGAGGCGAGGCCCAGCGCATTCGCCTGGCAACGCAGATCGGCGCCGGCCTCATGGGTGTCCTGTACATTTTGGACGAGCCATCGATTGGCCTCCATCAGCGCGATAACGAGCGCCTGATCAAGACGCTTGAGCGCCTACGCGATATCGGCAATACCGTCATCGTCGTCGAGCATGATGAGGATACGATTCGTGCTGCCGACTATGTGATCGACATGGGCCCCGGCGCGGGCGTGAACGGCGGACACGTAGTCGCGGCAGGAACGCCTGCCGATATCATGGCGTGTCCCGAGTCGATGACGGGCGCTTATCTGACCGGCAAACGAATGATCCGGGTTCCCGATGAACGCCGCAAGCCCGGTCGCGGCTGCCTTAAGATCACGGGCGCCCGCGCCAACAACCTCAAAAACGTTACCGCCAAGATCGAGTTTGGTACGCTTACGGTCGTTACCGGCGTGTCGGGATCGGGTAAGAGCTCCCTGGTTACCGACACTATCGCACCTGCCCTTACGAATGCCATTCACCGTTCGACGCGCCCTGTGGGTCCGTATAAGATAATCGAGGGCATCGAGTGTATCGATAAGGTTATCGATATCGACCAGTCGCCGATTGGCCGCACGCCGCGTTCCAACCCTGCTACGTACATTGGCCTGTGGGATGATCTTCGCGCGCTGTTTGCGAGTACGCCGGAGTCGAAGGCGCGCGGCTACTCGCCGGGACGTTTCTCCTTTAACGTGAGCGGCGGTCGCTGCGAAGCATGCAAGGGCGACGGACAAATTAAGATCGAGATGCACTTCCTTCCCGATATCTATGTCCCCTGTGAGGTCTGCGGCGGCAAACGCTATAACCGCGAGACGCTTGAGGTCACCTACCGTGGTAAGACCATCTCGGACGTGCTCGACATGAGCGTCACCGAGGCACTGGCCTTCTTTGGGAATATCCCGCAGATTAAGCGCAAGCTCCAGACGCTGTACGATGTAGGCTTGGGCTACGTGAGCCTGGGCCAGCCCGCTACGACGCTCTCGGGCGGCGAGGCGCAGCGTGTGAAGCTCGCCAAGGAGCTTCATCGACGCCAGACGGGCAAGACGTTCTATATTTTGGATGAGCCGACGACCGGCCTTCATTTTGAGGACGTCCGCCAGCTGCTCGATGTGCTGCAGCGCTTGGTCGATGCGGGCAACACGGTGCTGGTGATTGAGCACAACCTTGATGTCATCAAGGTTGCCGACCGCCTGATCGATATGGGCCCCGAGGGCGGTAACGGCGGCGGAACCGTCGTGGTTTCGGGCACACCGGAGCAGGTTGCGGACTGTCCGCAGAGTTATACGGGCAAGTTTTTGGCGCCGTTGCTCAGGCGTGACCGGGAGCGTCAGGCTCAACTTGATGCTCAATAAATAGGCGATTCAGTTTATGGGCGCCATCGACTCCTTGTGATTCGATGGCGCTTGCTGTGTCGAAGTGACGTATGCAGCCGAATTGGACATATTTGGACATATACTTAATCCTTGCGTCCGAATGCGAGGGAAAGGATATGCCATGGCAAAGGCTGTAAAGACGCCAAAAACCAATGCGATGCGCGAGCTGGAAAGCGCCGGCATTTCCTATGTTCTACATACGTACGAAGACGATGGTGATGAGTCGGCGGGCCTGGGGGTCGCGATTTCGGAGCAGCTTGGCGAGGAGCCCGGACAAGGATTTAAGACCTTGGTCTGCGTGACGCCGTCCAACGACCACGTCGTGTGCTGCATCCCTGTTGCCGACGAGCTCGATCTAAAGTCCGCCGCGCGTGCCGCGGGGGAGAAGTCCTTGGCCATGATGCATGTGAAGGATTTGCTTGCGGCGACTGGCTACGTTCGCGGCGGCTGCAGTCCGGTCGGTATGAAAAAACGCTACCGGACGCTCATTGATGAGACATGTGTCCTTTGGGATACCATTTTTATTTCGGGAGGCAAGCGTGGTTATCAGCTTGAGCTTGCACCTGATGATTTAATTGCATTTTGCGGGGCGACGGTCGCCCCAATTACGAGAGAGGACTGAGCGATGCCGCAGGAAGAATTGAAGTGCGGAGCTCATTTTGCAAAAGAATCTGCGCCTCAGACACCCTCATCCGAAGCTTCTTCGTCGCGAGACGACACTGACGACATGGGCTCGTCGGACTACTCCACGGTTGGTCGTTCCGCCGGGCTTATGACCATCCTGACCATCGTGTCTCGCGTCACCGGTTTTATCCGCACGTGGGCAATGGCGGCCGCTATCGGCATGTCGCTGCTCTCGTCTTCCTATCAGGTCGCCAACAACCTGCCCAATATGCTCTACGAACTCGTGATGGGCGGCATGCTCGTGACGGCGTTTTTGCCCGTGTACATGGGCGTGAGGCGTGAGCAGGGTCGCGAGGCCTCTAACGAGTACGTGGGCAACCTGCTCGGTATTCTGCTATTGGTGCTGGGTGGCATTTCGTTGCTGGGGACCGTGTTCGCCCCGGGCTTTATCTGGACGCAATCGTTCCTTTCGGGTGACGGCGGCAGCATGGATACCGCTGCGTTCATGTTCCGTTTCTTTGCCATCCAGATTCTGTTTTATGGTTTGGGCTCGGTGTTTTCGGGCGTCCTCAACGCACACCGCGACTACTTCTGGTCGACGTTTGCCCCGGTCCTCAACAATGTGATCGTCATTGCGAGCTTTATGGGCTTTGCGCCCGTGTCCGCACAGTTTGGCGAACGTGCCGGCATCATCTTGATTGCGGCCGGTACGACCCTCGGTGTCTTTGTTCAGATGGCATGTCAGATCCCCGCGCTTGGCAAGCACGGCGTGCATCCCCATATCCATATCGACTTTAAGGACCCCGCACTGCGCCAGACGATTGCGCTCGGTATCCCGACGCTGCTCGCCACGGTATGCATGTTTGTCTCGACTTCTATCACCAACGCTGCTGCGCTGGTGGTCCAGCCCGAGACTGGTCCTTCCGTCATCGCCTATGCGCGCCTGTGGTACACGCTGCCCTACGCGCTGATTGCCGCCTCGCTTTCGACGGCGCTCTATACCGAGCTCTCTCACGACGCACAGGAGAAGGATTACGACAGCGTCCGCACGGGCATTTCGCGTGGCGTCGCCCAGATGCTGTTCTTCCTGATTCCATTCGCGCTGTACCTGATTGTCTTCGCGCGTCCGCTCAACATGATCTACTGCGCTGGCAAGTTCGATGAGTCCGGTGTGGCGCTGGTGTCGGAGTTCCTTATCTACCTGGCATTTTCCCTGCCGCTCTACGGCGTGGTCGTGCTGATGCAGAAGAGCTTCTCTGCCTTGCTCGACATGAAGCCCTATAGCCGCTATTGTCTGTATTCCGCCATCGGCCAGGCCGGCTCGGTTCTGCTGTTTGGCGTTGTGCTGGGCTTCGGTATGCCGGCAATCGCGCTTTCGTATGTCGTCGACTACGTGATCTTGGTCGGTTGCTCGCTGTGGTGGCTGCGTCGTCGTCTGCGTGGTCTTCAGGTTAAATCTATCCTGCATGGCGGTTTCTTTGGCCTTTTGCTCGGTGGCCTGGGTGCTGCCGCAGGCGCCGGCGTCATGTGGGCGCTTGAGCACTTTGTCGGGGCACTTGGCGGCTCGATTCTGATTACTCTTGGCTACGTTTGCGTTGCGGGTGTCGTCTCGCTTGCTGTTACCTTTGGCCTTGCCGTCGTCCTTAAGATGCCCGAGGTCTCGGCGCTGATTCGTCGCAAGTAGGTGCGCGTGGCCGGTCACGACAACATTCCAACGCTTGCCGAGCAGGTTTCGCGCGTTCCCACGCAGCCCGGCTGCTACCTTTGGAAAGACGCCAAGGGCGATGTCATCTACGTGGGCAAGGCGAAAAACCTGCGCGCCCGTATGCGTCAGTACGTGACGCTGCAGGACGAGCGCCAGAAGATCCCGCTGATGATGCAGCTGGTGGCGAGCTTTGACTATATCGTGGTGGAGACCGAGCACGAGGCGTTGGTGCTCGAGCGCAATTTGATTGGTCAGTACCATCCGTACTTTAACGTCGACCTCAAGGATGACAAGAGCTACCCCTTTATCGCCATTACAAAGGGCGACCTGTATCCCGCTATCAAATACACGCGTGAGCGTCATAAGCCGGGAACGCGCTATTTTGGACCTTATACCGATAGCCGCGCGGCACGTGAGACGATAGATACGCTGCGCAAGGTTATCCCCATCTGCTCCGCATCCTGTGCGGAGTGGCGTCGTTGTCGCCGTATCGTCGAGTCCCACAAGGGCGAGGAAGACATCGTCAATATGATTTGCGCGCAAAACGGGCGCCCCTGCTTTGACTACCATGTCGGGCGTGGCCCGGGTGCGTGTGTCGGCGCGATTTCCCCGGCAGACTATGCCAAGAACGTCAAGCGTGTCGAGCGCTTTTTGTCGGGCCATCGCAAGGATGTCGTCGATGAGCTGACCTCCGAGATGACGGATGCCGCTGAGGCGCTCGACTTTGAGCGCGCGGCACGCGTCAAACGTCGTTTGGAGGTCATCAGGGGTCTGGACGATCGTCAGCAAGTCGTTTTTCCCTCCAGTGTCGATATAGATGTCATCGGTTTCTATCGCGAGGAGACCATCTCCGCCGCTTGCGTCTTCGTCGTTCGCGAGGGCCGAACAGTTCGCACCTGCGAGTTCATTCTCGACAAGGGTCTTGATGTTGACGAGGAAGAGCTCCAGTCGGGCTTTCTTAAGCGCTATTACGACGAGACGGCTGATATTCCAGCTGAGGTCAACCTTTCCGTCGAGCTTGAGGATGCGGAAGCACTGGGGGAGTGGCTTGCGGGCAAGCGTGAGCGTTCCTGCCATCTCCATAGGCCGCAGCGTGGCGAAAAGCACCGTCTGCTCGATATGGCATCCAAAAATGCGCGCCATGCCCTCATGCGCTACATGATGCGAACGGGGTACGCTGACGATCGCACCAATCAAGCGCTCCTGGAGCTCGAAAGTGCGTTGGCGCTGCCATCGCCGCCGTTGCGTATCGAGTGCTTCGATATCTCTACACTGCATGGCACCTTTACGGTCGCCTCGATGGTGGTGTTTACCAACGGGCGCGCCGACAAGAGTCAGTATCGTCGTTTTAAAATTCAGGCCGAATTGGACGAGGCAAACGACTTCGTGTCGATGTCCGAGGTTTTGGGACGACGTTATGCTCCCGAGCGCATGGCCGACGAGCGCTTTGGCTCGCGCCCCGATTTGCTCGTTGTCGATGGCGGTAAGCCGCAATTGACCGCTGCGATCAAGCAACTTGAGGCTCTTGGGCTCGATATACCAGTTTGTGGCTTGGCAAAGGCCGATGAGGAGGTTTTCGTGCCTTGGGACGAGACTCCCGTCGTGCTGCCGACCGGGTCCGCGTCGCTCTATCTAATTAAACAGGTGCGCGATGAATCGCACCGTTTTGCCATCACGTTCCATCGCGAATTGCGCGATAAAGCCATGACGGTTTCGGTACTCGATGACGTTCCAGGCGTGGGACCCACCAGAAAACGTGCCCTTATGCGCCATTTTGGCTCGATGAAGCGTTTGCGCGCGGCGAGCGAGCAAGAGATCGCGGAAGTTCGAGGCATTCCTGCCGATGTCGCCAAAGCGGTTCACGAGGCGCTCGTTGCATGGAATGCCGAGCGCGCCGAGGCGGCGGCAAAGCAATCCGAAAACTAAACACGCCTCTAAACAACTGATATACATGATTGCGTGATTTTCAATCATTTATTTCACGGCGATTACCAGCCGATTTCGGGTTTAATTAACGCTAAAACGTTTGACTAGCCATGGTGAACAACCCTGCTATCCTGCGGGTTGACGAAGACTGATATCTCACCTCGTCGATACATACTGTCTGGCGAATCGTTTGTCAATGAATTCGGTGAACGGTAGCAAATACCGTTCAAGCGTATGTATGTATCGGTCGCCGAGCGCGGCACCTCAGTTGGGTTCGTCGGTAGGTAAGGTATATATCGTCCGCAAGTTGCGCGGGGGCACGTCTAGGCGCTCCCGGGTAAGATTCTCTATTGATAGGAGAAGAAATGGCCATCATCAACAAGGGTATGTCCAGGCGTTCGTTCCTCGGCCTCACCGGCAGCGTCGCTGCTGTCGCAGGGCTTGGTCTCACCGGCTGCGGTGGCAGCTCTAGCGACGAGGGTTCCGCCTCCGGTTCCACCGATTCCGCCAACCGTGGCGGCGGCGTGATCACCGCTGGTTCCGCTTACGCTCCGTCCAGCTTCGATCCCGCCAGCACCGGCTCCGCTGTGGGCCTGGGTGCTAACTGGCACGTCGTCGAGGGCCTCTACGGCATCGATTACCACGACTACAGCACCTTCAAAGAGCTCGCCACCGACGATCCCAAGTCTGTGGACGACACCACTTTCGAGGTCACCATCCGCAAGGGCGCCAAGTTCTCCGATGGCACCGAGGTCACCGCTGACGATGTCGTTGCCTCCTACACCGCTTGCGCCGCTTCCGCTACCTATGCTCCGTTCTTCCAGCCCTTCGAGTCCATCGAGGCCAAGGACGCCAGCACCGTGACGGTCAAGACCAAGGTCCCCAACTTCTCCCTGCTCAAGGATCGTCTGGCCATCGTCCGCGTTACCCCGGCCACCCAGACCGAGGAGGATCGCGCCAAGCAGCCGATCGGCTCCGGCCCCTGGATGTACGACTCTATCTCCGATACCGAGATCACCCTGGTTCCCAACCCCGAGTACAACGGTGAGTATGCTGCCGAGGATAAGAAGATCCAGTACAGCATCCTGACCGACCCCACCGCTCGCGTTACCGCTCAGCAGGAGGGCTCCACGCTCGTTATGGAGCTCGTTACCGCTGACGCCGTCGACCAGCTCGAGAGCGCCGGCTGCAAGATCGATAACGTTCAGGGTTTCGGCACCCGCTTCATCATGTTCAACGTCGCCAAGGAGCCTTGGAACAACGTCAAGGTCCGTCAGGCTGTCATGTATGCGCTCGACACCGAGAAGATGGTCAGCAACACCTTCGCCGGCCTTGCCACCGCTGCCAGCTGCTACCTGCCCAAGAGCTTCACCAACTATCATGAGGCTTCCACGGTGTACAAGACCGACGCCAAGAAGGCTAAGAAGCTCATCGAGGAGTCTGGCATCACCCCGGGTGCCATCACCCTGCGCACCACCGACAACGAGCAGATTAAGGGCATGGCCGCCCAGGTCAAGAATGACCTCGACGCTCTCGGCTTCGATGTGACCATCCAGACCGATACCTCGCCGGCCACCTACGCTGCCATCGACGGCGGCGAGGCCTACGATATCCTCCTTGCCCCTGGCGATCCTTCCTGCTTCGGCGCCGACCCCGACCTGCTGCTCAACTGGTGGTACGGCGACAACGTCTGGATGCAGACCCGTTGCCCGTGGAAGGAGTCCGCTGAGTGGCAGAAGCTCCACGGTCTCATGGACGAGGCTCTTGCCGCTGAGGGCGATGAGCAGCAGAAGAAGTGGAACGAGTGCTTCGACATCATTGCCGACAACGCCGTTCTGTACCCCGTTGTCCACGTCAAGACCGTCTCCGCTTCCTGGGACGATCCGTCCACTGCGCCCAACGGCGAGGCCCTCGATGGCTTCAAGGGCATCGGCACGACGAGCATGTCCTTCAGGGGCGTTGCGACCGTCAAGGCGTAAGACTCGCTTGAGTCTGTATGCAGGATGTCGGTCGTTGGGACCGTATCCTCATAGTTGAAACAAAGACCCGGGCGACCTCGATGTCGCTCGGGTCTTGTAATGAGTATCCGTACTCATATACCAGTTGGTCCTACCGACAAAAGAAAGGGGAGAGAACGTGAACAACTTGCTACGTTTGATTGGAAGGCGTCTTGTGGCGCTGCCGATCATGGCATTGGGCGTCACCGTCCTGGTGTTCTTCCTTATGTCGTTCTCCAAGACCGACCCCGCCTACACGGCGTTGGGTGACGGTGCCTCGCCCGAGGCGGTTGCCGAGTACCATGAGAAGTATGGTCTGGACGACCCCTGGCCTGTGCGCTACGTGCGCTATATGGGCGATTTGATCCATGGCGACATGGGCACCTATGGTGCTGCTCGCAACTCCGTTGCCAAGCGCATCTCCACGGCCCTGCCCGTCACGATGCAGCTGACCTTCATCGGCCTTGCCATCGGTGCGGTCGTTTCGTTTTTACTCGGCGTCATCGCGGCACTGTATCGCGACAAATGGCCGGACCAAGTGATCCGCGTCTTTTCCATCGCCGGCTTGGCAACCCCGTCGTTCTGGCTTGCCGTTCTGTTGATCCTGCTGTTCTCTTCCTACCTTAAGGTGCTTCCGGCATCGGGTGCTCTGCCTCACTTCACCACGAATCCGGCTGGCTATCTGGGACGTATGATCATGCCCGCTATCGCCTTGGCATTTCCGCTGACGGGCCAGATGACTCGTATCGTGCGTACCGCCATGGTCGAGGAGCTCGATAAGGATTATGTCCGTATGGCTCGCGGCGCCGGCGTTCCCGAGAAGGTCGTCGTCGGCATCAACGTTCTTCGCAATGCGCTGATCACCCCGGTCACCACCCTCGGTCTTAAGATCGGTTACCTCATGGGCGGCGCCGTCGTCATCGAGGTTATCTTCAACCTCCCCGGCATGGGCACCGCGATTCTGCAGGGCGTTCAGGGCAACGAGGCGAACCTGGTTCAGGGCGTCGTTATCGTCGTTGCTCTTGCCTTCATCATCATCAACATCGTGGTTGACATGCTCTACCTGCTCATCAACCCGCGCATCAGGACGGTGTAGATTATGGTAAAGATTCGAGAGAAGCAAACCGAGCAGCTCGAGAAGGCTGCCTCCAAGGGGCTCAAGCTCGGTGGCTGGAAGAAGATGACGCTGTCTTCTAAGATTGCCGCCGTCGTGTTGGTGCTGGTCGCCCTGACCGCGATTCTGGCGCCCCTTCTTGCCCCCTATAGCCCGGTCGAGATTTTTACGGCTCGCCAGGCTCCCGGCAACGGATTTATCTTCGGTACCGACGATAAGGGTCGCGACATTCTGTCGCGCATGCTCTACGGTGGTCGTTACTCGCTGATTATCGGCTTTGGCGCCACTGCCATGGCTCTGGTCTGCGGCTCGGTCGTGGGCGCCCTTGCGGCGGTTTCGCGCAAGGCCGTTTCCGAGACGATCATGCGTATCCTGGACATCATCATGTCCATCCCGGGCATCGCCCTCGCGGCCGTCTTCGTCTCCATCCTGGGCAACTCCGTGCCGTCGATCATCTTCGCCATCGGCTTTATGTACACTCCGCAGATTGCCCGTATCGTGCGCGCCAACATCGTGTCCGAGTACGGCGAGGACTATGTCCGCGCGGTCATCGTTTCCGGCGCCAAGGCTCCGTGGATTTTGATCAAGCATGTTCTGCGTAACTGCATCGCTCCGATCATGGTCTTCACCGTTACCCTGGTCGCCGACGCCATCATCTTCGAGGCCTCGCTGACCTTCATCGGCGCTGGTATCCAGGAGCCCACCGCTACCTGGGGCAACATCCTCGCCGACGCCCGCGGCGGCGTGCTCGCCGGCCGTTGGTGGCAGGCGCTGTTCCCGGGCCTGGCCATCATGATCACCTGCCTGGCGCTCAACATCCTCTCCGAGGGCATTACCGACGCCATGGCCGCTGCCCCCTCCGCCGCCCTGGATCCGACCGATTCCTCCAAGCGTCGCGAGGCCGACCTGCTGGTCTCCGACCCCGTTCGCGCCTACAAGGAGCAGGCCCAGTCCCTCTCCGCTCGCCTTGGCGCCCTGCGCGATGTCGAGCTCAAGCGTGACGATCGCCATGTGCCCGACGAGTCTGTCGAACCGATTCTCTCGGTCCGTGACTTCTGCATTCAGTTTGAGCATCACGGCGATATCAACGTCGTCGACCATGTCAACTTTGACGTCCGTCCTGGTCAGACCATGGGCCTGGTGGGCGAGTCCGGTTGCGGTAAGTCCATCACCACGCTGGCCATCATGGGCCTGACCGACGATGACGAGCACCTTTCCGGCCAGGTCCTCTGGGAGGGCCGCGACCTGCTCAAGATGAGCAAGAAGGAGTGGTTCGGCCTGCGCGGTACCGATATCGCTATGGTCTATCAGGACGCCCTGTCCTCGCTCAACCCCTCCATGCTCATCTCTGCCCAGATGAAGCAGCTCACCAAGCGCGGCGGCACCCGCAGCGCCGAGGAACTCCTGGAGCTCGTGGGCCTCGACCCCAAGCGTACGCTCGAGAGCTACCCGCATGAGCTTTCCGGTGGCCAGCGTCAGCGTGTCCTGATCGCTATGGCCCTTACCCGCGACCCCAAGCTGGTCATCTGCGACGAGCCCACGACCGCTCTGGACGTTACCGTCCAGAAGCAGGTCATCAAGCTGCTCAACGACCTTCAGGCCAAGCTCGGCTTTGCCATGATCTTCGTCTCGCATGACCTGGCGCTGGTCGCCGAGGTCGCCCATAACATCACGGTTATGTACGCCGGTCAGGTTATCGAGCAGGCGCCCACCAAGGAGCTGCTCACTAACCCGATCCACGAGTACACCCGCGGTCTTCTGGGCTCCGTTCTGTCCATCGAGAGCGGTTCGGGCCGTCTGCACCAGGTACCCGGCGCCGTTCCGAGCCCGCGCGATTTCCCCAAGGGCGATCGCTTCGCGCCCCGCTCGAGCCATCCGCGCATTGGCCTGGACACCCGTCCGGTCTTCAAGCGCGTGCCCGGCACCGAGCACTTCTATTCCGAGCTCCCCGACGAGGTGCTCAAGGCAAATGGTTTGACCCCTCACGCGGAGGTGATGTAGATGAGCGAGACCGCAGTCAACGGCGTCGAGCCGATCATCTTCCTTGATGACGTCCACGTCACCTTTAGGACCCGTACCGGCTCGATTCTGCACCCCAACCTGGTTCACGCCGTCCAGGGTGTAACGATTAAGCTCATGCCCGGTCAGACGATCGGCATCGTCGGCGAGTCCGGTTGCGGAAAGTCCACCACCGCTAACGTCATGTGCGGCCTGCAGGCCCCAACGAGCGGCAAGGTCTACTTTAAGGGCAAGGACGTTACTAAGCGTACCGCCGAGGACCGTCGCCACATGGGCCGTGTCATCTCGGTCGTGTTCCAGAATCCGGCCACGGCGCTCAATCCCCGCATGGTCGTTCGCGAGCAGCTGCTCGACCCCATGCGCGTCCACAACCTGGGTACCGAGGCCGAGCAGGAGAAGCGCGTCAAGGAGCTCCTGGAGCTCACCGGTCTGCCCAGCTCCGCCGCCGAGGTTCTTCCCGGCCAGCTTTCGGGCGGCCAGCGCCAGCGCGTCGCAATTGCCCGTGCCCTGTCGTTGAACCCCGATGCCATCATCGCCGACGAGCCCACCTCGGCTCTGGACGTTTCGGTCCGCGCGCAGATTCTGAACCTGCTGACCGACCTTAAGAAGGAGCTCGGCCTGGCCATGGTGTTCATCAGCCATGACATCCAGACGGTCCGCTATATCTCTGACGACATCATCGTTATGAATGGCGGCAAGATCGTCGAGCAGGGCGAGGCCAAGCAGGTCTTCCAGCACCCTCAGGACCCCTACACCAAGATGCTGCTCGGCGCTGCGCCGTCGCTGCTTCATCCCAAGCTCGGCGAGTAGGTTCGCTTTCCCTCCCGTGCGCCCGGTTCCCTTGCCGGGCGCACCTCCGTTGCGATTTCGAAAGGTTGGGTTCACGGGCCATGCCAAGCGCTCAGGAGCTACAACAGCAATTTGGTGATTATCGGGGCGCCATGCCCCGTCCATCTGATTTCGATCTCTTTTGGAACGACCGCATGGCTGAGGCTGACGCCGTCAAGATCGACTATGCGGTCGAGGCGGCATCGATTGCCGATACTGCGACCTGCCAGTTTTTTGACCTCTGGTATACCGGCATGTGCGGCGCCCGCCTGCATGCCAAGTATCTCAAGCCGGTTTCGGACGAGCCCGTGCCGCTGGTGTTGCAGTTCCACGGCTATCCGGGTGCAAGCCGCAGCTGGTTCGAGCAGGCGTCGTTTGCGGGCATGGGCATGGCGCTCATTGCCCTCGACTGCCCCGGCCAGGGTGGCCCCTCCGAGGATATTGGTGGATTTGAAGGCACAACGGTCGCGGGCCATATCGTCGCCGGTATCGATGGCGACCCGGCCAACCTCTACTATGTCCGCTTGCACCAGGATATCCGCATTCTGTGCCGTATTGTTCGCGAGCTCGAGGGCATCGATCTTTCCCGCGTATTTGTGAACGGCGCATCACAGGGCGGCGGTTTGGGCATTGCGACCTGCGCGCTTAATAGCGAGCTTATCAATCGTGCCGCCATCCTCTATCCCTTCCTGTCGGATTTCCGCCTTGTTTGGGATCTGGATGCCGACGATATCGCTTATGAGGGCCTGCGTTATTGGTCGCGTTGGTTTGACGAGGACTCGACTCGTATTGAAGAGGCTTATGCCAAACTGGCGTACTTCGATTCCAAGAACTTTGCCCCCATGGTCAAATGCCCCGTGCTGTTTGGCACGGGCACAGCCGATATCGTCTGTCCGCCGGCGACGCAGTTTGCGGTCTACAACAACCTGGCCTGTGAGAAGCGACACGAGTTCTTTGAGGGCTTTGGCCACGAGGAGATTCAGGACTTTGACGACATGATCATTCCGTTTTTCTGCGAGGGAGGGGAGGCTCATGTCTAAGTGCGAGAGCAATGTCGACGAGCTGATCGTCCCCAGGCTCGCGGGGATGCCTGGAACGGTTTCGTCAAGGCTCTCTGATTTCCGGGGTTGGCGCGGCGATGCTTCTGCGGATGTTTCCAAATTAGAGACAGCCGCCTCGGACTTTGAGGTTTGCGGCCTGACTGTTACGGCGATTGATTTCGTCAATCCGTGCGCGCGCTACTCCGAGGTTTCCTTTGAACTCGGCGGGTATGTCGTACACGGCCGTTTGATTGAGCCCTTAGGTCACGCCCGGGCATCCGAGCTTGTGCCGCTCTGTCTGATGTTTCACGACATCGACCGACCTGTGCGTGGATGGCATCACATGACGAGGTTTGCCGCCATGGGATATGCCGTACTTGCGCTGGACGATGAGGCGATTGGATCCAGCGAGCTGCAGCAGGGGATTGCCTCTCCTGCTTTTGTCAAGCGCGTCCGTTGGGGTTGCGCGATGGCGAAGGTGGCGCGCAATCTTGATGGCGTGGACCCCGACCGCATCTTTGCATGGGGCGAGGGCCTTGGCGGCGGAGTCGCGCTGGCGGTTTCTGCTCTGGACGAGCGGGGCCTCGCCTGCACGGCGGTTGCCAACCCAATTCCCGGTGGCCTCGAGGCGTTGTCGTCTCGGGTGCGTGGATCGGTGCTCATGGGCACATCGCTCATGGATGCCGTGAGCGATCCCAAGGGCCAGTTTGCCGTATTCAACGGTCTTGAGTGTGACCGGAGGCATATCATCTATGCCAAATACGCTCATGAGCGCATCAATGCGTTCGAAAGCGAAGTCATCGACTTTTTTAACCAAACGTTCTACCCGTGTTCTTTGGCCTAGACGGCCTGGACACTGCCAACAAGAGTGGGTGGCATAGGGCCGCCCGCCAGACAACTAAGGAGATTCTTGTGGCAACTCAGAAATTCACCGGCGTTATCCCTCCCGTCGTTGTTCCCGATACCGAAGATCACCAGCTCGATGTTGTCTCCTTTGAGCGCAGCATCAACCGCATGATCGATGCCGGCGTCGATGGCCTGTTCTTCCTGGGATCCTCGGGCGAGGTCGTCTTCTCCACCGACGAGCGCCGTCGCCAGATTATCGCCGAGGCCGTGCGCATCGTCGATCACCGCGTGCCTGTTCTGGTCGGCATCATCGATACCGAGACCGAGCGCATGATTGAGCACGGTAAGGTCGCTCAGGAGCTGGGTGCCGATGCCCTCGTCGCCACCTGCCCGTTCTATGCCCTGCAGGGCATGACCGAGGTCGAGGAGCACTTCCGCATTCTGCACGAGGAGCTCGATCTGCCCATCTTTGCCTATGACATTCCCGTGTGCGTTCACACCAAGCTCCCCTGGAAGCTCCTTGCCAAGCTCGGCGCAGAGGGCGTCCTTGCTGGCGTCAAGGATTCCTCGGGTGATGACATCTCGTTCCGCTACCTCGTTCAGGAGAACGAGAAGAATGGCCATCCGATGAGCATCCTCACCGGTCACGAGGTCGTTGTCGACGGCGCTTACCTCGGTGGCGCCGACGGCTCTGTCCCGGGCCTTGCCAACGTTGAGCCCGAGGGCTACGTGCGCCAGTGGAAGGCCGCTCAGGCCGGCGACTGGGCTACCGTCAAGGCCGAGCAGGATCGCCTCAATGAGATTTCGCACATCTGGGACGTCACCTCGGGCGTCCAGGGCTATGCCGGTGGCGTCGGCGCCTTCAAGACCGCTATGAACCTCATGGGCATCTTCGACAGCCCGACCATGCCGCGCCCGGTGAAGGCCATGACCGGCGAGAACGTCGAGGCGATTAGGAAGGTCCTTCAGGACAACGGTCTCCTGTAAAGCTTCCCAGGCACCCGACCTCGCCGTTCAACCGTGCGGCCATGACCCATTAGGTCAATGGCCACACGGTTTCTCGGCGATCTCGGATACCTGGAAAACCTTTACTGCGCTGTGACGGCTAGCCTGACGGCGCATTTCCTGTAGATGTTTTTATCTCCGAAGGAGAGCGACATGGAGAACAAGTACGTCTGCTCTGTCGATATCGGCGGAACTAAAATTGCGACTGCCATCATGGAGTACCCGGCTGACGGTAGTGTGCCCCATCCCGTTTTTGAGGCCGAGATTCCTACCGAGGCCCAGGAGGGCGGCGAGGCCGTCTTCCAGCGTATCGAGGCGTCTATCAAGGCCGCTCTTGAGGCGAATCCCGATGTCGAGGTTCTCGGTGTCGGTATCGGTGCCGCAGGCGTCGTCGATCCCAAGACGGGCGCCATTGCTTATGCCAATGAGATCATGCCCGGCTGGTCCGGCGTTCAGTTGGGGCCGCGTCTGCGCGAGGACCTTGGTCTTCCCGTTGCCGTTGTGGGCGACGTGCAGGCTCATGCTCTGGGCGAGGCCCACTGGGGCGTCGGCAAGGGCAAGTTCTCCGTCTTGTGCCTGGGAATCGGTACGGGCATCGGTGGCGCATATGTCGAGAACGGCCGCGTGATGCAGGGCTTCCATGGTGCTGCCGGTCATATGGGCCACATCGAGTGCTCGGCTGCCGCCGGCATTCCCTGCGCCTGCGGGCGTTCCGGCCATCTTGAGTCTGTTGCTTCGGGCACCTCGATTGGCCGTATGTACGACGAACGCTTCGGTCGAGTTGACCCCAGCCGTCCTTCGGTCGGTCGCGACGTGAACGACCTGTGTCGTGCTGGCGACGCAAAGGCGACCGAGGTCATCCATGACGCCGGCTTTGCGCTGGGCGCCAGCTTGGGCTCGCTTGCCAATATTCTGGATCCAGAGGTTATCGTGCTTTCGGGCGGCGTAATTCATCAGGGTCCCGATTGGCGTTCGCAGACGTGGAAGGATTCGGTGCACGAGGGCTATGCCAGCCAGGCGCTCGATCCGCTCCAGGACACGCCGATTCTCATCGGGTCTCTGGAGGGCGATGCTCCGCTCATCGGTGCCGCCGAGCATCTTCTCGCTTCGTTAAAGTAAACGTATCTGCTGTAGGAGCCTCCCGAGACAACACGCCTCGGGAGGCTGTTCTGAGAAAGGTTGCAGCCTTATGACCGTCGATCCTTTGATTCAATCCCTGAAGGGTAAGCTCGTCGTGAGCGTTCAGGCGTATATGGGCGAGCCGCTTCGTACGCCCGAGACCATGGCTCAAATGTCTCGCGCTTGCGAACTCGGCGGCGCCGCCGCCATTCGCTGCCAGGGCCTTGCCGACATTGCCGCCATTAAGGGTCGCTGTGAGGTTCCTGTTATTGGCCTATGGAAGGATGGACACGAGGGCGTTTACATCACGCCGACGCTGCGTCACGCCCGCGCCTGCGTTGCTGCTGGTGCCGATATCGTGGCGATCGACGCCACCGATCGTCCGCGCCCCGATGGCAAGACGGTCGAGGATACCTTCCGTCCGCTGCACGAGGAGGGTGTGCTCCTGATGGCGGATTGTGCCACCATCGAGGACATTCGCCGTGCGGTTGATATGGGCTTCGACCTGGTATCTACCACGCTCTCTCACGGTGTCGCCGCCATCGACTGCACCATGGCCGATGGCCCCGACCTGCCGCTCCTGCGTCAGGCGACCGAGGAATTCCCCGGCCTTCCCATCATTTGCGAGGGTCGCGTGCATACGCCCGAGGAGGCTCGCGCCGCGATCGATGCTGGCGCCTGGGCCGTTGTCGTCGGCACCGCCATCACGCACCCCACGAGTATTACAAGTTGGTTCAAGGCTGCGCTTGAGGCGTAAGACAGGCCTCGTATCCGCTCGGGGCGGTATACTCAATAAAGGCAATTGACCGCGCGGGATCCGGGTTGCTGGGTCCCGCGCTTGTTTTCGGGAGGCAGCACATGCAAAAGGGAGATGCCATGGATGCGGCGGAGCGCTCGGAGCGCATCCCCGATATCGTCATCATCACCGGAATGTCCGGATCGGGCCGCACGCAGGCCATGCACGTGTTCGAGGACATGGGCTATTTTTGCATCGATAACCTGCCTCCGCGTCTGATCGCCCAGCTTGCCGAGCTCGTCGGCATTAATACGGGCGTGGGCAGGCATCTCGCCGTCACCTGCGATTTGCGTAGCCAGGGCTTGTTCGATGAGCTGCTCGATGCGGTCGCCGCGCTCGAAGAGCGCGAGATGAGCTGCGACATCGTGTTCCTGGAGGCTTCTGACGAGGTACTGATTCGTCGCTACAGCGAAAATCGCCGCCGTCATCCCATTGCCAAGCCGGGGGAGACTACGGCCGATGCGATTCAGCGCGAGCGCCTGCAGCTGCAGGGTGTGCGCGATCGAGCCGATATGATTATCGACACGAGCCGCCTACGCACCTCTGCGCTGCGCAACAAATTGCGCATGGCGTTCTCCGAGTTGTCCGACCAGCAGCTCATGGACGTTCACGTGTTCTCGTTTGGCTTTAAGCACGGTATGCCCGTCGAGGCGGACATTATGATTGACGTTCGCTTCCTGCCCAATCCGTTCTACGATCCCGAGATGCGCACCATGACCGGTCTCGATAAGAAAGTCTCCGACTTTGTTCTGGACCATCCCAAGACGCAGGAGTTCTGGAAGGCCTGGACGCAGCTGCTCGATACGGTCATGCCCGGTTATATCGCAGAGGGCAAGCCGCAGCTTTCTATTGCCATCGGTTGCACGGGCGGTCAGCACCGCAGCGTTGCCATCGCCGAGGCCACGGCACGTTATTTGGAAGGCGCCCAGTATCACGTGAGCATTTCCCATCGCGACTTGTCGCGCGCCAACACGAAAGCATAGGCCTGCATGTCGTTTACCGCCGAGGTGCGTGACGAGCTTGCGCGCTGCGAACCCGAATGTGAATACTGCGATTTGTCGACGCTTGCCGCCCTGACGCGTGTGAGCGGTACGCTTTCGTTGGCCGGCTCCGGGCGGTATCGTTTGACGGTCGCGACCGAGACGGGAGCCGTCGCGCGCACGATGATCACGCTGACGCATCGCATTCTTAAGCTCAAAACGGAATTCACCGTTCGTAAATCGGTCTTGCATAAGGTCCGTAACTATCTCATTACCCTGCCCGATCAACCCGACCTGGACAAGGCTCTGGTGCTGCTGGGCATTCTAGACCGCAGGGGAGGGCTCGTTGCTGGTGTTCCCCGACACATCGTTGCCCGTCCCTGCTGCAGGCTTGCCTACATCCGCGGCGCGCTCATCGCGGGCGGCTTCGTGGCCGATCCACGCGGCGATTTTCATTTGGAGATCGCGGTGCAGGGCGAGCAATATGCTAAGGGGCTTTGCGACCTGTTGGGGCAGATTGGGGTCCATGCTCGTGTTAATGCACGGCGGGGGTCATATGCCGTGTACATTAAGAGCGCCGAGGAAATCGAGCATCTATTAAAGCTGATTGGTGCCAAGCGCAGCGTTGCCGAGATTGAGGAGGCGCGCGCGGTCAAGTTGGTTAAGAACGATGTGAACCGTCGCGTGAACGCCGAGCTCGCCAACCAGACCAGAAGCGCCGGTGCTGCCCAACATCAGCTTGCGCTTATCGATGAGCTCGAGCAGCGCGGCCTTCGCGATGCGCTTCCGGATGCCTTGGCGGTCTTTTGCGACCTGCGCGAGCGCTATCCCGATCTGTCGCTGCGTGATTTAGGGGAGATGGCTGACCCTCCCTTGTCGAAGTCGGCCCTCTACCATCGAGTTTTGAGGCTTGAAAAGCTCATTGAAGCAAATCGGTAGTTTAAAGTATCGACTTATATACGGATTTAGCTGCTATTTTATTCTTTAAAACGTTTTAACGTAAATTTGATTTTCAATTTCGACTATTCTCGTGAAATTCAAGTCAAAAAAAGGTATATTAGGCGAGTGGTTAGTTTGTGGGCCTCAACGGCGGGCGCTGTAGCTTGCGGGGGCCTTACGAAAGGAGACACAATGGCAGTAAAGGTTGCTATTAACGGCTTCGGTCGCATCGGTCGTCTGGCTTTCCGTCAGATGTTCGGTCATGAGGGCTCCGAGATCGTCGCTATCAACGACCTCACCTCTCCCGATATGCTCGCTTACCTGCTGAAGTACGACTCCACGCAGGGCAACTACGCTCGCGATCACGAGGTCGTTGCTGGCGAGGATTCCATCACCGTTGACGGCAAGGAGATCAAGATCTACAAGGAGGCCGACGCCAACAACCTGCCTTGGGGCGACCTCGACGTCGACGTCGTTCTCGAGTGCACCGGCTTCTACACCAGCAAGGCTAAGGCTCAGGCCCACATCAACGCTGGCGCCAAGAAGGTCGTCATCTCCGCTCCGGCCGGCAGCGATCTGCCCACCATCGTGTACAACGTCAACCACGAGACGCTGACCGCTGAGGACAACATCATCTCCGCTGCTTCCTGCACCACCAACTGCCTCGCCCCGATGGCCAAGGGTCTGAACGACTTCGCTCCCATCGTGTCCGGCATCATGACCACCATTCACGCCTGGACCGGCGACCAGATGCCGCTCGACGGCCCGCAGCGCAAGGGCAACAAGCGTCGTAGCCGCGCCTGCGCCGTCAACATCGTCCCCAACACCACCGGTGCTGCCAAGGCTATCGGCCTGGTTCTCCCCGAGCTCAACGGTAAGCTCATCGGTGCCGCCCAGCGCGTCCCGACGCCGACCGGCTCCATCACCAACCTCTACGCTGTCGTTGACAAGAAGGTCACCGTCGACGAGGTCAACGCCGCTATGAAGGCCTACGCTTCCACCATCTCCGAGACCTTCGGTTACAACGAGGACGACATCGTCTCCACCGACATCATCGGCGAGACCCACGGCTCCATCTTCGACGCCACTCAGACCATGTGCTCTGACCTCGGCAACGGCCAGACCCTCGTTCAGGTCACCTCTTGGTACGACAACGAGAACTCCTACACCTCTCAGATGGTCCGCACCATCAAGTACTTCGAGAAGTTCGTTGCTTAATTTAGCTTTTAGCGAATAGCTCGTTGAGCGTCTAAAGAAGGGCGCGGCCTCATAGGGCTTACACCCTAGGGTCGCGCCCTTTTTATAGGAAATCGTCTGCCGTAATGGGAGGCAGACACGTACGAAAGGTAGAAGCAAACATGGCCTTTACCAAGAAGACCGTCCGCGACATCGATGTCGACGGCAAGCGCGTTCTCGTCCGCGTTGACTTCAACGTGCCTATCAAGGATGGCGTCGTTGGCGACACCACCCGCATCAAGGCTGCCCTGCCCACCATCAACTACCTCGTTGAGCACAACGCTCGCGTCATCCTCATGAGCCACCTCGGCCGTCCCGATGGCACCGGCTTCCAGCCCGAGCTCTCCCTTGAGCCTGTCGCCAAGAAGCTCGCTGAGCTCTCTGGTCTCGATGTTGCCTTTGTCGCCGACACCTACGGCGAGAAGGCTGCTGAGGCTGTTGCCGCCGTCGAGCCGGGCAAGGTCCTCGTTCTCGAGAACGTCCGTTTTGACAAGCGTGAGAAGAAGAACGATCCCGAGATCGCCAAGAAGCTCGCTTCCTATGGTGACGTCTTCGTTCTCGATGCTTTCGGTACCGCTCACCGCGCCCAGGGTTCCGTCGTGGGTCCCGCCGCTTACCTGCCTGCCGTCGCCGGCTTCCTGCTCGAGAAGGAGGTCGACACGCTGACTGGCATCTTCGCCGAGCCCGAGCGCCCCTTCGTCGCTATCGTCGGCGGTTCCAAGGTTTCCTCCAAGATCGGCGTTCTCGATCACCTCATCGACTCCGCTGATACCCTGATCATCGGTGGCGGCATGGCCTACACCTTCTTCCTGGCTCAGGGCCTGACCGTCGGTCAGTCCCTCAAGGAAGAGGACTGGGTCGAGCGCGCTGGCGAGATGCTCAAGAAGGCCGAGGAGAAGGGCGTCAAGATCCTGCTCCCCATCGACAACCGCGTTGCCGATCACTTTGGCGAGGACGCTGTCCCCGAGGTTGTCGCTTCCGACGCTATCCCCGACGATCGTGAGGGCATGGACATCGGCCCCAAGACCGAGGAGCTTTACGCCGAGGCCGTCAAGGGTGCCAAGACCGTGTTCTGGAACGGCCCCATGGGTGTCTTCGAGTTCGACAACTTCGCTCACGGCACCCAGGCTATCGCCGAGGCCGTCGCCGAGGCCGACTGCACCTCGATCATCGGCGGTGGCGACTCTGTCGCGGCTGTCAACAAGTTCAACCTGGCCGACAAGATGAGCTGGATCTCCACCGGTGGTGGCGCTTCCATGGAGCTCGTCGAGGGTAAGGCCCTGCCCGGAGTGGAGGCGCTTCTCGATGCCTAATCGCACCCTTCTTATCGCTGGTAACTGGAAGATGAACAACGACGTCGCTGAGGCCGCCAAGCTCGCCGACGAGCTGGCTCAGGCTCTGCCCGAGGTTCCGGCTGGCGTCGAGGTGCTCGTCTGCCCTCCGACCATTGACATCACCACGGTTCATGACCGCATTCAGGCTGCCCCCATCGCCCTCGGTGCACAGAACGTGTACTGGGAGGCCAAGGGTGCCTTCACCGGTGAGTCCTCTTGCGACATGCTCAAGTCCGCTGGCTGCACCTACTGCATCATCGGCCACTCCGAGCGTCGCGACTACTTCCACGAGACCGACGAGGACCAGAACAAGAAGGCCAAGGCCCTCGTTGCCGCCGGTCTTGTTCCCGTCTTCTGCTGCGGCGAGTCCCTCGAGGTCCGCGAGGCTGGCACCTATGTCGAGCACGTCGTGAACCAGGTCAAGGCTGGCCTTGCTGGTCTTGAGATCACCTGCCCCAAGCAGGTCGTCGTCGCCTACGAGCCCATCTGGGCCATCGGCACCGGAAAGACCGCTACCGCTGAGGACGCCCAGGAGGTCTGCGGCGCTATCCGTGAGACCCTCAAGGAGATGTTTGGCGAGGAGCTCGCCGACGGTATCCGCGTCCTGTACGGTGGTTCCGCTAAGCCCGGCAACATTGCCGAGCTCGTCGCCAAGCCCGACGTTGACGGCGCCCTCGTGGGCGGCGCTTCGCTCAAGGCTGCCGACTTCGCCTCTATGGTCGTCAAGGCAGGCGAGTAGGACATATGGCACAGCGTCATCTTCCTGCACTCCTGATCATCATGGATGGCTGCGGCCTCGCTCCGGCCGATGGCGAGAACGCCGTCGCCGCTGCCAAGACGCCCTTCCTTGATAGCCTGTACGAGAAGTATCCTCACACCACGCTCGGTGCTTCGGGCGAGGACGTGGGCCTTCCCGACGGTCAGATGGGCAACTCCGAGGTGGGCCACCTCAACATCGGTGCCGGCCGCATCGTGTTCCAGGAGCTTTCGCGCATCAACAATGCCATCAAGGACGGCTCCATCGCCAAGAACGAGGTCTTCGTCAAGGCTATGGACGACGTCAAGGCCGAAGGCAAGACTCTCCACCTCATGGGCCTTATGAGCCCTGGCGGTGTTCATTCTCACATGAACCACGTCGAGGCTCTGGTCAAGATGGCTGCCCAGCATGGCGTCAAGACCGTTCGCGTCCACGCCTTCATGGATGGCCGCGACGTTGACCCGCAGTCCGGTGCCGGCTACATGAGCGAGTTCTGCGCCTTCCTGGCTAAGATCTCCGAGGAGACCGGTTGCGACGCTCGCGTTGCCACCGTTTCGGGGCGCTATTGGGCCATGGACCGCGACAACCGTTGGGAGCGCATCCAGCGCGCCTACGACGTCATGGTTAACGCGTCCGATGCCGATACCGACCCCGTTGCCGGTATCAAGGCCTACTACGAGAAGGATCCGCGCGGCGACGAGTTCGTCGAGCCTTTCGCGGCCCACAACGAGGGCATCCACGAGGGCGACGCGGCCATCTTCTTCAACTTCCGTCCCGACCGCGCTCGTCAGATGACCCGCGTGTTCACGGACAAGGAGTTCGATGGCTTTGAGCGCGAGCAGATTAAGCTCTCGCACTTCGTGACGATGACCGAGTACGATCCGACGTTTGACGTCGAGGTCGCCTTCCCCAAGACGTTCCCCGAGAACGTCCTGGCCGACGTTATCGCCGCCAATGGCCTGAAGCAGCTGCACACCGCCGAGACCGAGAAGTACGCCCACGTGACGTTCTTCCTCAACGGCGGCATCGAGGAGCCCAAGGAGGGCGAGGAGCGCGTGCTCGTCGCTTCCCCCAAGGTCGCTACCTACGATCTGCAGCCCGAGATGAGCGCTCCCGAGGTTACCGAGAAGCTTGTTGCCGCTATCAACGAGGATCGCGCTGATTTCTACATCGTGAACTTCGCAAATTGCGACATGGTTGGTCACACCGGTGTCTTCGACGCTGCCGTTAAGGCCGTCGAGGCTGTTGACGATGCCCTGTCCAAGGTTGTCCCGGCGATTCTCGCCAAGGGCGGCTTTGCGCTGATTACCGCCGATCACGGCAACGCCGATCACATGTTTGACGTTGCTTCCGACGGTTCCAAGCATCCGTTTACGGCTCACACCACCAACCGTGTGCCGTTCATCATTGTTGATGAGAAGGCGCAGCTCACCGGTATCGAGGACGGCCGTCTTTCCGATATCGCTCCGACCATGCTCACCATGGCTGGCATTGAGCCTTCCGCCGAGATGACGGGTCGCGTACTCGCCACCGAGGCCTAATAGAAAACAAATACCGTTTTCTAGTAAGGGGGTTGTCCGCAACCGGACAACCCCCTTTTTGGTATTTCTGCCATTTCTACCCCGTCCCCAAATGGCAGGTGGGGGAGTGCTGGGGGTTGTGGTACAGTACTGGAGTTTGAATTGTTCTATTAAGGAGCTTATCTATGGGTCCGTTTCAGATTCTTCTGTTTGTCGTTTGGGCTGTCTCTGCCGTGGCGTTGACGATTCTCGTCCTGATGCATTCCGGTAAGGGCACCGGCGTTTCGGATATGATCGCTAGCTCGCTGTATAACTCCAGCTCTGCCACGGGCGTCATGGAGCAGAACCTCGATCGCCTGACCGTCATCATGGCTGTCGTATTTGCCGTGTGTGTCGTTCTGTGCATGTTCTTCTTCCCGCAGGGCATCGTCGGCTACTAAGCATCGGCGTATATACGTTTGTAAAGGGTCCCGCACGTGCGGGACCCTTTTTGTTTACAGACTTGTAACAGAGTCAAAATATCCCCACATACTTCGCCCAACTAAAGAAATTCTCGACCGTTAACCGGAATTAGCCCCAAATCGTGAATAAAATGCGCTACTGTATTGCAAAACGTTGGCCTGTTGTGCATAACCAGCCATAGCAGCGGGCGGCGTTTTGATGGTTCGGATCGGATTGTCTCGACATGTGTCCGACTGAACATTTCTTTGTCCTATCTCATAAGGAGGATGGCATGGCTGATTCTATGTTCCACCAGCCCGTTATGGGTCGTCGCGCCTTTGTCGGCGGTACCCTTGCTGCGAGCTCCATGGCTTTTCTTGCCGCATGCGGCAAGAAGGGCGGCGACGCTTCCGGTTCTGAGTCCGGTTCGACGCTGAACTTCTACATCAACAACCCGGTCTGCATCGACCCCTACAACGTCCAGGAGGATCAGGGCACTCAGGTCGAGTACCAGCTGTTTGATGCTCTGACCTCTTACGACGCCGAGAAGGGCAAGATCGTCCCGCTGGCTTGCGAGTCCTTCGAGGCCAACGACGACGCCACCGAGTTCACCTTCAAGATCAAGAAGGCCAAGTTCCACAACGGTGACGACGTTACCTCCAAGTCCTTCAAGCTCGCTTGGGAGCGTCTGGTCAACACCAAGTCGGCCATCGCTACCGAGTACGGTCCTTCCGAGGTCTCCTATCACCTTTCCATGGTCGAGGGCTATGACGATCTACTTGCCGGTAACGCTACCGAGCTCAGCGGTGTTACTTGCCCCGACGATGAGACCCTCGTCGTTAAGCTGTCTTCCGCTTACGCCGACTTCCCCTTCGTCGCCTCTCACCCGGCTCTGTCCCCGGTTCCCGAGTGCGCCGAGTCCGATGTTAAGAGCTTCTACCTTGCCCCGATCGGTAACGGCCCGTTCATGATGGACGGCAAGTGGGAGGATGGTCAGGAGATCAACCTCAAGAAGTTCGACGATTACTATGGCGACAAGGCCAAGATCGATGGCATCCACTTCCAGGTCATCAAGGACGTGGAGACCGCCTACAAGGAGTTCCAGGCCGGTAACCTCGATATCTGCGACGTTCCCGTTGCTCAGATCGACGCTGCCAAGAAGGATCGCGGCGTGTCCAAGGACGGCTACACCATGGGCGACGGCGAGCGCATGCTGCTCGGCGCCGAGCCTTCCACCTACTACCTGACCTGCAACACCACGGCCGAGCCGTTCAACAACGCCGACCTGCGCAGGGGTATCTCCCTGGCCATTAACCGCGAGGCCATCTGCAAGACCATCTTCAAGGGCACCCGTACCCCCGCCGACGGCATTGTTCCTCCGGGCATCGATGGCTACAAGGAGGGCGCATGGGAGTTCTGCGCCTACGACGTCGACAAGGCTAACGAGTACCTCGACAAGGTTGCTCCTGCCGGTGCCAACGGCGACCGTGGCATTAGCGTGACCCTTTCCTACAACCAGGACGGTGGCCACAAGGAGATCATGGAGTCCATCATCGGCGACCTCGCCAAGGTCGGCGTTACCGCCGTCTCCGATACCCCTGAGTGGTCTGCGCTGCTCGAGCAGTACCAGAACTTCAACTATCAGTTCGGTCGCCTGGGCTGGATTGCCGACTACCCGATCATGGACAACTTCCTGTATCCGCTGTTCCACTCCGACTCCCTCGGTGGCGACAACCGCTCTGGTTACAACAACCCCGAGTTCGACGCCAAGGTCGACGAGGCCCGTACCACGGTTGACGACGAAGAGCGCGTCGCTAAGATGCAGGAGGCCGACGCAATGGTCGCTGCCGACTGCCCGGTCATCCCGTTGATGTTCTACACGCACACCATCGCTGGCTCCGATCGCATCAAGCACCTCTATGTCGATCCGCAGAAGCACGCCGAGCTGGGTACCGCCGAGCTCGCCTAAGAGTTTGCAGCTTCCGTGAGGGTCAAGTATTTACGTAGACCTCATGGGAAACATACAGTTCTCCCTAACCTGGGGTAAACTGGCTGATGGTAATTTTGGGATGCCGGTCTGGCGATCGGCATCCCATTTAGGTTAATCCCTAGATAGGGGAGTGGTATGGGTAAGTACATCGTTAAACGTGTGCTTCAGTTCATCCCGGTGTTTTTGGGCGTTACGCTGATTCTGTTCGCCCTCCAGAATATCGTGCCGGGAGATCCGATCAAGCTGATCGGTGGAGACAAGGCTCTGTCCCCCGAGGTAGAGCTTCAGCTTCGCGTACGCTATCACCTGGTCCAGACGGACGAGGACGGCAACGCGATCCTTGACGAGAACGGCGATCCCGTTCAGACGTCGCTTGTAGACCGTTATCTGTATTACATGAACGGTCTGCTTCATGGCGATCTGGGTAATTCGTACCAGCGCAAGCTGCCGGTTACGGAAATCTTTGCCCAAAAGTATCCGTATACGGTCAAACTTGCCGCGTGCGCCATCGTGCTCGAGGCAATCATGGGTATCGGTGCGGGTATCATTTCGGCGGTAAAGCGTTATTCCTTCTGGGATATTTTGGTTACGCTCACCACGTCGATTCTCGTTGCTGTCCCGGCCTTCTGGCTTGGTATGTTGCTGCAGCTGTTCTTTGGCGTCATCCTCAAGGATGCCACCGGCGGCGCATTCTCCATGCCGATTTCGGGTGCCGGCGGTTCCAGCTCTCAGTATCAGGATTGGATGCACTATGTGCTTCCGACCATTACGCTGGCTTCGGTTTCGACCGCTTATGCTGCCCGCATTATGCGTTCGCAGCTGCTTGACGTCATGAACCAGGATTACATCCGTACGGCAAAGGCCAAGGGTCTCTCCAGTCGCGCGATCATCATCAAGCATGCGCTTAAGAATGCACTCATCCCCGTCGTTACCTATATCGGTGTCGACTTTGGCGGCATGCTTTCGGGTGCCATCCTGACCGAGACGGTCTTTAACTGGCCCGGTATCGGCTATGAGGTCTATCGCGCTATTAGCATGCGTGACTGGCCCATCGTTATGGGCGGCGTTACGCTCATCGTTGTCGTCGTCATGGTGATCAACCTGCTCGTCGACATTAGCTATGCATTCCTCGACCCGCGTATCCGCCTTGGCGGTCCGTCGGATAAGGCCTAAGGGAGGTACGTCTCATGCAGGAAACTGATTCTCAGTCTCAGGAGCAAGCTACCGCCACCAAGGCCGCATCTGCTCCCGCCAAGTCCCGCACGCTGTGGGGCGACGCTTTTAAGCGTCTTCGTAAGAACAAGCTCGCCGTTATCGGTGTCTGCTGGATTATCATCGTCGTTTTGGTTGCCCTGACCGCCGATCTGTGGGCTAAGCCCTGGCTCGGTTCGCCGACGGCTTCCGACTCGACCACCATGGCCGAGACGTCGCTGCTGGCTCCGTGTGCCGAGCACCCGTTTGGCACCGACGCCCTTGGCCGCGACATTCTCGTCCGCGTTATCTACGGTGCACGCGTTTCGCTGTCCGTCGGCATTATGGCCACCGCCATCTCCACGGTGATCGGTTTGGTCATGGGTGCTCTGGCCGGTTTCTACGGCGGAATCTGGGATACGATCATCATGCGCTGTGCGGATATCTTCCTAGCGTTCCCGTACGTGCTGTTCGTCGTCGCCATGATCGCCGTTATCGGCCGTGGTCTTCAGAACGTCTTTATCGCCATCGGTGTTCTCGGCTGGCCTTCGATTGCGCGCGTCTTCCGATCTGCAATCCTGACGGTCAAGGAAAACGACTATGTTGACGCTGCGCGCGCGATGGGTGCATCCGATGCTCGTATCGTCGTGCGTCACATCTTCCCGAACTCCGTTGCCTCCATCGTGGTCTACGCGACTATGAACATTGGTGGCGCCATTCTGACCGAGTCCGCTCTGTCCTTCCTCGGCATGGGCGTTATTCCGCCTACGCCTTCGTGGGGCTCCATGATTCAGGACGGTCAGCAGTATCTGCTGACTGCTCCCTGGATGATGATCATGCCCGGTCTGGCAATTCTCTCGACGGTGCTCGCCTTCACCCTGCTTGGTGACGGTCTGCGTGACGCCCTCGACGTCAAGATGAAGGACGCATAAGGATGAAGAAGAATAAGAACTATGTGGACCTGAAGGACCAGCCGGTTCCCGAGGGCCAGCATCTGCTCGAGGTCGATGACCTTAAGATGTATTTCCACACCGAGGATGGCGTCGTTCGCGCTGTCGACGGTGTTTCCTACACGCTCGATCGCGGCGAGACCCTGGGTGTCGTCGGTGAGTCCGGCTCCGGTAAGTCCGTGACCGCCATGACCATCATGGGTCTTATCTCGATGCCTCCGGGAAAGATTGAGGGCGGCGACGTTCGCTATCGCGGTCGTTCTATCCTCGAGATGACCGAGGAAGAGATGCAGCACATTCGCGGTAACGATATCGCGATGATCTTCCAGGATCCTATGACCTCCTTGAACCCGGTCTATAAGATCGGCAAGCAGGTGGGCGAGGGCCTTCGTCTGCACCGTGGCTACTCCAAGCAGGAGGCGCTCAAGCGCGCCACCGAGCTTTTGGACCTCGTGGGTATCCCCGAGCCCGAGAAGCGCGTCAATGAGTATCCGCACCAGTTCTCCGGCGGTATGCGTCAGCGCGTCATGATTGCTATGGCCCTTGCCTGCGATCCCGATATCCTGATTGCCGACGAGCCCACGACGGCTCTGGACGTTACCATTCAGGCTCAGATTATCGAGCTCATGCAGGAGATGCAGCAGAAGAACGGCAACGCCATTATCATGATTACCCATGACCTGGGCGTTGTCGCCGATATGGCCGACAAAATCATGGTTATGTACGCCGGCCGTCCCGTCGAGTTCGGTACTGCCGAGGAAATCTTCTACGAGAGCCGCCACCCCTACACCTGGGGCCTTATCCGCTCCATCCCGGAGCAGGCCATCGAGGAGAAGAAGCCGCTGACGCCGATTCACGGCAACCCGCCTTCGCTCATGAACTTGCCTGAGGGCTGCGTATTCTCTCCTCGTTGCCCCTATGCGACGGACAAGTGCCGCAAGCAGCGCCCCGAGCGCGTTGTCACCGAGTCCGGTCACTATTCTGCGTGCCATTATTCCGGTGACCCCGAGTTCCTCAAGAACGCCCCTGAGACGTCCCGCACGCGCAAGGATTCCAAGAAGGGAGGCGAGGCGTAAATGGCAGACAATAACGAGCGCACTCCGCTGCTGAAGGTCGAGCACCTTTCTAAGGAGTTCCCCGCAGAGTCCGGCATGTTCGCCAAGCGCTTCTCTAAGCGTGTCGTCTCTGCTGTGAATGACATTTCGTTCGAGATTTATCCGGGCGAGACCTTTGGCCTGGTCGGCGAGTCTGGTTGCGGTAAGTCCACCACGGGCCGCACCATCATGCGTCTGACCAAGCCGACGGCCGGCAAAGTGTTCTTCCAGGGCAAAGATGTTGCCGAGATGAGCAAGCATGAGATTAAGGACATGCGTCGCGAGATGCAGTTCATCTTCCAGGACCCCTATGCTTCGCTTAATCCTCGTATGACCATTGGCGAGATCGTCTCCGAGCCCATGACCATTCATGGCGTGGGTACCAAGGAGGAGCGCATTGAGCGCGTCCGCGAGCTGCTGGACGTCGTCGGCCTGAACCCCGAGCACATCAACCGCTATCCGCACGAGTTCTCGGGCGGTCAGCGTCAGCGTGTCGGCATCGCCCGCGCGTTCGCTCTGAAGCCCAAGCTGATCATCTGCGACGAGCCCGTTTCCGCTCTGGATGTTTCCATTCAGGCCCAGGTTCTGAACCTGCTCAAGGAACTGCAGGACAAGTTCGGTACGGCGTATCTGTTTATTGCCCACGACCTTTCCGTCGTGCAGCACATCTCCGATCGCGTTGCCGTTATGTACCTGGGCAAGATGGTCGAGGTTTCGGACTGGAAAACGCTCTATAGCGAGCCTCACCATCCGTACACGCAGTCGCTGCTGTCTGCCGTGCCGGTTCCCGATCCTGATATCCAGAAGACCCGCAAGCGCATCATCCTCGCTGGCGATCCGCCGTCGCCGCTGGATCCGCCGACCGGTTGCCGTTTCCACACGCGCTGCCCGATCGCGCAGGGCATCTGCTCCGAGAAGCTTCCTGAGTTTAAGGAAGTTGCCCCGGGCCACTGCTGCGCCTGCCACTTCGCGGAGCCGTTCCCGATCAAGGAATCTCACATCGACCTGTAGTCGGCTGTTTGTCCGGGCCCGTGCTGGACTTAGTTTTCAGAACGTCCTCGACCATGGAAACCCCCTTATCCTGCTCCTTCGGAGCTGTGGATAAGGGGGTTTCCTGGTCTGCGGAATGTTCTGAAAACTAAGTCCAGCACGGGCTCTGTGTTACCGATGCAGGGGGGGGGCGATTCCTTGATCGCTCACTTAATCTAATGGGATAGTTAGTGAGGCCGGAGCAAAAGCTCCGGCCTCCTTATATAAGGGCTCGGCAAAGCCGAGCCACTAAATTTATATCAGCCCCAGAACATATTTGAGAACTGTGCCCGGAGTACATACTCCTAGGGCCGGAATGAGGTTGCTTTCCAACGCATTCCGCAGGGGGCGGCATTATTTTGTAGCGCGAAGCGCGGATCAAAATAATGTCGCATGCCCGAGGACGCGTTGGAAAGCAACCTCATTTCGGCCCGAACAGGTCAGTCTACCTGCGCATTTACAAATTCGTAAACTTTTTTGAAAAAAGTGCTTGCACAGTTCTCGAATCATAGGTTATTATCTTCCTCGTTGAACGCGCGGGTCCAAGAAAACGAACCGCGAATCAACAACATAGCATGTCGGAGTGGCGGAATTGGCAGACGCGCTAGCTTGAGGTGCTAGTGACCGCTTTTTGGTCATGCGGGTTCAAGTCCCGCCTCCGACACCATCGCATTTGAGAAGCCTCTTCGGAGGCTTTTTTGTTACCGATAGACGGTGAGGTCCACGATGGAAACGCTTGAGCGCAACGAGTGGGCAGACGTTGCCCAACTGGTCGAGATCACGAGCGATGCTGTCATCATTTGTGAGCTCGACGGAACCATTCTGCATGTGAATAATCGCTTACTTGGTTTGATGTGCGAGGAACGCGCCGACGTCATCGGTGGAGATGTTAAAGACGTCCTGTATTCGTCCGCTTTTGAACGTGCGACGGAACATCGTCTACCATTTGAAACTGATGGCTCCGAGAACGAACTGATGCTCAAGCTGAGTGACGGCTCTTTTATTCCCGTCTTGGTTCGTGCGGGCTCCGTAACGCCTCCACGCATCTTTGGGCGCCGCGCACCACGTGTCCTGGTGGCGCTTCACAGTATCGAAGAGCAGTATTCCCACGATCGTCAGCTCAAACGTGCGCTTTCGGAGCTTAGGGTGGCGAATAAACGCCTTTCGGGTACCCTTTCGGTCATTATGAGTACCGTGGGCTCCAATGAGCTCCCCAGCTTGCTCGATATCGTTTTGAATCAGCTCGTCGGAACGCTCGATGCCTCTGGAGCTGCGATTTATTTTTCTGAGAGCGGCGGCTTTAAGCTTCGCGGTGTTTCCAAGGAGCTGCATGATAGCTACCTGCCCGAGTTTTTGCCGTATGGCGCTGGCATTCCGACGTATGTTCTTCGCGAGTCGCGTGCCTGCCGCCTGTCGATTCAGCAGGACCTTGAGGGCGACCGGGTTGCTTCGGGTATGTTCATGGATTTGGACAATCGTTCCAAGCACTTGCTGCGCGTGCAGGATATGCCCCCGTATCGCAGCGAGATCTGTCTTCCCGTGTTTTACGGCACGCAGGTGCTCGGTGTGTTGGAGGTCGGTTGGAAACGTCCACAGGCGCCACTTGCCTATGACCTTAACGTGCTCGAGGTCATCTGCGATTACCTGTCTATTCAGATGGTCGGCATGGCGTCGAGCTTGCGTTCGCGCCGCACGGCAGAACTTGGTCGTTCGCTCAACGTGCTGCGCGATGAGCTTTTTACCTATCTTGATGATCCGGTCGCTGCTTCGCACGCCGTCTCGTCCGAAATCTGTGCCGTGCTAAATTGCCATTTTTGCCCCGTGGAGTACGATGCGGGCCTCGAAGCCTATGTTATCGATTTTGAGGGCGGTAGCCGTGTGGCGTTGCCGGGCGATCCAGAGTCACTCTTCTTTTCCGTCACGACGCCGGCGGCGCGCCTGGGGACATCTTCTGATGGGTTCGAGACATCGGTGCTGGGCGGGACGAGTGCCGACGATCTCAGGCACGTGCGCCTTACACGTGTGGACGAATCCACGTCTATGGGTGCATGGTTGAGGGCCCACGGCCTACCGTGTCAGGGACTTTATGTCGACTCCGGCATCGAAGCAGGGCGCTACCACTCGGAATCGGATGGCAAGCGAAGCAACGATGCAATTGTTCCCGCTGATATCGCCAAGGGGCCGACGAGGCGTGCTTTGCTGCTCCGCGATGGCAGCCAGGAGCCCATTGATGACCTCGAATACGACTACATGGTGCATTTGGCGCATGACTTTGAGTTGATTTATGAGGGCGAGTCTCAAAAGCGCGAAGAACGTCATATTGCTCAGACGCTTCAGATTGGCATGAGAAATTCGCTTGGTGACGTTCCGGGCATCGCGACCGATTCGGTATACCTGTCAGCCACGAACTCTGCATTGGTCGGTGGTGACTTCTATACGCTCATCCGTCTTCCCGACGATTGCGCCGTCATGATCCTGGGCGATGTGTCCGGCAAGGGCATCGAGGCGGCATCCATGTCTGCACTCGTCAAGACGGCGCTGACGGCCTATGCCTGGGAGGGTGCGGGGCCTGCCCGCATGGCCCGCTCGCTCAATAGCATGCTCATGGGCTTTTCGAGGGTCGAGACGTTCGTAACGGCCTTTATTGCCAAAATCGATCTTAAGGCGGGGCGCGCGACCTATTGCTCGGCTGGCCATCCTCCCACCATGGTCATCAGGCCGTCGTCGACGCCGCTTGGCGGCGGAGAAACCCGAGGGGGAGAAGTGGAGCTCCTTGGGTGCCAATCGGGCGTGATCGGTGCCTTTGAGAGCATGGTCTACGAGACGGGCGCCTTTACGTTCGCTCCTGGTGACATGCTATTTATGTATACCGACGGAACGATTGAAGCACGTGATCGCTCGGGTGCTTTCTTTGGCGAACAGCGCCTTCGCGACCTTCTGCTCTCTGTCTCGGGTGAGGGCGTATCGGGCATTTGCGGCAAGGTCTTGGGCGAGCTTGACCGATTTACCGATTCGGCGCTGGACGATGACATTGCATTGGTGTCCCTTGAGTTTTTACGGGGTCGTTCATAGACGACGCTGGGCGGGTTGAATCCGGACGGTTGGGGAAACGAATGCATCGAGTGGGCTTTTTTGGGGAACCATGGTCGTATGAATGAGTGGAATGACATAGCGGTTTTGACGCCACCGGGTGATGTCGACATCGCCTCGGTGCCCGTGCTGCGCCGACGGTTGGACAATTTGATCGACCGGGGCGTTCGTCGCGTTGTCATCAATTGCCAGGCCGTGGGCTTTATCGACTCGACGGGTTTGGCGTTTTTGCTTACACGTGCCAGAGAACTCATGAGGCGAGAGGGCCTGCTTTCGCTCGTTAACGCCTCCGATGAGGTCATCCGCTTTTTGGAGATTGCCCGACTTGTCGACATCCTCCATGTTGCGGGCTTCGCTCGGGAGTCGATTCCTGCCATTCCGGTGGGGGAATTGCCTCGCTGGAGTAAGAGCGTCGAGGTCCGCCAGGGTATCGAGAACCTTCCATACTATCGTCATCGTATTGCCGAGCTACTCGAACCGCTTCCCCTGAGGCGGGATGAGCGCTATGACGTCGCGTTGGCATCGGGCGAGGCGCTGGGCAACGCGTATGACCATGCGGGCGGTATCGGATGCATCCTGACGGTTCAGGCCTATGGCGATCGTGTCGTGATTGAGGTTGTCGACCGTGGGGCGGGCTATTCGATTGACGGGTCGAGTGAACCGGTTACGACTGAGGAGCGCGGGCGTGGGATCAAGCTCATGCGCATGTTAGTCGACAACGTGGAGGTTGCCCGTCGTACTGATGGTGCCGGTACGCGCGTTCGGATGGTAAAGCTGTTTAGCGGAACATTGGAATCGTGCGCCTAGTAAATCGTTTTGGCATGTATATCTGCCAAGAGCATGTGCCGAACAACTTTTTTGAAAAAAGTACTTGCGTCTTTTGGGCAACTCGCGTAAATTAATAACCCGCAAGCGGACATGGCTCAGTTGGTAGAGCACAACCTTGCCAAGGTTGGGGTCGCGGGTTCGAGCCCCGTTGTCCGCTCCAACTATCTTACGCGGTTCTAACGAACCGCGTTTTTTGTTGACGCTGCGCGGGCCCCGGGCACCCCATCTTGCCCCTCAATCGTCGGTCGCGTACATAAAGTACGCTTCCCTCCTCTTTCGCGGCAACCTGGGGCACCCGGAGCCCGCTCGCTGTCGTGGCCGGGGGAGTAAGTCTTCCGTTCTTTTCACTAATCGATCGATTCGTCCCAGGAGGCTCGAGCCCGAGAGGGGGCGAGCGTTTGGGGCGTGGCTGCGGCGTTGATTGCCGTGAATGTCAGCTTTGGGCGTATCATCGTGGGCATCTCACAAAACCTCGTTGCAAGGGAGACACACCCCATGGCTACAGAAAAGTCCTCCTCGCGCTCATGGATGTCCGATGCCGCGATCTATCAGATTTACCCGCGCTCGTTTAAGGACTCGACTGGTTCGGGTTTGGGCGATATCGCGGGCATTACCCAGCAGATGGACTATCTTGAGCGGCTGGGTATCGAGGCCATCTGGCTGAGCCCGTTTTACCCATCGCCTCTTGTCGATGGCGGCTATGACGTGGCGGACTACTGCGATGTCGACCAACGTCTCGGCTCGCTTGACGACTTCGATGACATGATCGCCGCGGCTCACGCGCGCGGCATCAAGGTCATCGTCGACATCGTGCCCAACCATTCGTCCAACCAGCACCCCTGGTTCAAAGCCGCTCTTGCCGCCGGCCCCGGATCGCCCGAGCGCGCCCGCTATATCTTCCGTGATGGTCGCGGCGAGCATGGCGAGCTGCCTCCCACCAATTGGAATGCCAACTTTGGCGGCCCCGCCTGGACGCGTGTTGCGGACGGTCAGTGGTATCTGCACATGTTTACGCCCGAGCAGCCGGACTTTGACTGGTCATGCCCCGAGGTTCGCGCGTTCTTTTGCGACGTCCTGGCGTTTTGGAGCGATCGAGGCGTCGATGGCTTTCGCATTGATGTGGCGCACGGTCTCGCCAAGGATCTCGACCGCGATGATCTCGACCAGTGGCATCTCGCCGAGGGCGATGACATGGTTGACGACGGCACCCATCCGCTGTGGGATCGCAACGAGGTTCACGAGATCTATCGCGAGTGGCGCCGCGTGTTCGACCGCTATAATCCGCCGCGCAGCGCTGTTGCCGAGGCGTGGGTGCTGCCCGAGCGCCAGTATCTCTACGCGCGCCCCAGCGAGCTTGGCCAGACATTTAACTTTGAGTTCGCCAAGGCCACTTGGACCTATGATGACATGCACGCTGCAATCGAGGAGGGCTTGAAGGCGGCCATCGAATCCGATTCCGCCTCGACCTGGGTACTCTCCAACCACGACGTGCCGCGCGTGGCGACGCGCTATGCCCTGCCGCAAATCAAGGCGACGCGCTACCACCAGATTGCGCTTGACTGGCTCTTACGCGACGGGTCGTCTTATGACGAGGACCGTGAACTCGGCGAGCGCCGCGCGCGGGCGGCCCTTTTGCTTGAGCTGGCGCTTCCGGGCTCGGCATACGTGTATCAGGGTGAGGAGCTCGGCCTTTTTGAGGTGGCCGATATCCCGTGGGCCGCACTCGAAGATCCTACTGCGACCAATACGCACGGACCGAAGCGCGAGAAGGGGCGCGACGGCTGCCGTGTGCCCCTGCCGTGGGTGGCGACGGACGATCCCACGCAGGGCGGATCGTTTGGGTTTTCACCGGCGGACGCCGATGCGGCGCCCCATCTGCCGCAGCCTGCATGGTTTTCCGATTACGCTGCCGATAGGGAAGAAGCGGACCCGACATCGATGCTTGCGCTCTATCGTGACGCCCTCTGGCTGCGGCGCAAGCTGCGCGGGTGCGCCAACGATCTTGCGTGGCTCGATCTTGACGGGCGTACCGGCCTTGCGGATGGTGCCGAGGGCGCTGAGGGCGGCGTCATCGCCTATCGCCGCGACAACGGCTGGGCGTGTGTGACGAACTTCGGTGCAGCACCCGTGGAGCTGCCGGCGGGCAAGGTCCTGCTCACCTCATCACCGCTTGCAGACGGCAGGCTTGCGCAGGACAGCTCTGCCTGGATCATGCTCGCTGAGTTGTAGGGGGCCTCTTGCGGCGAGTTTGCGTTTGCCCGCGCTTTCCATGGTGGCTGATGTCTTCGCGAGGTTCGAGAGGGCGTCGCAAAACTTTTCAAAAAAAGTTCTTGCATAGGATGCGGGTATCACGTAAGATTAATCCTCGTAAGCGGACATGGCTCAGTTGGTAGAGCACAACCTTGCCAAGGTTGGGGTCGCGGG
>CALHUX010000015.1:0-3290 GCA_938039325.1 uncultured Collinsella sp. | reverse complement strand
ACTCGCCGTCGCCCACCACGGCCACGGCCAGCAGGCTCGGGTTGTCCATGACGGCACCGTAGGCGTGGCTGAGCGTGTAGCCGAGCTCGCCGCCCTCGTGGATGGAGCCGGGCGTCTCGGGCGCAAAGTGGCTCGGGATGCCGCCGGGATAGGAGAACTGGCGGAAGAACTTCTGCAGGCCGGCCTCATCATTGGTGATGTCGGGGCGGATCTCACGGTAGGTACCATCGAGCAGCGACTGGGCGGTGCCGGCAGGGCCACCGTGGCCCGGGCCCATCAATAAAATAGCGTTCTGGTTGTGATCGGCAATAAGGCGGTTGACGTGGCCGAACAGGAAGTTAATGCCGGGCGTGGTGCCCCAGTGACCGACCAGGCGGTGCTTAACGTCCGGACGACCAAAGTCGCGCACCTCACCGGTTTTCTCGTCAACAAAGTCGGGGCGCATCAGCGGGTTGGAGCGAAGGTAAATCTGGCCGACGGACAGGTAGTTCGATGCGCGCCAATACAGGTCGACGCCCTCGAGCTCGGAAGCCGGCACCTCGTGGCCCAGCTTTTGCCACGGCGTTCCCAGAGTTTTAGCCATTGTTTATGTCCCTTCGCTGTATGGTCACCCTCCGATACGGCAACCTTTCGTTGGGACTAGTATATTTGCTAAAACGTTTTATCATGGTGAAAAAACGTTTTACCATCCTGATTTGCCATGTTGACGGGCAGAAGCAGACATTCATCTGCGGCGTTGCCTGTCACAGGTGCTCCACATTCAGTCTCTGCAAATTGATAAACGTGTTTAGTTATGTTTAGTAAGCTCGAGCACGCTGTCCTTAACGATAAGCGCCGGCTCCAAAACGACCTCTTCGGCACGTCTACCGCCCCTGCCGGCAAGACGCTTAGACATGCAGCCAAAAGCATGCTTCGCAAGGACACCAGGATCCTGCTCAATCGCGGTCAGCGCCGGCTCAAAGAGAACGTCGGCTGCCGAGTTGTCATAGCTTACAACCGAGATATCGCCCGGAATGCTCTTCCCCATCTCGTGCAGGCGCTTGAGCAAACCGAGGGCAATGTTATCCGAGCTTGCGAACACGGCGGTGGCGTCGGTTGCGAGCACCGCCTCCGAGGCCTCGTAGGCGCTCGGAATGTAGTACTCGCTCTCAAACTCCAAACGCGCGTCGATCGGCAGGCCAACCTCGCGCAGCGCGCGCTCATAGCCGGCAAGTCGCTTGCGGCCCGTATTGGAACGGCGCGCGTTAACCAAGCAGGCAATGCGACGGTGGCCCTGCTCGATCAAGTAGCGGGTAGCCATGTAGCCACCCATCTCGTGGTCGAACATCACCTTGTCGCACTCGAGTCCCTCAATGGCACGGTCGACCATAACAGCCGGGATAGGCAGATGGCTGACCTCTTCGCGCAGGGCGCGGTCGTCCGAGAACTCGTCGCCCACGACCAAGAACACACCATCGACGCCACGCGTCACCAGCTGGCGCAGGAGCTCCAGATCGTCCTCGGCACTCCCACCCGAGCTGGTTATAAAGAGCGCGTAGCCGTCCTCGCGGCAGCGCTTTTCCAGGCTGCCGGCGAGCGAGGCAAAAAAGCGGCTCTCGATGTTGGGAACGATAAGGCCCAGCGTGCGCGACTCGCGCATGACCAGGCTGCGCGCAATCTGGTTAGGAACATAGTGGTTGCGCGCCGCGACCTCTTTGATGCGCTTGCGGTTTTCTTCCGAGATGCGACAAGGCCGATTGTTAAGGACGAGCGAGACCGATGAGGGGGAAAGCCCCACCTCCTGGGCAATCTGCTTAAGAGTAACTTTGTTGCCCATCTCGCTCCTTCCGAGTATTCGCGCAATCTCTTGAAAGTATAGCGACCATCCCTCTACCTTGATGATAAACACTTTACCAATCCGGTAGACGGCTGTTTTATCGCCGCGATTGGTGCAAAGCAACCTGACCCCTTTGCACCATGTGATGCATTGGGGTCAGGTTACTTTGCACCAAATCCATCCGGGTGGGGTATATTGCATTCGATTGATGAAAACGACCACCATAAGGCGGATATTCGTATGCACGAAAATGACTTTTTTAACGAGGACCTGCTCTGCGCGCTCGCCGGTGTTGCCGGCGAGGACAACGCGCTCATGAGCGAGCCCATGCGCGAGCACACCACGTTTAAGATCGGCGGCCCGGCCGATGTCTTTGTCACGCCCGATACCGAGCAGGGACTCGTCGCCACGCTTGACACCTGCTACCGCTGCGATCTACCGCTCACCATCGTGGGCAACGGCTCCGACCTGCTCGTCGGTGACAAGGGTATCCGCGGTGTCGTCGTGGCACTGGGCGAAGGCCTCTCTAACATCACCGTCGACGGCACGCATGTTACAGCAGCAGCCGGCGCGCTACTCTCGGACGTAGCGGCCGCGGCAGCCGAGACTGGTCTTACCGGCATGGAGCCCCTCTCGGGCATCCCCGGCTCGGTCGGCGGCGCCTGCTATATGAACGCCGGTGCCTATGGCGCCTGCATGGCCGATGTTTTGGAGTCCGTGCGCGTCTATAAGCCCGCCCGCGTGCTCGACGACGGCACCCGCGGCAGCGGCAATATCATTGAGTTCGATGTCGACGAGCTTAACCTGGGCTATCGCAAGAGCCGTATCGCCGACGACGGCCTTATCGTGCTCTCTGCCACCTTTAACCTTGCCCCGGGCAACGCCATGATGATCAAGGCCGACATGGACGACTACCGCCAGCGCCGCGAGGACAAGCAGCCGCTCGACATGCCGAGCGCCGGCTCCACTTTCAAGCGCCCTGAGGGCCACTTTGCCGGCAAGCTCATCATGGACGCCGGACTGCGCGGCCACGCCGTCGGCGGCGCTCAGGTGAGCGAGAAGCACTGCGGCTTCATCGTCAATGCCGACCACGCCACCGCCGCCGACGTCGACGAACTCATCCGCCACATTCAAGCAACCGTCAAGGACCAATTCGGAGTAGACCTACAACCCGAAGTCCACCGAGTCGGCGAATTCCTTTAAAAAGAAGGCCCCGAAAGGGGCCTTCTTTTTCTTTTATTCAGACAACCAGTCCGGTGAGTCGTGCTCAGGACCCGAGAGGGCTGCGTGCCCGCCCGCAATATATTTGATTGATCGCGAGTTCCGCACGCAAAGAAGGCCACTTAATGTGACCTTCGTCTTGCGCAGGACTGCCCGAGCAGGCAATCAAGTATATTGCGGGCGGGCACGCAGCCCCGTCGGCTTTACGACAGCGCAATACCGCCGAGCCAGCCCCAACGCACGCCAGAGCCAG
>CALHUX010000014.1:0-4013 GCA_938039325.1 uncultured Collinsella sp. | reverse complement strand
AGCGGGGGCTCCTATCTTTTTAGTGCCCTCGGATTGGGTCATAGTGTCTGTCGGTACCAAGGCATCGGCGTCGCCTTGATCCAAACCTACCAAAAAGGGACAGGTTTATTTTGGTCGGTTTTATCTGGGCAAACGTGGTCGTCTATCGCAATATGGTCGTTGGGGACGTTCTTGTTTGACTAGTCGTTTAAGAACGTCCCCAACGACTACATAGGATGAGAGTGGATAATCTCCCGGTTTGAGCCTGCATTCAAGCTCAAAGTGGGAGATTATCCACTCTCATTTGTTGTATGTCCGAAAATCCACGCTCGTTTAAATTCTGCCTACATTTGCAGGAACAGTTCGTGGAGGCGGGTGTCTTCGTCGAGCTCGGGGTGGAAGGTTACGCCGAGCTGGTTGCCCTGGCGGGCGGCGACGATGCGGCCATCGACCTCTGCCAAGGCCTTGGCGTCGCCGTGGACCTCGACGATGCGGGGCGCGCGGATAAATGTCAGCGGCACTTCACCGTCGATGCCGTCTACCTGTCCCTTGGTGCGAAAACTGCCGAGCTGTCTGCCATAGGCATTGCGCTCAACGAGCACATCCATGGTTGCCAAACGCGGCGTGCCCTTATCGTCATGAGCGGCAAGGTCGTGAGCCAGCAGAATCAGACCGGCGCAGGTGCCCAGGACGGGCATGCCTTCAGCGATACGGGTACGAAGCTCCTCGAGCATGCACAACTCATCAAGCAGTTTCCCTTGAACGGTAGACTCGCCGCCGGGAAGTACCAGACGGTCAAAGTTCTGCTTCAAATCAGCCGCCTGCCTCAGCTCAATACAGCGTGCGCCCAGCTCAGATAGCCTTGCCTCATGCTCGGCAAAAGCGCCTTGGACCGCCAGCACGGCAACCGTTTGGTGTGCATAATCGCTCATGTGCGATCCTTTCTGCTGGACTAGCGCCCGCGCTCTTCCATGATAATCTCGATCTCGTCGGCGTTGATGCCCACCATAGCCTCGCCCAGGTCCTCCGAAAGCTCGGCGATGAGCTTGGCGTCGGTGAAGTTTGCCACGGCCTTGACGATGGCGGCGGCGCGCTTGGCGGGGTCGCCGCTCTTAAAGATGCCCGAGCCAACAAAGACGCCCTCGGCGCCCAGCTGCATCATCAGCGCGGCGTCGGCGGGGGTCGCGACTCCGCCGGCGGCAAAGTTTACGACGGGGAGCTTGCCCGTGGCATGGACCTCGCGCACCAGCTCGACCGGAACCTGCAGTTGCTTGGCTGCCTCAAAGAGCTCGTCGTCGCGCAGGGCAACAACGTCGCGGATCTGCTTTTGGATCTTGCGCATGTGGCGCACGGCCTGGACGACGTCGCCCGTGCCCGGCTCGCCCTTGGTGCGAATCATCGTGGCGCCCTCGGCAACACGGCGCAGCGCCTCGCCCAGATCGCGGGCGCCGCAGACAAATGGCACGTCAAACTGGGTCTTGTCGATGTGATAGACGTCATCGGCAGGGGAGAGGACCTCGGACTCATCGATGTAATCGATCTCGATGGCCTGCAGGACCTGCGCCTCGACAATGTGACCGATGCGACACTTGGCCATAACGGGGATGGAGACGGCCTCCTGGATGCCCTTGATCATCTTCGGGTCGCTCATGCGGGACACGCCGCCGGCGGCGCGGATGTCGGCGGGGATGCGCTCGAGCGCCATGACGGCGCAAGCGCCCGCCTGCTCGGCGATGTGCGCCTGCTCAGGCGTGGTGACGTCCATGATGACGCCGCCCTTCAGCATCTGGGCAAGCTGGCGGTTCAGGGCAACGCGCTCTTCGGCGGTTTGAGGCTCGGTCATTTCCTACTCCTTCTCTAAGAATGTGAATGCCCGAAGGTTACGCTTCATCTGGTTATGGTAGTATCCCCAAAACTATTTCTTTTTATATGACCAGATGTTCCACGTGAAACAATCGGGGAAAGCGGTGACGAACAAGTGTTCTTCTACGATATGGAATCGCGCGGTGACCTGACTCTTTACGAATATCTGTATCGTTGCATCCGTCACGATATCGCACACGGAAAAGTCGAACCCGGGCAGAAATTGCCCTCGAAACGCGCGCTGGCGAAACAGCTGGGCGTCAGCCTGATCACCGTCGAAGCCGCATACGACCAGCTAGTCGCCGAAGGCTACATCCGCTCGCGCGAGCGCTGCGGCTACTACGCATGCGACCTTGCGCCCGCCGCCAAGATCGAGGAACCGGGAAGCGCGCAGCACCGAACCAAGGCGGCGAACGCCGCCGCGAGACGCGAGCGCGATAATCACGCCGCAAACCCGAACAACCTGCAGCTTCTTTCGCAAGAGAAGGGGCATCTGGAAGACTCAATCGGACATCGGCCATCCGACGCCGACTTCGCCCCGTCCCTCACCGGCCTTGCGCCCCACGCTCAAAACACCCCGTCCGATGCGCCGCTGCTCGTAGATTTCACGCACAGCACGCTGGCAACCACCATGCTCCCCTACTCCGCTTGGGCGAAAGCCGTCCGCCGAACGCTTTCGGACGAATCGGCGGCATCGCTGGCCGAAGCCGCTTCCGCAGCAGGATCGCCCGAGCTGCGAAGCGCCATCGCCGACCATTTGCGGCAATACCGCGGGATGGACGTGTCGCCTGATCAGGTGGTCATAGGCGCCGGGTCGCAAACGTTGTACCAACTGCTTGTGCAACTGTTAGGACGCACCAGGCGCTACGCAGTGGAAGATCCGGGATACCCCCTGCTCACACGCATGTACGAACAGCAGGATGCGCAGGTGGCGCATATCGGGCTGGACGATTCCGGCATCAACGTAGCAGCCCTGGAAGCTTCCGGCGCATCGGTCGCCCACATCATGCCATCGCACCAGTTCCCCACCGGGATCGTCACCACGGCGGCCCGACGTCGCGAGCTTTTGAACTGGGCGCGCGAAGGAGACCGCTATCTGATCGAGGACGACTACGACTCGGAGTTCCGCATGGCCGGGCGACCCATCCCCTCGCTGTTCGGCATCGATGCCGCCGAACGCGTGCTGTACCTCAACTCGTTCGCCAAAAGCCTGGGCGCGGCCTTTCGCATGGCGTACCTGGTGCTGCCGCCGCAGCTGGCGCAGCGCTTCCGCAAGCAACTCGGCTTCTATGCGAACACCGTCAGCCCGCTCGACCAGCTGGCATTGGCTCGCTTCATCGAGCAGGGCCATTACGACCGCCATGTGAACCGCCTGCGCACCCACGCACGCAAAACGCAGGACGCCCTGGTCAACGCCCTGCACGAAGCCTTCGGCGATCGCATTGCGTTCGCCGGCCTCAACGACGGCCTGCATTTCATCATGCAACTGGAGAGCGAACGCGGCGAACGCGAACTTGCCACCGCCGCCGAAGCCGCTGGCGTCCGCATCGCCCCGCTGTCGAGTTTCGCCGGCACGGCTTCGCTAAGCGGCGCCCCGACCGGCACCAAGTCGCAGGCAAACACGGCAAGCGAATCCTCTCCCGCGCGCTTCATCCTGCGAAGCGACAGCATCTCGATCGAGGAAGCGCCTGCCGTTGCAAACGCGCTTGCGAATGCGTGGACATAAGCAGCACCGCAAACGATTCGCAAATCTCACCCGCGACCCCGACGCCGCGAGCGCCCGCAGACGCCCGAGCGCAGCCCTCGCCGCCGCAAAGCGCCCCGGAAAGCGTCCAGGGGAAGCCCCGACGCCGCAAACGATTCGCAAACCCCGCCCAAACGCAAAAAAGCGCGAGCCGGGCGTATCACCCGACTCGCGCTTCAACGACAGATCAAGTAAACGCTACTCGGCGTCGTAAGACTCCTTGAGCGCCTTCAAGGCAGGCAAGCTGTTCTCGATGGTCTCGCGGGCGATGCAGTAGCTCATGCGCACCCAACCCGGGACGCCGAAGCTGTCGGAGGGCACAATGAGCAGCTCGTGCTGCTTCGCGCGGTCGCTGAACGCCTGGGCATCGGGCTGGAGCGCGCGCACCCACAGGTAGAACGCGTCGTCAGGCTTCACGTACTCGTAG
>CALHUX010000013.1:0-9774 GCA_938039325.1 uncultured Collinsella sp. | reverse complement strand
GCAGATTGTAGCAATATACGTGGAAGCAGAGGGTCTTGCCGTGGTCCTCGACCGACTGTGCCTCCAGGCGCACGCCGCGGCAGACAAGTTCTTCTTCGTTGTACATGGGCGTGACGCGATAGAGCACATGGTTGCCCGTATCGCGAATATAGTTGAGAATCTGCTCCTCAAACGGCAGCATGCCCGTCTCGTTTAGATAGCGCGTGCCGGTGAGGAGATTCTTGCGGTTGGCGTTTTCGCCGCAGAGTGACCAGGCGACGAGGTGGCAGCGGTTGTAGAGGCTCTGGCCCGGAATAAAGTCGTAGCGCTGCTGATGCCATCCGGCGGGGTGGATACGCGAGATATCGCCGCGCTTTCCCTGTCCGAGCGACTCGGGGCCTACGCAGGCGAGCGCCTTGCGAGTGCGGCCCAAGCTGTCGAGCTTGGAGAATTTCTTAAAGCAGCCCTCTTCTGTAGCGCGCTCGTATTCATCGAGCGTGAATGATGGTGTGTCGAGCGGGTGCGTGCTGTCGGCGCGAAGGGCAACATAGGGGTTACCCGCGTAGTCGGGAATGCTGCTGAGGTATACGCCGCGGGCGCGGTTGAGGTCGGGGTTTTCCACCTCGTCGATGGGGGTGGCGTTCGAAGAGACATCGTCAGCGGTGCCGGTCGTGGCGGATTCGGAGCCATCGCCGGAGTCCTGGCTGTTTTGGGAGTCCGAGGAACTCGCTGTTCCAGATTCGAGCCGGGCAACCAGGCCTGCCTCGTCGTCGGTACGGCTGGGACTCTCGTTTTGCTTCTCCGCCAGAGCCGTCGCCTGCTCATCGCTTTGCGGCGACAACAACTTGGGTGCTCCGTCGATCGATCCTGTGAACAGCGCAAATCCCAGCACCACGGCGGTGCCAATGGAAAGTACTTGCTTGTAGGCGGACTTGCGCGACATTGCGGCTCCTGGATGGACGGTTGGGAATCTACCAGTCTAGCAGGAGCCGGCGGGGGCCGTTCTGTCGAACAAATACTTAAGATTTGGGACAAACGCTACGGATCCATTTGCCCCCATGTTGGGCTTATGGCTAGATTGAGGTGGAGCCGAGCCAATTGAGTTTGCATTCGAGAATGCGCTGTTCACCGGGCGTGCTGCTGTCATCGAGTAGCGCGAGGAGCATCTCGGCCGCCTCTCTGCCTTCCTGGTCGACGGGCTCGATGATCGTGGAGACGGTCGGCGTGGTGAGGTTGGTCCAGTCTTCGCAGTTGAGTCCCAAAAGACCGATTTGCTGCGGAAGTAGATGGGCCATGGGCTGGAGGGCCTTGTAGACACGGGGGAGTGCCCACTGGTTTTGCACGAAGATGAGGGTTCGCTTGGCGGGGTTGAGCTTGTATTTAAAGTACTCGGTAAGCTCACTGACCGACGGCTTGTTGTGGTCGATGGGAATCGCTTTGTAGAGCTGTCCGTTCGCTGCCAGTGCCTCGGCATACCCCTGAAAACGCTCCATGCGTGTGCGCATTTCGGTCATGTTGGCGGCAATGGAGAAAAAGTCCTCGTAGCCGGCATCGAGAAGCGCCTGCGTGGCGTTGTACACGCCATCGTAGAGGTTGGTTTTGATCCAGCTGGTACCTGGGCTGTAGATGGCCGCGTCAAAAAAGACGACGGGCTTGCCGGCGCGTCTAATGCGGTCGTGCACGGCTTTGAAGTTTGCCGTGGGCTGGATGATAAAGCCATCGACGCCCAGCGAGAGCATTTTGTCGACATACATGAGCTCGGTCTCGGGGTCGAAATTGCTGGTGCAAACGACCGTCTGGTAGCCCGCGGGGAGCATGACTTGTTCCATGCCGTTGAGGACGAGGCCCGCCCACTTGTTGGTGTTATCCAAAATGATGATGGCAATGACGTGGGTCTGCTTGCCGGTGAGCGTTTGCGCTTGGGCGTTGGGAACGTATCCGAGTTCCTTGATGACGCGCGCAATCTTTGCCTGCGTCTTCTCGCTAAGCTTTTCTCGTTTGTCGTTGAGGTAATACGAGACGCTTGCCGTCGAGGTTCCCGCCTCTCGAGCGACGTCTGCGATCGTAACGCGCTGTTTTGCCACAGCGACTCCTTTCGACAGATGAGCATTTTCCAACATGATGACTTTGAGTCTTGGTGTGGGATGCGCTTCGGTGAGCGACCTTTTCCTTTCATATGAGTATGCAACAAATGCGGTATACGGGTGGGGGCGAAATTTGTGGCCGGCATGCGCATCTGCCGTCCACCGAGAAAATCAAATACTTCTTGACTTTTGAAATCGAGGGTAAAATCGCAGGATTCATTTTTGGTTAAACGCATAACTAAATAGCATAACCAACGCTCTGAACAGCGCGTTTACCGAAATAAGCTGGCATTAAGAAAAACGAGCACCTATATTGGTCTTGTCGAAAAGACAGCAAGTCCAAACGGCAGGGGATGCTCCGGAGGCCTCCGCAAACGGTGTCTTGCGCACGCAACTCTATGAAAAGAGGGAAGCAATGAAGATCGTAGGCGTTGCCGCCTGTACCGTGGGTATCGCCCACACGTATATGGCCCAAAAGGCGATTCAGGATGAATGCGCCGCCCGTGGCATCGAGTGCAAAGTCGAGGCTCAGGGTGGTCTGGGTATCGAGAACGAGCTGACGCAGGAAGACGTGGATTCCGCCGACCTGGTGCTCGAGTCCGTCGACGTGGGTGTCGAGAACGAGGATCGTTTTGAGCAGAAGATGGCCGAGGGCAAGTTCCTGAAGGTCGGCACCTCGGATGTAATCGCCGATCCGGCAAAGATCATCGACCAGGCCGTTGAGATCATCAAGGCGACGGGTGGCGCCGTTGACGCGCCCAAGGCCGAGGCCAAGGCAGAGAAGAAGGCCGTCTCCGCTGCCCCGCAGGCCCCGACACCGGCGTCCAAGCAGTCCATCTTTGCCGATCCTGGCAAGACGCTGCTCAATGCATTCAATACCGGCGTTTCCTATTTTATCCCTATCGTCGTTATCGGTGGCGTGTTCCTTGCCTTCTCGTTGGCATCCGGTACTGCCGGTGCTAGCGGCATGGAGGTCACCAACCCGTTGATGGTGAGCCTTAACACCATCGGCATGGCCGGCATCTCTATGATGATTCCGGTGCTTGCGGCATATATCGCCTACTCGATGGCCGGTAAGCCCGCACTTGCCCCTGGTTTCGTCCTGGGCTACTTGGTCAACAACGCCGTCGTCACCCCGAGCGGCAACAGCGTTTCGACCGGCTTCTTGGGTGCCATGATCATGGCGGTTATCTGCGGTTACTTTGTCCGCTGGATGAAGACCTGGAAGGTCAACAACACCATTCAGACCATCATGCCGATCTTGATCATCCCGATTCTGACCTCGCTCGTCCTGGGTATGGCCTACATCTACATCCTGGCCACGCCGCTTGGCTTTGTGATGGATTGGCTCACCAGCGTGCTCGGTAGTCTGCAGGGCGGCTCCGCCGTTGTCCTGGGCCTGGTCATTGGTGTTATGACCGCCTTCGATATGGGTGGCCCCATCAACAAGACCGCTTCGACCTTTACCATGGCCATCATGGCCTCCGGCATCTACGGCCCCAACGGTATGTTCCGCGTCGCCGTCGCCATTCCCCCGATCGCCTGTGGTCTCGCCGCGCTCATCGCCAAGAACAAGTTCGATGACGCTGACCGTCAGATGGGCATCTCCGCGCTGTTCATGGGCTGCATCGGCATTACCGAGGGCGCTATCCCCTTCGCGGTCAAGGATCTTGGCCACACCCTGCCCGGCATCTGCATCGGCTCTGCCGTGGGCGCGGCGCTTGCCGCCTTCCAGGGCATCGACTGCTACGTTCCGCATGGTGGCTTTATCGTCGCCCTGGCCACCAACAACGTCGCGCTGTTCTGCCTGGACATCGTGATTGGCTCTTTGGTCGCCGCTGCAATCCTGATTGCCATGAAGCCCACGCTCGATAAGCAGGCCAAGTAAACCTTTAAGGACTCCGGTTGTGCGGAGGGATGGATTTGACTCCGCACAACCGCCCCTACACAACAAAATCCATCCGTACTGATAGGGCCCACATCTGGGTCCCAGGGAACTTTTGTCAAAAATCCTCTGGAGAAGGAGAACAAAATGTCCAACCTCACCATCCGCCAGGCCGTTCAGGGCATGCTCAAGCTGCAGGATAGCGGCGATCACGCAACCATGGTCGGCATTGGCCCCATGAGCCCCAACCTGATTCAGGCCGTGTTCGAGCTTGCCAAGGACGAGGATTTCCCGCCCATGTTTATCGCCAGCCGCAACCAGGTCGATATGGACGAGATGGGCGCCGGCTACGTCAACGGTTGGGACCAGACGCGCTTTGCCGCCGACATCAAGAAGGTTGCCGACAAGGTGGGTTACACCGGTCCGTACTACCTGTGCCGCGATCACGGCGGTCCGTGGCAGCGCGACGAGGAGCGTAACGCCCACCTGCCCGAGGACGAGGCCATGGAGCTCGCCCGCAAGTCCTTCGTCGCCGACATGGAGGCAGGCTTTGACCTGCTGATGGTCGACCCCACCAAGGATCCCTATCAGATCGGCAAGGTTATTCCGCTCGACGTGGTGCTTCGCCGCACGATCGATCTTATCGACTACCTTGAGCAGTACCGTCGCGAGCATAACCTGCCCGAGGTTGCCTATGAGGTCGGTACCGAGGAGACCAATGGCGGCCTGACCTCCACCGACAAGTACGAGGAGTTCATTTCTCAGCTGCAGCCCGAGCTCGAGAAGCGTGGCTGCCCCATGCCCACCTTTATCGTCGGCCAGACCGGTACGCTCACCCGTTGGACCGAGCAGGTCGGTCATTACAACTTTAAGAACGCCCGCGAGCTCGCCGACATGGCCAAGCGCTACGGCGTGGGCCTGAAGGAGCACAACGCCGACTATCTGGATGACGCGACGCTGCTCGAGCACATCCCGGCACACGTGACCGCTTCCAATGTCGCCCCTCAGTACGGCACCGAGGAGACCCGCGCTTACCTCAAGCTCTGCGCTACCGAGCAGATCCTGGTCGACAACGGCCTGTGCGACGATCCTTCCGACCTGTACCACACGCTGTTGGTCAAGGCCATCAAGACCGAGCGCTGGCGCAAGTGGATGACCGGCGATGACGTTAACCTGCAGGTTGATGACATCCTGGCAGACGACGAGCTCAGCCTGAAGATTCTGGATGTCTCCGGCCACTACGCCTTTAACGATCCCGAGGTCAAGGAGCAGGTCGAGAAGCTCTACCGCAACCTCGCTGCCCAGGACATCGACGGCAAGCGCTTTGTGATCGAGCACATCAAGCGCCCGATCAAGCAGTACGTCGTCGGTCTTAACCTCAAGGGCGTCACGAGCCGCATCGAGAAGGCTCTCTAAGTAGCTTTTCCTACACGACGCCGGGCCCGGGGCATGTCCCATCTGCGGGCCCGACACATAGGACAAAGGGACATCCCCTTTGTCCTATTTTTGAGTTTTGGATTCCTTCGAAGGAGTTTGCACCATGAAGTTCTTTATCGATACCGCCAACCTTGACGAGATTGCCGAGGCCAAGAGCTGGGGCTGCCTGGCCGGTGTTACCACCAATCCGTCCCTGTACGCCAAGACCGGCGGTAAGCTCGCCGACTTTGAGCCCCATATGCTCAAGATCGCCGAGCTCTGCGAGGGTCTGCCCGTGTCTGCCGAATCTACCGCCACCACGGCCGAGGGCATGATCGAGGAGGGCAAGCGCCTTGCCGCCCTCGCCCCCAACATTGTGGTCAAGCTCCCCGTCTGCGAGGCCGGCCTCGCCGCCTGCCGCGCGCTGGCCGATGCGGGCGTGCGTGTCAACATGACGCTCGTCTTCTCGCCGACGCAGGCCCTCATGGCCGCCAATGCCGGCGCCCGCTACATCAGCCCGTTTGTCGGCCGCTTTGACGACATCGCCGAGGACGGCATCTCGCAGCTCGACAATGTCGTGACCTGCATCAAGAACTATGACTGGACCGGTAAGAACGTCGACGACACCGTCGAGATCATCACCGCTTCGGTCCGCACGCCCAACCACGTGACCCAGGCGGCTCTTCTTGGTGCCGACATCGCGACCGTGCCCATGGCCGCTCTCAAGAAGTGCCTGCATCACCCGCTGACCGACCAGGGCCTCGCCTCTTTTGAGGCTGACTGGAAAAAGGTCGTCGCTCAGGCCTAACGAGTGGGTTGCCCCGGCATCGCGTCATCCGGTGCCGGGGTTGTTCTCAAGAGAGGAATTCGTATGACCAACCAGGAGCTGGCGAAGGTCGCCAATGAGGTCAGGAAGGGTGTCGTGACTGCGGTTCACGCGGCCAAGTCGGGACATCCGGGTGGATCGCTCGGTGCTGCCGACATCATGACTTATCTGTACTTTGAGGAAATGAATATCGATCCCGCCGACCCCCACAAGGCCGATCGCGACCGCTTTGTGCTCTCCAAGGGTCACGCGGCGCCGGGCCTGTATTCGGTGCTGGCACATCGCGGCTATTTTCCCGTCGAAGAGCTCGAGACGCTCCGCCATATTGGCAGCCGACTGCAGGGCCATCCCAACATGAACGACACCCCGGGCATCGATATGTCCACCGGCTCGCTCGGTCAGGGCATCTCTGCTGCAGTTGGAATGGCGCTTGCCGCTAAGCACTGGGGCGACAGCTACCGTGTCTACACGTTGCTGGGCGACGGTGAGTGCGAGGAAGGCCAGGTGTGGGAGGCGGCCATGTTTGCCGGCAACCATGCGCTCGACAATCTTGTTGCCGTCGTCGACCACAACGGCTTGCAGATTGACGGCAGTATCGACGAAGTTAACTCTGCTATGCCGCTCGCCGATAAGTTCCGCGCCTTTAAGTGGCATGTGATTGAGCTTGCCGACGGTAACGACATGGCGCAGATTGCCGCCGCCTTTGCCGAAGCTCGCGAGGTGGATGGCGCGCCCGTCGCTATCATCGCCGAGACGGTGAAGGGCAAAGGCGTCTCCTATATGGAGAACCAGGTGGGCTGGCATGGCAAGGCGCCCAATGACGAGCAGTTTGAGCAGGCCATGACCGAGCTCGCAGCAGCAGGGGAGGAGCTCTAATGGCAGACGTCAAGAAAGTCGCCACGCGCGTTAGCTATGGCGAGGCACTTGTCGAGCTGGGCAATGAGCACGATGACTTTGTAGTGCTCGATGCCGACCTGGCCGCCGCCACACAGACCGGTAAGTTTAAGGCTGCCCATCCTGAGCGTTTCTACGACGCCGGCATTGCCGAGAGCAACTTGATGGGGCTTGCCGCCGGCATTGCGACCACGGGCCACGTTGCCTTTGCGAGCACCTTTGCCATGTTCGCCGCCGGCCGCGCGTACGAACAAGTGCGTAATTCCATCGGCTATCCGCACCTCAACGTCAAAATTGGCGCCACGCATGCGGGTATCTCGGTCGGTGAAGACGGCGCCACGCATCAGTGCTGCGAGGATATCGCGCTCATGCGCACGATTCCGGGTATGACGGTAATCGTTCCCGCCGATGACATCGAGGCTCGCGCTTGCGTGCGCGCCGCCTATGAGTTTGAGGGGCCGGTCTACATGCGCTTCGGCCGTCTGGCAACACCGGTCATCAACGACCGCGAGGACTATGAGTTCAAGATTGGTCGCGGCGTGGTCGTGCGCGAGGGGTCCGATGTGACCATCATCGCTTGTGGCCTTATGGTCGCTGAGGCGCTTGAGGCTGCCGAGGCGCTCGCTGCCGATGGCATCGATGCCGAGGTCATCAACATGCACACGATCAAGCCGCTTGATGAGCGCCTGGTGGTTGCCAGCGCCAAGAAGATTGGTCGCGTGGTCACCGCCGAGGAGCATTCGATTATCGGTGGTCTTGGCGAGGCCGTGGCCTCGGTGCTCGCGGAACAGCATCCGGTGCCGATGCGACGCGTCGGCGTGCGCGATGTGTATGGCGAGTCCGGCCCTGCGGTCGATTTGCTGCACAAGTACGGTTTGGGCGCCGACGGCATCGAAGCTGCGGTCAGGTCCGTGTTGTAAGGAAGGTTTCCATGGGATTTGTATCTGCCAACCAAGTGACGATCGGGTATACCGCCGCCTCGCGTGAGGACGCCCTGCATTATTTGTCCGAGCAGGCCATCGAGCTCGGCTTTGCCGATGACGCATCTGCCGTAGAGGCCGCCTTCATTGCTCGCGAAAACGAGGCCGAGACCGGCCTTGTCGCCGGCTTTGCCGTTCCGCATGCCAAAAGCGACGCGATCCACACGCCGGGCGTTGCCGTGCTCAAACTGGTCGAACCCGTTGAATGGCCGAGCTTCGATGGGGTACCCGTCGATGTTGCGCTCGCGCTGTACGTGCCCGCCGGCGAAGCCGGAACCACGCACCTGCGTCTGCTTTCCAAGGCCGCCGTGATGTTGATGGACGCCGGCTTCCGCGACAAGGTGCGCGCGAGCACCGATCCCGCTGAGATCGCGGAGCTTATTAACGCTGGGCTCGAGGGCTAGGTTTAACCTGCCCGCTCAATCAATCGATCCTTCTCCAAGGAAAAGGGCCGCAACGCCATGCGACGTTGCGGCCCTGTTTGCGTTTCCCCAGATAAAACCTGCCAAAATAAACCTGTCCCTTTTTGGAAGGTCTGCGGGTCCATGTCCGCCAAACGGAGTTGCGGTGGAATAGTTCCTGTTTTGGCCCGATAGGCCGCAAAACGGGAACTATTTCACCGCAACTTATCGGGATACGCTACTGGTTCATGTTGCCGTGGACGTAGGGGGTGACCTCGGGGGAGATGTGGGCGCAGCCCAGCTCGCGCAACGCGGACTCGATGGCGGCGGGCAACGGGGTCTTGCCCTCGCCGTCGACGGCGGCACCGCCGAGAGCGGCAATCTTGGCGACATCTGCGGGTGCAGCCTCGATATGCATGCAGCCGCCGACCAAGCGCGCGCGTACCTGCGCCAGGTCGAGATCGTGCAGATAATCCTCGCAGGCGCGAATCAGGGAGACCTTCTCGCGCGTAAGTTCCTCGCCCGTGGGGACGCGCGTGGCAAGACAGGCTCCCGCCGGTAGGTTCCAAACGGGATAGCCCCATGCGCGCAACAGCTCACGCTCTTCGTCCTTGGTAAAGCCGACCTCCATAAGAGGGGAGCGTACGCCGAGCTCTTCTGCGGCGCGCATGCCAGGGCGGTAGTCACCGCGATCGCTTGCATTGCTGCCATCGATGACGGTGGAAAAGCCGAGCGACTTGGCGTGGTTGACGATGGCGGTAAAGCCGGCCTGCTTACAGTGGTAGCAGCGATTGGCATCGTTGCAGGCTACTTGGGGGAGCTGCAACTGATCGACCGAAAGATTGAGCACAGGGAGCTTAAAATGCGGCTCCTCATTGGCTTGCCCGTCAACGGACCGCTCAAACGAAGCCTGTTCAGGCGTGCCGATGAGCGGCGTGGTGAGGTGAACGAGAAGCGTGCTGGACGGCATGATGCGGGCGCAAACCGCGGCTAAAAAGCTGCTGTCGACGCCACCGGAAAATCCGATGGCGACGCGTCCGTATGCCAAAAGCAGCTGTTCGAGCGCTGCGAGTTTGTCCTGAAGCTCCTCTGCAGGTGCGGTGGTGTCTGAAAGCATGAAACGTTCCTTACCAATATGTACTTGGTCGAAAACTATAATCCTACCGAGCTGCCTGTCATAAGATTTCTACCTATGTAATGAAAGCGCAATATGGTATATACGTTATATACAAGTTGTCAAATGCGGTAGAGTTGCGGCAATGCGACAGCGAGAGTCGATGGGGGACCGATATGATCAAGGCTGTTATTT
>CALHUX010000012.1:0-3347 GCA_938039325.1 uncultured Collinsella sp. | reverse complement strand
TTTTGGACCCGCCGCGGTTTACGTTTTTGCCGGCTATCTACCAGGATGCCACGCGCCGCAAGTGGGCTGTGCATCAGCGCGGCGGCGAGCCGAAGATTTTTGACTATGCGGATGTGCTGCAGTGCGAAGTGGCCGAGGCGGGCGATCCGGAGGCCGAGGAAGCGGTCTCAAAACAGGAATTTGCCCAGCGTATTCTGGCAAATCCCGCTAAGGCGGCAAAAATGAACGCTGCCAAGCGTAATATGTGTCTTGGTATGGGCGTTGTTGTGGCGGTTCAGACGGGAAAAGACGAGGTTTCCAAATTAGAGATTCCCGTTATGACCGATGAAGTCAAACGCGATTCAAGTCTATATAAGTCGTATCGGAATGTCGCCGAGAAGATTAAGGCCGAATTTGATGCCATGGGAGGGCTGGCCTAATTTTGGCGGCATACGTTTCTGAATGAGGAGTCTGTGCAATGGCAGGCGAATCTTATGCAATCCCCCCCAAAGATCGTGCTGTTGAGGGAATTCTTTGGTATATCCAGCACTATCAGCTCGGCGGCGGCGATCGTCTGCCGGCCGAGCGCGTGCTGTGTGAAGAGATTGGCGTTTCGCGTACGGCGTTGCGCGCCGGTATCATGCGGCTCATTTCGTGCGGAACGCTCGAAAGCCGCCGCGGATCGGGTACGTATGTGTGTCCTCCCAAACCGCTCAATATCTTCCAGGAGACGTATAACTTTTCCGATGCCGTGCGGACTGCCGGCTTGCATCCCTCTTCTCGCTTGGTTTCCACCGAGACTCTCGAGGCGGATGAGACACTTGCCGACAAGCTTGGGGTTGCCGTAGACGCTCCTTTGCTTCGCATGCAGCGCGTTCGACTTATTGAGGGCGAGCCGGCATCAATCGAGACGGCTCACGTTAACCTGTCCCTGTGTCCATCGCTTCCCAATCACGACTATACGCAAGAAAGCCTGTACGATGTTTTGCTTCAAGAAGGCGGCGTGCGCGTGGAGCATGGGTGTGAACATGTTTCGATTTCGCGCCTGAATGCCGAAGAGGCCGAACTGCTTCAGCAGGACGAGGGGACGCCTGTTTTCTATCAGAGCTCGATTGAGTTCGATAAGGACATGCGTTTTGTGGAGCATTGTAAATCGGTGATTTTGCCTACAAAGTTCCGCTTTGCCGACAACGGTGAAAAGAACGGCATGAGGAGCGTGGCAGGTGAACAATGGCTGAAACAGTAGATGCCACCCCGGTTTATATACGCATTCGACGTCGCATTGAAGAGCGTATCGAGCGCGGAATATACCCCACGGGTTCGATGATTCCGTCCGAAAATGAGCTTGCCGAGGAGTTTGGCACGACACGCCTGACTATCCGGAGTGCCGTGGACGAGCTAGTTCGTCGCGGCCAGATTCGCCGTGTCCGCGGAAAGGGTGCCTTCGTGGCACAGAAGGTGCCCGTTACGTTTGAGCGTACGGGCGGCTTCCGTGAATCGGTTCGCGCCTCGGGCGGCGAACCGTCCGTCCGCATTCTGGCGCGCTCCAAGCGTTATGCGGGGCCATACTACGCTGACCTATTTGGTATTGCCGAGGACGACCTGCTCTATTCCATTCGACGTTTGAACTGCATTAACGGCGATCCCGTATCGATTGAGATGGCGCTGATTCCCTGCCTGCTGTTCCCAACAATCGAAGAGATCGACGTGTCGGTTTTCAGTTTGTACGAGACCTATGAGATGCTGGGCCGAAAGCCGGTCATGGCACAGGAAAAGCTCGATATCGAAGCGCTGGGCGCGCGAGATGCCGGTCTGCTTGGACTGGAGCAGGGCGATCTTGCCTTGACGCTGGAGTGCGTGAGCTTCGATGCAAGCGGGCAGGCAATCGAATACGTCAAGTCGTTTAACCGCGGTGATGCGGGTGGATATACCTATACGTACTAGCTGGTGTTTTGTGAATAACGGCTGGGAAGCTAACCAGTTTTGATCGTTGGGTCAGCCGTATATACAACCTTACATGGCTCAAAATCGACCGTTCGCCGATGGGGATAAATTAATCGACAAAGAGGTATCAAAAAGCCGTAACCTGTAACTGTGATTGGTATCAAATACTAATGATTTGTTACGAGGTGAGACGATGAAAATGCTCGATTACGTTCAACTCGCCCACGTGCGTATGGGTGAGAACCTTGAGCGTTCGTCTGAGCTTGTATGCCAGCTCGTAGATATTTTCCAGTCTGGTTCCTTTAGCGCACTGCGCATCGTTGCTTCGGGTTCGTCGCGCCATGCCACCGATTGCGCCCGCGATTACCTGCAGGATGCGCTGCAGATGCAGGTGTCCGTTGTGACGCCCGAGGCCTTCGTCGATTTTGAGCACACCTATCCGCAGCATGTGCTCAACATCGCCGTCTCTCAGAGCGGCTACTCGACCAACACGATCGCGGCGCTCGATTACATGCGCGCTCACGATATGCCTGCAGTTGCGCTCACGGCAAACGTCGAAGCGCCTATTAAGGAACACGCTGATATCGTTCTCGACTACGGCGTGGGCGTCGAGTCGGTGGACTTTGTGACTCTGGGCGTCGAGGTTCTCGTTGAGTACCTGGTGCTCTTTGGTATTTACGGCGGTCAAGCGCGCGGAACGATTGACGCCGAGGGCGTTGCCCAGCGTCTTGACGACCTGCGCGAGGCTATCCAGGGCAATGCCGTGATGTGCAAGACCGCCGAGGCATATGTCCAAGACCACATGCTCGAGCTTTCTGAGCACATGCCCGCCATGGTCGTCGGCAACGGCCCCAACTATGGCGTTGCCGAAGAGGCGGCCCTCAAGCTGAACGAGACCATCAAGATTCCTGCCATGCATCACGAGGGCGAGGAGTTCGTTCACGGTCCCGAGATGCAGATAACCCCAGGCTACCTGGTGTTTATCGTCGACGATCCACAAGGGTCGGAGCGTCTTGCGAATATCGCCGATGCGCTATCGAACGTTACGACAAAAACGGTGCTGCTCACGGCCCATCCCAGGGGTAGGGCTCACGAGGTTGCGGTGCCTCAGGTGGCTCCGCTGCTCAGCGCGATTCCCAATCTTGTGTTCTTCCAGACGATTGCGGCAATGATCGCCGAGCGTCTGAAGTCATGGGACGTGCACCCGTATCTCGATGCCGTCTCCAAGCAAATGGAGGTCAAGGCAGAGGGCTACGAAGAGTCAGTCAATGCGCTTAAAGCCAAAGCGGCTGAGTGTTACGGAATGTAAGCGGGCTTTGATGCCCGTTGGCATGGGGGATGTGGAGACAACCCCAGAAAGGAGAGACAAATGAAGGAAACCGAGAAGATCGAGATCATGCATTTCGACCAGGAGGGCTACCTCG
>CALHUX010000011.1:0-120509 GCA_938039325.1 uncultured Collinsella sp. | reverse complement strand
CGAGCGGGGGCTCCTATCTTTTTAGTGCCCTCGGATTGGGTCATAGTGTCTGTCGGTGCCAAAACATCGGCGTTGCCTTGGCTGTCAATGTGGCGCTTGGGGACGTTCCTTTTGTGCCGGCACTTGGGGACACTCCTTGTGGTCGTTGGGGAGTGGTTTACTTGCTTGCGAACAGCCAGACTAGGATGATCACGAAAACTACGGCGACGATGCAGACGATGGCGCCGGTGAATTTGATGCGTGAGTCGCGGGTACGTTCGCGCACCGCGTCCTCGGTGGCCTCGAGCTGGGCGACTTCTCGCTCGGTCTCGGCGTGTTCGGCTTTGTCTCGGGCCAAGGATCCTGCAAGCGACTCAGTGATCTCTGGGTGGTCGTGCACTTCGGTCGCCTGTCCGATGATCGACTGCGCATGTGCGGCATCTGCTTGGGCGTTGGCGATGCTCTGCTCCTGGTCGCGGCGTGCCTTGTCCTCGGCAGTGATCTTCTCGCGCAGTTCGCGCTGACGAGTCGCGGCGGCTGTCTTCGCCGTCTGCAGCTCGTCGCGCGCGGCATCGGCTTCGGTCGTCACGGCTTGGTGCGCGCGTTTTGCGTCGGCGATAGGGGCTTGAGCCTGCTCGACGGCCTGCTCGGCTGCGGCAAGCGAGTGCTCAAGGTCGGCGGTGATGCGCGGGACATCTTCTTCGGCTTTACGCAGGGCATCTGCCGTGTCGGAAATCTGCATCGAGAGCTCGCTGGTGCGCACCGTATAGTTGGCGGGATTTGCCGAGGGATTGCGTTGCAGCTCGGCATACTCATGACGCAGCGTCTCGAGCTGGGCGCGCGTGGCGTCGACGGTTTGTTGTGCGGCGGCAATGCCGGCGTCTCGCTCTGCCTTCACCTTGTCGCGGATGCGCTTGGAATCCTCAAGACGTCGAACGAGGCGGTTGCCGGTCTCGCGTGAGCTCGCCTCGCGGGCCTCCACGGCGTCGAGCGCGGCCTTCAGACGGAGCTCAGTCGCGTCATCCTCTGTCTTCATTTGTTCGAGCTGACCCTTGAGCTCTGTCGCTTTGGAGGCGTGGGCATCACGATCAATCTCGGCGGCCGCTGCAGTCTTTTGGGCCGTGGCAATCGCCTGGCGCTGGTCGGCGACGATCTGGTCGTAGCGGCCTGCGATATCCTGGCGCGTCTCGAGTTCCTCGGCCTGATCGGCAATGCGCTGCTCAAGTTCGGCCAAGTGGGCACGGGCATCGGCAAGTGCCTTTTTCGCGGCGTTCATCTCGCGCATGGCCGAGGCGCCCTGGGCGATGAAGGTGCCCACGGCGTTCGCGGTGTTCGAGACAGCGGTCCCCAGATCGCGGTTCGCGGCAGGGGAGTGCGGGGCGGTCGGGCGAGCGGTGTCGGCAGCGTCCGCATCGGTAGCCTGCGGCGCGGCGATATTGCCGGTGCCGCCCTCGACCACAGAAAAGCCTGCTGCGTGCGGGTCGACCGCATCAGCGCCAATCGTGGGATGCTCGAGCTGCAGAAACGAGGGCATGGCGCTGCCCTGGTCGGCAACCGGAGTCTCGCCGGGTACGAAGGTCGAGGCTGCCTCGGCGGCCTCCTCTTCCTCGGCGTCAACGTCAGCGTCGGCCACGGCGTCTTTCATCGCTTTGACGGCATCCATCATGGAGTCCATGACGGCGTCGAGCTCTTCTTCCGAAGAAACCTCGATAGGGCCCGCAGCTTGCGAAGCGGCATCCTGTACGGGGTCGTCGTCCTGAGCGGGCGCATCGTCGTTTTGCTCGCCGGCATCTTCGGCGCCGGGGGTTTCCGCCGTAGCGCTTTCGTCCAAGATGGGGTCGTCGAGGTCAATATCATCGCAGGTCACAGCGTCGGCATCTGCAGTGACGTCTGCGGAATCATCAATATGCTGTTGAGTCTGGGGGTCCAGCTCGTCTGTCATAGGCATGTGCTCCTCATCGTTGTTTGTCACCCTATGATAAAGTCTCGCGCCGACATCCCGCGCACTGCAGCAAAGTTTCAAAACGTGTTCGATGGCTCGCGTCGATAGCAAAAACTCGGCCACTTTATCCAGTTTGTACTTGACATTCCCTTCGCCGAAAGACGTTGCGCCGTTCGCCTGCCATGGGCTTTATTTTTCACTTGAACCCGCTAAAGTTGCATTTCAGCTTTTGGCGCGTGAAGTTGGATGCGCGCAGTCGACGGGCAGGCCCGTCGCGATTTGAAAGGACTTTATATGGGACTTTTCACTGGTAAGACCGTGATCGTTACCGGCGGCGGCAAGGCCACGCTTAAGGACGGCTCCGCTGGCTCCATCGGCTACGGCATCGATATCGCATTTGCCAAGGAGGGCGCGAACCTTGTCATCACTGGCCGCAACGTCGCCAAGCTCGAGGCCGCCAAGGAGTCTCTCGAGGCCGAGTACGGTGTCAAGGTTCTGCCTGTTCAGGCCGATGTCTCGGCTGGTCAGGACAACGAGGCCGTCGTCCAGAACGTCATCGACAAGGCTATTGAGGAGTTCGGCCGCATCGACGCCGTCGTCAACAATGCTCAGGCCAGCGCCTCGGGCGTGACCATTGCCGATCACACCATGGACCAGTTCAACCTCGCCATTTACTCCGGTCTGTATGCCACCTACCTGTACATGCAGAAGGCCTACCCGCACCTGAAGGAGACCAAGGGCTCCGTGGTCAACTTTGCTTCGGGCGCCGGCCTGTTTGGCAACTATGGCCAGTGCAGCTACGCCGCTGCCAAGGAGGGCATCCGCGGTCTGACCCGCGTCGCTGCCAACGAGTGGGGCAAGGACGGCATCAACGTCAATATCGTTTGCCCGCTTGCTTGGACCGCCGCGCTCGAGAACTTCCAGGATGCCTATCCCGAGGCGTTCAAGGCCAACGTCCACATGCCGCCGGCGGGTCACTACGGCGACGTCGAGAAGGAAATCGGCCGCGTTGTCGTTCAGCTCTGCGGTCCCGACTTTAAGTATATGAACGGCGAGACCGTCACCCTCGAGGGTGGCATGGGCCAGCGTCCTTAGGGGTTCCGCCGTTCTACCGAACGGCGGACCGGCCGACGCTGTGCGGGCCGCATTTGGACAATCTGCCGTTCAATTTCAAGGGCGCGACCAGAAGGTCAGCGCCCTTTCATTTCACGGCACCTTGTCTCAAATGCGACCCGCTCGCTGACGTTGCCAAAATATCGGCGTTGCCGTGGCTGGTAAATAGCTCCACTCATCGGGGACGTACTTAAATGAGTGCCCGCAGAATGAAAGTGGATAATCTCCCGTTTTTGGGCTGTGCTTTGGGCAAAAGTGGGAGATTATCCACGCTCATCCGGTAAGCGTCCAAAAATCCACGCTCATTTGCCGTGTCCCTGCCGTATCCTCCTCGCACCAGTTTCTGTCGAGTCGGTGCTTCTTGCGGGTTGCCCGTATAATGGTTTGCGTATGAACCGCAACCAAGGAGTTCCAGTTTATGGACCAGAACCTTTTTAAATTCGACCTGATTGCCGAGGATCCGACGACGCACGCGCGCGCCGGCGTGCTGCACACCCCGCACGGCGACATCGAGACGCCGATCTTTATGCCCGTGGGCACCAAGGCAAACGTCAAGGGCATTCCTACCGAGACTGTCAAGAAGCTCGGCGCCCAGATCGTGCTCGCCAATACCTATCATCTGTCCATGCGTCCCGGCGAGGATACCATCGCCGAGCTGGGCGGCCTGCACAAGTTCATGAACTGGCACGGCCCCATCCTCACCGACTCGGGCGGTTTCCAGGTCTTCAGCCACAACGATGCCGTCAAGCTCACCGATGAGGGCGTGCGCTTTATCGTCAACGATTACGACGGCCGCCACGTGTTTTGGACGCCCGAGGACAACATGGAAATCGCCATGAAACTCGGCTCCGATATCTGCATGCAGCTCGACCAGTGCCCGGGCTATCCCGCCACGCGCGCCTACGTTGAGCGCGCCGTTGAGCTGTCGAGCATGTGGGCCGAGCGCTGCTATAAGGCGCATACCCGCGATGACCAGGCGCTCTTTGGCATCGTTCAGGGCGGCATGCACCTGGATCTGCGCCTGCGTTCGCTGCGCCATCTGGAGGAGTGCGGCGACTTCCCGGGCTATGGTATCGGTGGCTATTCGGTGGGCGAGGATCACGAGACCATGTTCGAGACCCTGGCGCCGCTCGTGAGCGAGTACATGCCCAAGCATAAGCCGCGCTACCTGATGGGTGTCGGCAACCCGACCACGCTCGTGCGCGGCGTTGGCGTGGGCATCGACATGTTTGACTGCGTGCTGCCGACGCGCACCGGCCGTATGGGCACGGCATTCTCCAGCGAGGGTCGCCTCAACTTCCGCAACGCTCGCTTTGCGCACGACGACGGTCCCATCGATTCCACCTGCACCTGCCCGGTGTGCACGGGCGGTTACAGCCGTGCGCTCATCCGTCACATGGTCACGCAGAAGGAGATGCTCGGCGGCATTCTGCTTTCGATGCACAACATCTACTACCTGCTCAACCTTATGCAGCGGGCCCGCCAGGCCATTATCGAGGGCCGCTACGGCGCGTTCGTGAGCGACTGGATGAACAGCCCTGCGGCGGTGGATTACTAAGAGCAGCACGGGCGCTTGCAGAGCGCGGGCAACGGCAAGGGGCGAGCGCCGGCCGGTCATCACGTTTGCTAACACCGCTTGCGCGACCGATGACCGATAGCTTGCAAGCACTTGATGCATCGTGGGTACCATACCGAATAGTTGATGTTCGGGCGGGTGTTTGACGCATGGCGTCGACCCCGCCCGCTTTTCTTTTTCTCGATAGGAGTACCCATGATTAAGAATGAGAACGTCGAGGGCGAGCCTGCCTACGACGAGACGTACCGCCGCGGCCCCGTGGTCATGCGCGGCCCCATGATTCCCAAGGACAACACCTACGCCAACCTGCTGGCGCCCGAGGACTCGACCGACTGGTTGCACACCGACCCCTGGCGCGTGCTGCGCATTCAGGCAGAGTTCGTTGATGGTTTTGGCGCACTTGCCGAGCTTGGTCCTGCGGTGACCATCTTCGGCAGTGCCCGCACGCCCAAGACCGATCCGCTCTACAAGGCGGCACGCGCCGTTGGCCGCAAGATCGCCCAGCGCGGCGTGGCGGTTATCACCGGCGGTGGTCCCGGCGTCATGGAGGCGGCCAACAGGGGAGCGGCGAGCGCCAACGGCAAGTCGGTCGGCTTGGGTATCGAGCTTCCGCACGAGCAGGGGCTCAATAAATACGTGAACCTCGGCATGGACTTCCGCTACTTCTTTGTGCGCAAAACCATGTTCGTTAAGTACAGCTCGGGCGCCATCGTATTTCCCGGCGGCTTTGGCACGCTCGACGAGATGTTCGAGGTTCTCACGCTGGTGCAGACGCACAAGGTCAAGCGCATGCCGCTCGTGCTGGTGGGCACCGAGTACTGGCAGGGCCTATTCGACTGGCTCAACGGCCCGGTGATGAGCACCGGTATGATTAGCCCGCTCGATCCGGATCTGGTACACATTACCGACGACCTCAACGAGGCCGTTGACATTGCGCTCAGCGGGCTGATGTAGATCAATCGTGCCCACGCGACATGAATACGCATGGCAATCTGATGTTATCTAACATCAGATTGCCATTTATATTGGGTATACTGGTGTAAAAGACGAGGGCGAGGAGGTCGCAAATGTCTACAGCAACAGTTAAGCCTACGACGGTTCGAATCGAAGAGGGGCTCAAGGAGCAGGCGACTGAGTTCTTGGATTCGGTCGGCCTCAGCCTCAATTCCTATCTCAATCTTGCCGTTCGGCAGCTGGTAAATCAGCGAAAGATTCCTTTTGAGATTGTAGGAAGGGCGGAGGTGCCCAACGAGGTGACGAGGCGCGCCATGGTGATCGCCGAGGCTCATGAGCTGGGGATTTTGCCGGACGATAGCCTGTCATTCAATAACGCTGATGAGCTTATGTCATTCCTCGATGAGGAATAGCGATGTTCGAGATTAAAGTCGAGGCTCAATTTAAGGTGGACTACAAACGAACGATGCGCATGCATCCGCAGCTAAAAAGTGAGTTTAAAGCGGCGGTTGCAGAGCTTGTGGCTCATGGGTCACTTCCGGCGGAGTATGGCGCCCACGAGCTCTCAAACCCGGGCGGAAACTACAACGGCCACATCGATTTCCACCTATCCGATGGCTTGGTCGATGTGGTCGTTCTTTATCTTCCCCATAAGGCTAACCCAGTGATTAGGCTGGTGAGAATGGGCACTCATCAGGAACTGTTTCAGGGTCCGCTGGGCTGATCGCCGATTTCTAAGTTGCGGTGGAATAGGGATTGATTGGCGGCTGATAAGCCAAAAACAGTCCCTATTCCACCGCAAGAGGTAAAGGTGCCCCTAGTGGATGGGCTGGTAGCGGGGGCAGTAGCTGATGGCGATGGCATCGACGCCTACGTGGGTGGCGATGGTGCAGCCGATGGGGCCAGTGCCGGCGTCTACGTAGTCCTGGCCCGCGAGCGCCTCGTTGACAAGTTCCTGCTCCTCGGCGGCGCCGGTCGTGAGCACGCGCACGCTTGAGCCCGGGTGCTCGTCCAAAAACGCGAGGCAATCTGCCATGGTGTTGGCGACGATGCGCTTGGCGCCGCGGCCCTTTTTGATTGCCTTGATCTCGCCCGATTTCCACTCCGGCGAAACGGCCAGGCGAATGTTGAGCATCTGCGTCAGCTGGCCGGCGAGCTTGGGGGCGCGGCCGTTTTTGACCAGGTTCTCGAGCGTGCGGGGAATCAGCAGCAGGTGGGCGTCGGGCAGCGTCGCGCGGATCTGCGCCTCGGTCTCGTCCAAGCTGCGGCCGTCCTCGCGCATGGCAAGCGCGTACTCCACCAGCAGGCCCTCGGCGCCCGAGCCGGTGCGCGAATCGATGCAGCGCACGTCGAGCTCGTGGGTCTCGGCGACCAGGCATGCGTTGGAATGGCAGGCGGACCACTCGCTGCACAGCGAGATAAAGATCGCGCTGTCGTGGCCATCGGCGCGTACGCGGTCAAACAGCGCCTTGAACTCGCCGGCGCTCGGCTGCGAGGTGTGCGGCAGCTGCTCGGAGCCAGCCATGCGGGCGACGTATTCCTCGGCGGTAATCTGCACCTGGTCGAGCAGGTCCTCGCCCTCGATAATCACATGCAGCGGAATCACGTAAATGCCGAGCTCTTGGGCACGGGCGGGGGAGATGTCCGACGTGGAGTCGGTTATGATGGCAAAAGACATAATTGCACCTTTCGTTGGGGCGCGGCAGCGCCGCCTTCTGAAAGCAAAGTGCGACAAGTATAGTGGAGTTGCTCTACATTGCTAGGTTCAATTGTTGAATAGTCAACAGTTTGAAGCGGTGGTGTGGAAATCATCAACTGGGGAAGAAGGGTGCCGATGGCGGCATTGCAACTTTGCGAGCGGCCGGTTGTGCTGTTCGATTTTGACGGTACGGTGGCCGATACGGGTCGGGCAGTGATGACCTCGACGCGCAAGACGCTGGCTGCGCGCGGGTTTTCGGAGACGCAGATGGGTGATCTGCGCCGCATGATCGGGCCGCCCCTGTGGAAGAGCTTTCACGACTTTTACGGCTTTTCCCGCGAGGAGTCGCTTGTGGTGGCCGACGAGTACCGCGCCTTTTTTGATGAGCTGGGACCGGAGGAGTACCCCGTGTTCGATGGGATTCCCGAGCTGCTGGATGAGTTGGCCGCCCGGGGCAAGCGTATGGCCGTGGCGACGTCACGCATGGAGGCCAAATGCATCGACATGGTACATGAGCTTGGTCTTTCTCAGTTCGAAGCCGTGGTTGGCATGAATCCTCCGCAGGGGCGCGAGACCAAGGCCGATTCGGTTCGCGATGCCCTGGCGGCGCTCGGCGCGACGGCGGACGATGCCGTGATGATCGGCGATCGCTTTAACGACGTCGAGGGCGCGCACGCGATGGGCGTGCCGTGCATCGGCATCTATTCGGGCGCGGCGGCGCCGGGTGAGCATGAGGCGGCGGGTGCCGATGCGGTGGTGCACTCGGTGGCCGAGCTTGCTAAACTTTTCGCTATCTAATGACGTAATGTGAGGGGCGAGCGCGCTCGCCGCTCATTGGTAAGGAGGTCGTCCATGAATCAGGTGGAGCAGAGCGTCGTCGAGTATGTCGACGAGGTCTGGGAAGATGCCGTCGCCGATATCGAGCAGCTGGTGAGCTATCCGTCCGTGGCAGTTTCTGCCGATGCAGAGCCCGGCGCGCCGTTTGGCCGCCCGGTCCGTGACGCGCTCGACTGTGCGCTCGGCATCGCGCAGAAGCTCGGCTATCAGACGAGCGACGACGAGGGCTATGTGGGCATTGCCGATATTCCTGGCCGCGGCGACAAGCAGCTCGCGACCATCTGCCACGTGGACGTGGTGCCCGCCGGCCCGGGCTGGAACACCGACCCGTTTGCGATGGAGCGTCGCGAGGGCTGGCTGCTCGGCCGCGGCGTTATCGACGACAAGGGTCCGGCGGTGCTGTCGCTCTACGCCGGCGCCTATCTGCTCAAGCACGGCATTACCCCGCGCTATACTTTCCGCGCGCTGCTGGGCTGCGATGAGGAAGTGGGCATGTCCGACGTTCACCATTATCTGGAGAACCACGCAGACCCCGACTTTTTGTTTACGCCCGATGCCGAGTTTCCTGTCTGCAATGCCGAGAAGGGCCAGTTTGGGGCGACGTTCGTGAGTCCCAAGATCGACGGCGGGCGCATCGTGTCGTGGAGCGGCTCCGAGGCGAGCAATGCCATTCCGTCGCAGTCCATCTGCGAGCTCGCGATTGCCGCCGATGAGCTGCCGGCGCCCGTTGAGAACGCCGACCGCCTGGAGATCACGGCGCTTGATAACGGGCATGCGCAGATTTTCGCCCACGGTATTGGCGGCCACGCTTCGATGCCTGAGGGCACCATCAACGCCGTCGGCCTGATCGTGTCGTATCTGCGCGAGGCCGAAGACGCGTTTGGTGCACGCGACGAGCGCCTGCTGACGCCTGCCGAGCACGAGTTCGTCAAGTTCCTGGCCTTTGTGCATGCGGATGCCTATGGCCGCGGCCTGGGTATCGATGCGACGAGTCCGGCGTTTGGCCCGCTTACCTGCAACGCTGGCGTCATTCGCGTGGCGGATGGCCATATTGAGCAGGTCATCGACGTGCGCTTCCCCGACAGCACGAGCGTCGATACCATTTGCGAGCAGCTCGAGCCGCTCGTCGGCCGCTTTGGTGTGACGTATCGCGTGGGTCGTGCCAAGGTGCCGTTCTCAGTTTCGGCCGACGACCCGGCCGTGAAGGCGCTCATTGACACCTATAACGAGTTTACGGGTAAGCTTGCCGAGCCCTTCGCCATGGGCGGTGGCACGTACGCACGCAATTTTGCCCGCGCCGTGTCGTTTGGCCCCGAGGAGACCGGCCTTGAGCTGCCCACGTGGGGCGGCCAGATGCACGGCCCCAACGAGTGCGCCAACGAAGAACAGCTCAAGCAGTCGCTCAAGATCTACATCGTGGCAATCTTACGTTTGAACGAGCTTGAGCTTTAAGGCTGCGGCGTTTTAACAACTTAGCACCCCTTTCGTCCGGGCTTTTTAAGTTGCGGTGGAATAGTTCCTAGAATGGGCCATTTGATGGCCAAGCAGGAACTATTTCACCGCAACTTTGTTTTTATTGGTGTAAAAGGCGGGTCATGCTTGGTGGCGGGTTTGTTATTCGTTTGTAAAGCCGAGCCGCGCTTGCGGTAAGGGTCTATCAGATGCCCGTAAAAAACCGCAGTTGGCGCGGGCGCTGCCCGGTCGGGGCCGTATCTTTCCAAACAGCAAAGCGGGCAGGGTGCCCGCGAGTCGCATGTATGAAAGGAAGATCATGCTCGATCAGGCTTGTTCTCGTCGTCAGTTCCTCGGCCTCGCTGGTGGTCTTGCCAGCATCGTCGGTCTCGGCCTCGTTGGCTGCGGTGGCTCCAACGCCGCCAACACCGCTGCTGAGGGTAGCGCCGCTGCTGCCGAGTCCGTCTCCGGCGAGGTGACCTACGACGGCGCCTCCTCGTTCCAGGCTCTCGTCGAGGCTGCTGCCGAGAAGTTTATGGATGCCAATCCCGACGTCTCCGTCTCCGGTTCGGGCAACGGTTCGGGCAAGGGCCTGACCGCTGTTGCCGCCGGCACCGTTACTATCGGTAACTCCGACGTCTTCGCCGAGACCAAGCTCGAGGCCGACCAGGTCAAGAATCTCGCCGATCACGAGGTTGCCGTCGTGGGCATGGGCCCCGTCGTCTCCAAGAACGTGACGGTCGACGACCTGTCCCTCGAGCAGCTCAAGGGCATCTTCTCCGGTCAGATCACCAACTGGAAGGAGGTCGGCGGCGACGACGCCAAGATCGTCGTCCTCAACCGCAAGGCCGGCTCCGGTACCCGCGCCACCTTCGAGGCTGCCGTCTTTGGCGACGAGGCCGTCGACTTTAAGGGCGACGCCGAGCTCGACAAGTCCGGCGACGTCCAGACTCAGATGGGCAGCACCGACAACGCCATCTCCTACCTCGACTTCTCGCACTTCGACGACTCCAAGTTCAACGCCATCAAGGTCGAGAGCGTGGAGCCCAAGAGCGCAAACGTCACCGACGACTCCTTTAAGATCTGGGCTACCGAGCACATGTACTGCGCTAAGGACGCCGACGAGGCCACCAAGGCCTTCCTGGAGTTCATGCTTTCCGACGACGTCCAGGGCAAGCTCGTCGAGGAGCAGGGCTTCATTCCCGTCTCTGCCATGAAGGTCGTCAAGGACGCCAGCGGCAAGGTCTCCGCTAAATAAGCAATCGCCCCGGAAAGGTTTGCAATGGCAAAACAGCTGCCAAAGCGCGACCTTGAGAACGTGGGCCTGGGCGTCACGGGCGCGTGCGTAGCGCTCGTGACGCTTGTCGTTGCCGCACTCATCTTTATGGTCGCCCAAAAGGGCCTCTCGGCTTTTGTCAAGGACGGCGTCTCGATCGTCGAGTTCTTCACCGGTACCAAGTGGGACCTGGCCAACACAGCCGAAAACGGCCTGCCCTATACCGGCGCCCTGCCCCTGATCGTCACCTCGTTTGCGGTCATGGTACTCTCTACGCTCATCGCGCTGCCCATCGCCATCGGCTCTGCCATTTTTGCGGTCGAGATCCAACCAAAATTTGGCTCCAAGGTCTTTCAGCCGCTTATTGAGCTTTTGACCGGCATTCCCTCGGTCGTCTTTGGCCTCATCGGTTTTCACGTGGTCGTCGGCCTTATGAAGAGCGTTTTCCACGTGAGCACAGGCCTGGGTATCTTGCCCGGCGCCATCGTGCTGGCCGTCATGATTCTGCCGACGATGACCACGCTTTCGGTCGATGGCCTGCGCGCCGTGCCCGATAGCTACCGCCAGGGTTCGCTCGCGCTGGGCTACACCCGCTGGCAGACCATCTGGCACGTGGTGCTCAAGTCCGCCATGCCGTCGCTCATGACCGCAGTCATCCTTGGCATGACCCGCGCCTTTGGCGAGACGCTCGCCGTGCGCATGGTCATTGGCGGCATCGAGGCCATGCCGACGTCGCTGCTGTCGCCGGCGTCCACCATCACCACCACGCTCACCACGTCCATGGCGGTCTATGCCGAGGGTTCGGCCCAGGACGACGTCCTGTGGGCGCTCGGCCTGCTGCTGATGGGCATGAGCCTCATCTTTATCCTGATCATCCACCTTATCGGCCGCAAGGGGGCGAAGGCTCGTGGCTAGCACGCGCATCCATATCGACGAGGCGAGACTCGGGCGTGTCCAAAGGCAGGACCGCATCGCCACGGGCGTGCTGACGGCGATCGTCGCCATCGTCATGCTCATCGTCGTCTCCATGGTGGCCTACATCCTGTTCGAGGGCATCTCGACGCTGTTCCAGCCGGGCTTCCTCACGCAGCCTGCGCGCGCCAACGGAACCCAGGGCGGCGTGCTCTACCAGCTGTTCGACTCGTTTTACCTGCTGCTGATCACCCTGGTCATCTCGGTGCCCATCAGTCTGGGCGGCGCGGTCTTTTTGGTTGAGTACGCGCCCGATGGGCCCATCCGCGACATCGCCTCCACCGCCATCGAAACGCTGTCCTCGCTGCCCTCCATTGTCGTGGGCATGTTCGGCTTTCTGGTGTTCTCGGTGCAGCTGGGCTGGAAGTACTCCATCATCTCCGGCGCCGTCGCGCTCACCATGTTCAACATCCCCATCCTGGTGCGCGTGATCCAGCAGGCACTCGAGGACGTGCCGCAAGCCCAGCGTGATGCGTGCCTGGCCATGGGACTCACCCGCTGGGAGGCCACGCTGCACATTCTGATTCCCGAGGCCATGCCCGCCATCGTGACCGGCATCGTGCTTTCGGCCGGCCGTGTCTTTGGCGAGGCCGCGGCGCTGCTCTTTACCTCGGGCATGAGCTCGCCGGTGCGTCTGAACTTCTTGAGCTTTAACCTGTCGAGTCCCACCTGCGCCTGGAACGTGTTCCGCCCCGGTGAGTCGCTCGCCGTGCACATCTACAAGATTTACGGTGAGGGCAGCCCCGAGGCCCAGCAGATCGTTTGGGGCACCGCGGCGCTGCTGATGATTTGCGTGCTGCTGTTTAACGTAGTCGCCCGTATCGTGGGCAAGCAACTGGCAAGGAGGATGACGGCCGAATGAGCGAGATAAATGCGACGCTCGCAACCGATGCGGCCACGTCCGAGACCCAGGACTTTCTGTCGAGTGTGGGGGAGAGCGAGAAGCACGTGCGCGTGAGCGGCAAGGCCGTGAGCGACGAGGTCGTGCTCTCCACCAAGGACGTCAACGTGTACTATGGCGACCACCATGCGCTGCACGACACGTCGCTCGACTTCCACAAGGGTGAGATCACGGCGCTCATCGGGCCTTCGGGCTGCGGCAAGTCGACCTTCTTGCGCAGCCTCAACCTGATGAATCACGAGATTCGCGGCTGCCGCGTGGAGGGCGAGATCAGCTACCGCGGACGCAACGTGAACACCAAGACCGAGAATACCTACGAGCTGCGCCGGTCCATTGGCATGGTGTTTCAGCAGCCCAGCCCCTTCCGCAAGTCCATTCGAGACAACATCACGTTTGCGCCCAAGCGCCACGGCATCACCGACCGCGACGAGCTCGATCGCATGGTCGAGGAAAGCCTGCGCGGTGCGGCCCTGTGGGACGAGGTCAAGGACAAGCTCGACAAGAGCGCCTACGCGCTTTCGGGCGGTCAGCAGCAGCGTTTGTGCATCGCGCGCACGCTGGCACTCAACCCCGACGTAATCCTGTTTGACGAGCCCTGCTCGGCGCTCGACCCCATCTCGACGCTGGCGATCGAGGACCTCATGTCGTCGATCGTGGCCGACCGCGCCATCGTCATCGTGACGCACAACATGGAGCAGGCGTCGCGCGTGTCCAACCGCACGGCGTTTTTCTACATGGGCGATATGGTCGAGTACGACGAGACCGACGAGATTTTCCAACGGCCCAAGGATAAGCGGCTGAATGATTACCTCACCGGCATGTTCTCCTAGTCCGGGACATGCTTGAGGCCCGCGGCGGCCACGGTTGTCGCGGGACTGATTGGAGAGGCGGGTCATCTCTTTTGCGAGATGGCCCGCCTTTTTGCTCTGCGACCGAAACGACCACCACAAAGGGGACAGGCACCTTCGTGGTGGTTTGGGGTGGGGCTCGCTGCTATCATGGACAACGTTGAATTTCTACGAAGGAGCAGGGCATATGGCGATTCTTTTGGGATGCGATTCCATCAGCCTAGAGTTTCCCACCAAGCATATTTTCGATAGCGTGACGCTCGGCGTGGGCGAGGGCGACCGCATTGGTATTGTCGGTAAAAACGGCGACGGCAAGTCGACGCTGCTGAGCGTGCTCGCCGGCACGCTGGAGCCCGATGACGGACGCGTGACGCACCGCCGCGGCATCACGATCGGTCTACTCGGCCAAAAGGACCAGCTTGTCGATACCGATACCGTGCATCATGCCGTTGTGGGTGACGCCCCCGAGTACGAGTGGGCGTCGAGCCCCCGTACGCGCCAGATCCTCGCCGGCCTCATTAGCGATGTGCCCTGGGAGGGCATGGTAGGCGAGCTCTCGGGCGGTCAGCGCCGCCGCGTGGACCTCGCGCGCCTGCTGATCGGCGACTATGACGTGCTCATGCTCGATGAGCCCACCAACCATCTGGACATGCGCACCATCAACTGGCTTGCGCGTCACTTAAAGGCCCGCTGGCAGCGCGGTCAGGGCGCGATGCTCGTGGTCACGCACGATCGCTGGTTCTTGGACGAGGTCTGCACCAGCATGTGGGAGGTTCACGACGGCCAGGTCGATCCCTTCGAGGGCGGCTATTCGGCATATATCCTGCAGCGCGTGGAACGCGACCGCATGGCCGCGGTTACCGAGGAGCGCCGTCGCAACATGGCACGTAAGGAGCTCGCGTGGCTGAGCCGCGGTGCCCAGGCGCGCTCCACCAAGCCCAAGTTTCGCGTGGATGCCGCTCGCGAGCTGATCGCCGACGTGCCGCCCGTGCGTGACGAGCTGGAGCTCAAGCGCCTGGCCGTGAGCCGCCTGGGCAAGCAGGTTATCGATGTGGTCGACGTGGACGCCGGCTATGCGGATACCGATGGCGCGCCCAAGCAGGTGCTCAACGACGTGACCTGGCTCATTGGTGCGGGCGACCGCTATGGTCTTTTGGGCGAGAACGGCGCCGGCAAGTCGACTTTGCTCGACGTGATCCAGGGCAAGATCGCGCCCCTGCGCGGCCGCGTGAAGATCGGCCAGACGGTGCGCTTTGGCGTGCTGTCGCAGCAGCTCGAGGAGCTCGAACCCTACATGGGCGACACGATCCGCGAGGTGCTCAGCCACTATAAGAAGTACTACGTCATTGACGGCAAGGAGACTTCACCCGAGAAGCTCTGCGAGCGTCTGGGCTTTACGACGCAGCAGCTCTGGAGCCGCATCGGCGATCTTTCGGGCGGCCAGCGCCGTCGCCTGTCGCTGCTGCTGACGATCCTGGACGAGCCCAACGTGCTCATCCTGGACGAGCCCGGCAACGACCTGGATACCGACATGCTGGCGATTGTCGAGGACTTGCTGGACGGCTGGCCGGGCACGCTGATTCTGGTGACGCACGACCGCTTTTTGATGGAGCGCGTGACCGACCAGCAGTGGGCGCTGCTCGACGGCCACCTGACGCATATGCCCGGCGGCGTGGACCAGTACCTGCGCCTGTGCAACGCTACTGCCGAGGGCGAGCCCGTGGGCGCACCGAGTGCCAAGACCGGCACGTTCGACACCGGCGCCGCAGCGGTTGCGGCCGAAAAGCCCAAGACGAGCGGGCAGCCCAACGGTCTTTCCAACGCCGAGCGCCAAAAGCTCCGTCGTGAGGTGAGCTCGCTCGAGCGCAAGATGGAGACGCAGCGCGCTCGCGTGGAGGAGGCCGAGGCTGCGATGGCTCAGGTCGATCCCACCAACTACACGGCGCTGGGCGAGCAGCAGGCAAAGATCGACGAGGCCCACGCCGCCATGGACGAGCTGGAGATGGCATGGCTCGAGGCGAGCGAAAAGCTCGAGGGCGAGGAGTAGACGAGGATGATCAAAGCCGCGTTTTTCGATATCGACGGCACGCTGCTGAGCTTTAAGACGCACCGGATTCCGGCGTCGGCGCAGCGGGTGCTCGATAGCTTTCACGAGCAGGGGATCGCATGCGTGATTGCTACGGGTCGCCCGACCTACCAGATGCCCGATTGGCTGTTCGACTTGGGTTGGGATGCGTACATTACGCTTTCTGGCCAGCGCTGCTTTGATGCCGAGGGGGTTTACCGCAGCTGTCCGATTGACCCGGACGACGTTGCGGTGATCGTGGGCCAGGTGGCCGAGGGGCGCTACGACTCGCTGTGCATGCAGGGCGAGAATTCGTTTGTGAACCGCCTGTCCGAGCGCGTGGTGACGGCTGGCAGTAACGCGGGGATTGTCTACCATGAGGAGCCGTTTGAGCACGCCTTTGACGCGCCGGTCTACCAGTTTTGCGCCTTTGTTGATCCGGCCGACGAGCATATCGTGACCGATTCCGTGTCGCATTCGCTCACTACGCGCTGGTGCGATCTGTTCTGCGATATTATTCCCGCTAACGGCGGCAAGGACCTGGGCGTGGCGGCGACGCTGGAGCGCTTGGGCATCGACGCGAGCGAGGCGATCGCCTTTGGCGACGGCGAGAACGACCTGTCGATGTTCTCGGCCGTGGGCACAAGTGTGGCCATGGGCAACGCGCAGGATACCGTGAAGGCCGCGGCGACCTACGTTACGACCGCCGTAGACGACGACGGCATTTACAACGCCGCCAAGCACTTTGGGCTACTGTAGCTGCGGCCGGCACTTAGGGACGTTCCTTTTCTGCCGGCAGCTGGGGACACTCCTTGCGGGGCGTCCCCATTTTGTTTTCGTCCCGCATGTTTTGTGAAACACGGCTAACTTTTAGGCAAAGTAGTAAGACATGGGCAACTTTTGCGGTAAAGTAAATCAAGCAAAAGTATCCAAAGGCTAACTAGAAGCCATCGCGAAAGGCGGCCCATGGCCCTGCGTGAATCCGGAGAAGACTATCTCGAATCGATCTACGTTCTATCGGAACGTCAGGGCATCGTGCGCTCGATCGACGTTGCGGAGTACCTCGGCGTAACCAAGGCGAGCGTTTCCAAGGCCATGGCGACGTTGGAAAGCAACGGCTATGTCGAAATGGGCAAGCGCGACGTTCATCTGACGGAGCGTGGTCTGGAGGTCGCTCGCCAAATGTGGGAGCGTCACTGCTTTTTCGTGGGGCTGCTGGAGGATGCGGGTGTTTCGGCTGAGGTCGCGTCGCAAGAGGGCTGCCACATGGAGCACTGCCTGAGCGAGGAAAGCTTTGAGAAGCTGAGGGCGATGCTGGAACGGGACAGCGACCGGGACCAGTAGCCCCGCCAACCAAGTCCAACTCAGACAAGGAACCCCGCCAGCAAGCGATGCCCAAGAACCGCCAGCAACGTTACCGCAGGCCGGGACCGGGCTTGGTTTTTGAAAACACTCCGCAGACCAGAAGCGCCCCCGTTCGTAGCTCCGAAGGAGCAGAACGGGGGCGCTTCATTGGTCGAGGACGTTTTCAAAAACCAAGCCCGGTCCCGGCCGGAGGGACCACAGGCGCTACAGGTTCTTGACACCCATCGCGCGCATGGCGTTCAGGATAGCGATGATCGCCACGCCTACGTCGCCAAAGACGGCAAGCCACATATTGGCGATACCCAGCGCTGCCAGCACAAGGATCAGCAGCTTAATGCCCAGCGCAAAGATTATGTTCTGCCAAACAATCGACATGGTCTTGCGCGCCACGCGGATCGCGCGGGAAATGTTGGACGGCTTGTCGTCCATCAGCACCACGTCGGCGGCCTCGATCGCGGCGTCGGAGCCCATGGCGCCCATGGCAATGCCCACATCGGCGCGCGTAAGCACAGGAGCGTCGTTGATACCGTCGCCGACAAAGGCGAGCTTGCCCTTGCCACTTTCGGCCGCGAGTAGCGCCTCAACGCGCTCGACCTTGTCGCCCGGCAGGAGCTGCGCGTGGAACTCGTCGAGACCGAGTTGCTTGGCCACAGACGCTGCAACCTCCTCGCGGTCGCCCGTGAGCATGACGGTGCGGTTGATACCGGCGGCATGCAGGTCGCGAATCGTTTGCTCCGCATCGGCCTTAACGGTGTCTGCAATCACGATGTGGCCGGCGTACACGCCGTCAACGAGCACGTGGAGGATCGTGCCGACAACCTCACAGTCCGGTGCTTCAACGCCGGCCGCGGCGAGCATCTTGGCGTTGCCAACGACGACGTGCTTGCCGTCGATGGTTGCCGTCACGCCGTGGCCCGCGTCGTTGGCGGAGTCGCTCACGCGCTTGGGGTCGACCTCGCCCTGGTAGGCGTCGCGCACGGACTGCGCGATGGGGTGATCGGAGAACGACTCAGCAAGGGCTGCGACTTCGAGCAGCGACTGCTCGGTATAGCCAGCCTCGGGGTGCACCGCGACGACTGAGAACGTGCCGTTGGTGAGGGTGCCCGTTTTGTCGAAGACGATGGTGTCCACGTCGGCGAGCGTCTCGAGGTAGTTGGAGCCCTTGATGAGAACGCCCAGCTTGGACGCGCCGCCGATGCCGCCAAAGAAACTCAACGGTACGCTGATCACGAGGGCGCACGGGCAGCTGACGACCAGGAAGGTCAGGCCGCGCAGGATCCAATCGGACCAAGCGCCAGTCACCAGGCCGCCGCCAAGCGCGAGCACCGCGGCAGCGCCAGTGACGGCGGGGGTGTAGACGCGGGCAAAGCGCGTGATGAAGTTCTCGGTGCGCGCCTTCTTTTCGCTGGCATTCTCCACGAGCTCCAGAACACGCGCGACGGTTGACTCGCCAAAGGGCTTGGTGGTGCGCACGTGGATGAGGCCCGTCATGTTGATGCAACCGCTGATGATATCGTCGCCGGTCTTGGCCGGGCGGGGGACCGACTCGCCCGTGAGTGCGGCGGTGTCGAGCTGGGTTTCACCCTCGACGATGACGCCGTCGATAGGCACGCGCTCGCCGGGCTTGACCACGATCACGGTGCCGACGGCGATGTCATCGGGAAAGACCTGTTCGAGTGTGCCGTCGGCTTGCTCGACGTTAGCGTAGTCGGGCGCGATGTCCATCATGGCACTGATCGACTTGCGGCTCTTGCCCACGGCGTATGCCTGGAACAACTCGCCGACCTGGTAGAACAGCATGACAGCGGCGCCTTCGGCCATGTGCGGGTCGGTGTCGGGGAAGAGCACCATGGCAAACGCGCCGATGGTCGCGACGGCCATGAGGAAGCTCTCGTCGAAGGCCTTGCCGCGGCGGATGTTATTGAATGCCTTTTGCAGTACGTCGTAGCCGGCAATCAAAAACGGCACGAGGAACAGCACAAAGCTGGCGTAGATGTTGCCGGGCTCCCCAAATGCGATAGCGAGGGCGCCGAGCTCGTCGAGGGCATAAACAACGGCAAAAATGCCCAGTGCTACCAGGATGCGGTTGCGCTTATGCTCAAGGGACTCTTTCTTCTTGCGCTTCTTCTTTTTCTTTTTGGGATCGGCGGCTGTCATGATTCAAACCTCTCATTTGAGTTTATGAACACTCGCTCATATAATTTCGCGAGCAAAGGCCGCGGCAAGCGCGGCCTCGCGGGTCAACGTATGCGCGGGTTAGAGAATGACCTCGCAGTCCGGCTCGGCGTCGGCGGTGAACTCAACGACGCGGTCCAGGACCTCGTCGAACTTGGCGTCGTCGGCCTCGAGCGTCAGCTTCTGGGTCATAAAGTTGACCGAAACGGACTTGACGCCCTCGAGCTTGGCAAGTTCGTCCTGAAGCTCGCGCGCGCAGTTGGCGCAATCGATCTCGTCGAGCTTAAACTGCTTTTTCATGGTGGGTTCCTTTCCCTGTGTTAGCGGTCTGGGTGCCGGCCGCGCTGATACCGTGGGTGATTGCTATTCGCAGATATGGCTCATGCCCTGGTTAAGCATGGTGTAGACGTGATCGTCGGCGAGCGAGTAGAGAATGTTGCGGCCGTCGCGGCGGAACTTGACCAGGTGCGACTGCTTAAGCGTGCGCAGCTGGTGCGACACCGCAGACTGCGAGGTCGCGGTCGCTTCGGCGATGTCAGCCACGCAGAGCTCGCGACCCATGAGGGCATAGAGAATCTTGATGCGTGTGGTGTCGCTGAAGACCTTGAACAGGTCGGCCAGGTCGTACAACAGCTCCTCGTCGGGAAGGTCCTCGGGCGAGCAGGTGGTGGGGACGATCGGCTCGGTGGCCTCGATGCCAGTCTTTGTTTCATCAGCGTGGCTGCTCATTGCAATATCCTTTCATATGAACATGCGCTCATATAACTTACTTCCGATTATATGAGCGCATGTTCATATGTCAATACAATTTACGTTAACTTCGATGACTGCTTGCCGCCTCTGCGATTTTCTGCGGGTTGGGAGACATCGACGCAATGCTCGCCAACATATTTCGAGATGTTCGGCCAGCATGCTAAGAAAGCCACCTTGAGAAGCATTAGGACTGTTCATATTTGTACTTTATCGTGTTAAATACAGCGAGAATCAGTTCTTCCTCTACGGGAGTTCCTGCAGAATCAGTTTTATCTAAAGTTATATTGAGCATTGCTGCAGCCAATCTGGCACATCGGTGGCCGAATAAGTCGAAAAATGTAGGTGGACATCCGCAGAGATCGCCTTTAGAAGAGCGAATTCTCAATTAGATCAATAATCGTGTCGTCTTCCGTGCGGTTTTCATCGATTTTTGCGAACATGTCGCATTCCCAAGGCCCATTGATTTCCTCAGCAAGGGCCCCGACGTGTTGCATGTCGTCGGGTTCTGGTACATCGTTGATGCTCGGGTCATCAGCTTGCGGATATTGGCTTGCAATTTCGCGCTTGGCGGCCTCTTCTTCTTTGAGTGTCTCCAGGACGCGGCGACCGTATTCGAAGTAGCGCCGCAAGACAAATTGACGAAGAGTTTCTTGCAGGATGGCGAAGTTATCCGGGAGTCGACCGGGCCATATCTTCTCGCGAATGCGAATCGCTTCCATGACCCGCCTAAAAGCGGACTGCTTGAAAAACGAATGACGACTAACTGTGATAACGGCATATCCCATGTTTCGCAGCGTGTTTCGGCGTTCCTCGTCAATTGATTGCTGTTCGGGCTCGTCGTGGTAAAAGCCGTTGTATTCGATATCGGTCATCGAATTTTCGAGCAGCGCGTCGAGGTAGAAAATCGTCCGTCGCGTTAGGGCGGCGTATCTTTTGGGGACTGGGATCGGATAGTCCGTTTTGATAGCGCGTATGGCTAAGCCACCCATTGACTTGGGCATTGTCAGCATCATGACAAACGCCGTTTCGAGTGGGGAGCGACAGCCTTCGCGTACATAAGAAAGTGCCTTAAGTGCTTTATTAGATCCACGATACCCCGATGCCTCTGAAAAGAAGGCTCTGAGCTCTTCAACGCTGGTTAGGGCTGGGCGCTCGCGATATTGAGTTTCGTCGGACGCTCCAAGCGCGTAGGAGCCGCAGATTTCAAAGTAATACTCAACGAGCTCCGAAAGGTTGAGGTCGGCTGCTGCTTCTAACGCGCACAGCTTGATATCGACGATGTAGACGTTCGGCTCGAGTTCTAGGTAGCTTTCTGCATCAAACGTATAGCGCGTGCAGTGGCAGATGCAGCCCTTGCGGTGCCTTTTGGCATTATTGGAAAACGTCAGCACATGGATGCTTTCAGAATCGACATTCTTTCTGTTGAGCCATGCTCGCGCCGCTTCCAGGTTGGACGTGGTCGGCGCAGACACCTTGATCTTTTCCATAGGTATGGGATCGGTCGCGTGGCTTGCGAGCGAGCTGACTGTTTGGTATACAGCGCGTGCCGTGGTATGTGACAGAACGATTCCCATACGCGCATGATGGCATAGCGGACGCCATATACGCTCGAAACTTCGGGCAACGGTATTGGGGCGCGGCTTATCTTCTGCGAACGGTGGGTTTTTGAGCTGTCGTATTGAGGGGGCAGCTTCGGCTGGGGAGGTTTCTGTCGGCTGCCCCATTTTGGTGAACTTTAGTTGCGGATTCGTAGCTTCTAAGCGTTTTGCCGACCGCTCAGATGCCTCACCAACATAATTTGAGTTATTCGGCCTTATCCTATACGAATGGTGCGATCGCAACGTCCTATTCGAATTGATTCAGGTAGATTTATAGGGCTTGGTTGCGAAATTGGGGCGACTATAGCGCTCGATTGCGGTTCAAGGGGCCTCGACTAGTGGTTCAGCTGGCCGAACAACTCGAAAAAAGTAGGTGGGCCAACCTGCCGACTATGTGAAGCATGCGTATTTGCTCGTTTTGATTAAAACTAGGGTGCAGCCATAAGACTGCGCCCTAGTTTAATGCGTGCCGGTGCGTCCAGACGGATTGCACTGTGCCTGGCAGGCGCTCCCGCAGATGGATCGGTTATTTCGCGAATAGGTTCTTGAGGTTGAACTCGGCCTGTACCGTGCGGAGCATGAGGTCGGTGTCGTCCAGACCCAGATGCTGCTCGTTGGCGTCGGGCGCGAGGGTGCCGCGACGGCGTGCCCAGTTCTCGAGCGCGGCGGGGGCGGACTCGCGGGGGAGCGAGCGCACGTCGGCGTCCAGGCTGCGGCAGATCTGGCGCGAGTCGATGACGATGATCTTACCCGCGCGGCGTGCCTCGGCGTAACCGTCCAGGTGAATCTTGAACCAGCTGTCCTCAAAGGCGGCGTTATGCGCCATGTACGGGTACTTCTTCATAAGCTTGAGCAGCTGCTTTTGCAGCTCCTTGTTCTCGCGGAAGGGCGTTTTGCCGTCGATGTCGTCCCAGGTAATGTGGTGGATATTCGACAGCGGCACATCTTCGCCGCGGTAGATGTCGGGCAGGCCACAGTAGTGCGCCTCGGCGTCGTGCGGGATGGCGTCGCTGGTGAGTTCCATGATCTCCCAGCCAACGTTGATGATATAACCGCGTTCGGGTGCACGGCCGGTGGTCTCGATGTCGATGCCCAGCACCGTGCCTTGGATGGGCTTGCGGGCATAGGCCACGCCGAGCGCGTCGCGGTCACCGCGGATCTCGCGCATGACCGATGCGGCGGTGCGCTTTTGCATTTTGCCGATGGCGGCGCAGGTGTCGGCGTCGGACAGGCCGCGCGAGAGCGTCGCGGGCGTCACGTTGCGCAGGCGCGCCTCACCAATCTGGTCGCACAGGTCGCGGTTGCGGTCGGCCAGGTCGCGCACGGTGGCAAAGTCGAAGCCGGGGTCGCCCTCGGCGGTAAAGTACTCGGTCTCGAGCACCTTGAGGGCCTCCTCGCCCTTCTGGCGCTCGGACTCCATGGCGCCGTGGTCGCCGTAGATAAACATGGGGATAAACGGCTGGCGCTCGTATTCGAGTGCTTGCGATACGTTCATATGCTGCTCCTTGGACGGGCCGCGTCGCGCGGCTCGGGGTTACTGAGTTGTGGCGAGATGATAGTTTACCATGGGCAACTATTGGCACCGCGCCCGGGACAACTACAATACCCTAGTTGACCGCTAGGACTTTTACAATGTTGCCGAAAGACACGAAAGGTTCCATCCGTCATGGATTTACTGATTGATATTCTGCTCGACGCTGGCAAGGACACGCTGTCCCTGGTGCCGTTTTTGTTGGTGACGTATCTTGCCCTCGAGACGCTTGAGCACGTTGCGGGCGACCGCGTCAACGGCGCTATCAAGCGTGCCGGCGCCGCGGGTCCGGTTGTCGGATCGTTGTTGGGCATGGTGCCACAGTGCGGGTTTTCGGCCATGGCGGCGACGCTGTACGCCGGTCGCGTCGTGACGCTGGGCACGCTGGTTGCGGTTTTCCTCTCGACCTCAGACGAGATGCTGCCGCTGTTGCTTGCCGAGCAGGTTCCCGTGCAGACCATGGCGATGCTTTTGGCTTCGAAGGCACTGATCGCGCTGGTTACGGGCTTTATCGTGGATGCCGCCATTCGCGGCCTGCGTCGTAACGCTCGCGCGCATGCGGCGATTCGCCGTACCGTGCTGGGAACCGCGGCCAACCCGGCCCATGTGAACTGTGCGCACGACGACCACACTGGCGGTGACATCATCGACGAGGTGGCCGAGGCGGGCGTGGGCGCCGACCACATCCACGAGTTATGCGAGCGCGACCATTGCGGTTGCGATGAAGACGAAGACGAGCACGAACACGGACAAGGCCACGATCACGGTCATGAGGGCGAATATGAACACCATGATGGTCACGATCACTCCCATTCCCACGAAGGGACGCCTGTCCTGTCGATTATCCGCAGCGCCATCTCCCACACCGTGCAGGTATCGGTATTCATTTTCCTGGTGACGCTGATTCTGGTTGCCGTGCTCGAGACGTTCGGCGAGTCCGCAATCGAGCAGTTCCTGCGCGGCAACGAGACGCTTGCGGTCCTGGGCTCGGCACTCGTCGGCCTGATCCCCAACTGCTCGGCCAGCGTCGTCATCACGCAACTGTACCTGGAAGGCGCGCTGCAGCTGGCCCCGATGCTCGCCGGCACGCTCATTTCCGCCGGCGTGGGTTATCTGGTGCTGTTCCGCACCAACCGCAGCGCCCGCGAAAATGCCGTGTTCCTGATCATGATGTACGTCATCGGCGCTGGCTGGGGCCTCATCCTCTCCGCCGTTGGCCTTTAAGAAGATTATTGGGACATGTCTTACGATCTACTCCTGTGACCAGGGCATTCCCCGCCGCCAAAACAAAAAGGTAGATTTCCGGACATGTCCCAAAAATCTACCTTGGTTAGCGCAGCAGCTCGGTGAGGTTGCGTTTAAAGCGGGCGCGGTCTTCGCTGGTAAATGCCGCCGGCCCGCGAGTGCGTCCGCCGGCGCGGCGCACCTTCTTTTCCTCGTGGCGAATAAACAGCTGCATGTCGATGGTTGCTTTGTCGTAGACGCGCCCGCGCACACCGATAGCGGCGGCATCGCGCCCGAGCACCATGCTCGCCAAGCCAATGTCCTGCGTCACGACCACGTCGCCCGCCTGCAGGCGTTCGACAATGGCAAAGTCGGCGCTGTCGGCGCCCACGCTCACGTCGAGCGTCGTGACCCAAAAGCCGCGTCGCGCGTGCTCGGCATCGCGCGGGTCGTCGCGGCGAATGTGCCGTTCCAGGTTTTGCGTGCTGTTGCCGGCGATAACAACGGCGACGCCCGCCCGCCGCGCGCAGTCAATCGACTCGCGCGTGACCGGGCAGGCGTCGGCATCAATAAAGAGCGTTCGCGGCATCTAGTGCACCAGTTTGCCAAATTGAATAGCGCGAACAATCAGCGTTACGCCAAACACCAGCAGCGCGGCGCCGCTAAAGATGACGAGCATCTTGGCCGACCACAGCGGATAGATAAACACGAACATGCCGGCGATGATGGAAAGTGCGCCGCTCAGGATGGCGAGGGCGCGGTTGGACGAAAGCTCGGACTCCAGAATGGACATGACACCTTCGACAATCCAGCCAAAGCCGGCCACGATAACCACCATCGTGGTGAGCGTCGCGGTCGAGAAGGCCTGGTTGCGCAGGATTATGACGCCGCCCAAGATAATGAGTAGGTTGGAGATGATGCTCGTCACGCGCCAGCCGGTGGGCAGCAGCGGCTCAAAAATGGCAGTGAACAGTCTGATGGCAGCAGTGATTACAAAGTAAAAACCCAGGACGGTCGTCAAAAAGACGAGGGACTTGGCAGGTGCAAAAAGCAGCGCGATACCAGCAATGAGTGCTAAGACGCCCGTGATGGCGTAGATCCAGCGTACGGCCTTGACGGCTTTGCCCGCCATGCTTTTCTCGTCAAATCCAAACTGGCTCGATTTTTGGTCATCGTTCTTAAAGATGCCCATAATGTCTCCTTTCCGTGCGGCGTAAGCCTTGATCGTCACAACCAGTATCGCCTAAAGGCGCTGGCGTATGGGTCGGGGAGGGCGAAACGTAACCCAAAGGTCCCGAATTGTTCCCGTTGTTCCCCACGTCGCGATTTTCTATTCAACAGGTGTAGAACATTGCAGCCCTGTTCGTTATTGCCTACGTTTTAGGTTAGATTTTCCTAAGGACAATTGGCTTGTATTGGGGGTTCCTATGAACGAAGCAGTTCCCGAGGCACCGTCGAGTGTCGAATCGATGGCAGGGCAGGGTTGCGAAAAGCTCGGCTTGGACGCGTTTGATGCGCTGGTCCGTCGTGCCCGCACGTGCCGCCGTTTTGACGAGTCTATGCGCGTGCCGCGCGAGTTTTTGCTTGAGCTGGCGGAGCTGGCGCACCTGACCCCGTGTGGTGCCAATGCTCAGCGTCTTCGTTTTCATGTGGTGAGCGGTGCCGAGGATTGCGTGCGTGTATTTGATGAGCTTGCATGGGCCGGCGCGTTTAAGGATTGGCCGGGTCCTGCCGAGGGCGAGCGCCCGACCGGCTATATCGCGATTCTGGCCGAGCGCGCCGTTCCGGGCAAGCCTGCCGCTCCCATTACCGAGGTCGACACGGGCATTGCCGCGCAGACGATGATGCTCGCCGCCCGCAGCGCCACGCCCGAGGTGGCAGCCTGCATGTTCAAGGCCTTTACGCCCCGCGCGATCGAAGCCATGGGGCTCAATAACGACAAGTATGAGCTCAAACTGATCATGGCGTTTGGCGTTCCGGCCGAGACACAGGTGATCGATGCGATCGATTCCAACCCCGACGGCTCCATCAATTATTGGCGCGACGAGGCGCAGGTGCACCACGTACCCAAGCGTCCGCTTGCCGACGTGCTGCTGTAGTTGTGCGTCGTTGCGGTGCAATCCGGCGGCAAAATCACCACAAAGGCTCCTGTCCCCTTTGTGGTGGTACGAGGGGAGGGTGTGTGGCAGATCTGTATTTGGTGCGGCATGGGCAGACTGAGCTCAATGTGCAGAGCATTTTGCAGGGCTGGCACGATTCGCCGCTTACGGCGCGCGGGCGCGAGCAGGCGCTGACGGCGCGTACGGCGTTTGCGGCGCGTGGCGTGGCCTTTGATCATGTGTATTCCTCGCCGTTGGGCCGGGCGCGGCATACGGCCGAGCTTATCGTTGGCGAGGGCCGTTCCATTGAGCTGGTCGATGACCTGCGTGAGTGGCATTTTGGCTCGCTGGAGGGCACATCAAATCGCGAGATGCCGCCGCAGCCCTGGGGCGATTATCCGGTGGCCTTTGGCGGCGAGTCGGAAGTGCAGCTTCAGTCGCGCATGGTCGCGGCGCTGTCCCGCATCATGGCCAGGCCGCAGCACGACTGCGTGCTGGCGGTTTCCCATGGCTCAGCCTGCCAGGAGTTTCTTGAGTATGTGACTGGCGGGGGAGAGCTGCCCGACAACGGTGCCGTGCTTCATTTTGGCTATTGCGACGGGGCGTTTTCGCTCTTGGGTTGGTAACGAACGAAAGGACCCCTATGAATAAAGATCTGTATCTGGTCCGTCATGGACAGACGATATTCAACCTTAAGCGTATCATTCAGGGGTGGAGTGATTCGCCGCTTACGCAGTTGGGTTGCGACCAGGCGGCGCGCGCCGGCATGTTTTTACGTGCGCGCGGCATTGAGCCCGATCATGCCTACACCTCCACGCTTCATCGCACCGAGCAGACTATCGCCAACTTGTGGCCGGGCTTGGCGTACGAGCGCCTGGACGGCCTGCGTGAGTGGTTCTTTGGCGACTTTGAGGCCGAGCGCGTGATGCTCATGCCCGAGCGCCCGTGGCGCGATTTCTATCGTCAATTTGGCGGCGAGGGCCAGATGCAGGTGCGCGAGCGCATGGTGGCGACGTTGACCGATCTTATGCGACGCCCGGACCACGAGTGCGTCCTCGCGGTGAGCCACGGATCGGCCATCAAGGAGTTCATGGACCACGTGAAGGGTGCGGCGGCCGACGAGCGCGATCGTGTGCCGGGCAACTGCTCGGTGCTACATTTCGTGTTTGACGACGAGGCCGGTACGTTTGAGCTGATTGAGATTTTTACGCAGGAGGATTACGCGCGCGAGCTGGGTCTTGAACCGCTTGTGGTTACTGCAGGTCCGCAGCGCGGATAACGCGAGCGTGGCGGCACGGGTCGCCGGCATAACTTCTCGATGCAAAAGGGGCGGAGATGCATGTACCTGCTGCATCTCCGCCCCCCTGTTTGTTGAGCTGCCGATTTTTGTGCTGGGCGGTCTGGTCTTGCTAGAACCGCGCGACCTGGTGCGTGAGCAGACCTGTCGGAACTTGCGGCGCGGCGCCGCTGACCTGCGCGGCGGGGAAGAGCACGGCAACGGTAAAGTTGAACGGCTCCTTGCCGGTGTACGTTCCGGCGGCACGGGCCTCATCGGCCAGCAGCTGCGACGCCCCGGTCAGAGCGGCGGCGTAGGCGGGGTCGTCGGTCAGTGCCGGCTCCGGTGCTTGGTCGAGCATAGCGCGGATGGCCCCGACGGCGTCCTCGCGCTTGACCTCCCACACGTGGTGCGTAATGCCCGCAGGATCGGTGACGGCGTAGAGCGAGGCGCCCTCTTTGGCAGCGCCCAGGATGATATCCATGACGGGCGAGGCCTCGTAGGCGAGCGACACGGGGCGCGGCTGCACCTTGAGCTCGGCGATCGCGCGCGCGGCGGCGGCCACGTCGGCGCTGGCATCGCCCTTGTCGCCCGCAAGTACACTCGTCGGGCAGATCGCCACGACACCCGTCACACGTCCCGGCTCGCCCGAGCATTCGTACACGTAATACGCCGCACCCGGGTCCTTGAGCATCAGACCATCGGCAATGGATCCACGCAGAGCATCGTTGCCGCTCAGGATGCTGCCCATTGCGGGCAGCGCCTCGAGCACGCGGTCCTGAGCCGGGCGGATGCAGGGAAACGGAAGTGCTTTCATGGGCGGTCCTAACGCACGAGTCGGTTTGTTCGCGGCTTATTATGCCCCAACTTGGCTGCTCGCGTCCCAGAGCACGTTATCGGCGAGCGCGATTAGCACCTGCTGACAACGAACGATATCGGCGTGGGGCGCATATTCGTTGGGCTTGTGCGCGAGCGCGAGCGACCCGGGGCCATAGCTCATGCAGTTACGGTTACCCGTCTTGCCGGCAATGACGGCAGTGTCGGTGTAGCCGGTAAAGAAGCCGACGGTCGTATCCGTGCCCGTTACATCGTCTGCTGCGCACTTGAGTGCAGCTAGAAGGGGAGAGACCGGATCGCGCTCGATGGCGGGGCGGTCGCCTGTTACGGCATAGGCGCCATGGCAACCGGGAACGGCGGCTTCGGCGCCGGCGATGGCCTGCTCTACCATGCGCGTCGCGGCGGCTGTATCGGTCGGCGGGGTCAGGCGCATATCGACCCAGACCTTGGCATGGTCGGGCACGACATAGGGACGGTAGCCACCTTCGATCTGTCCAAACGTGATGGTCGATGGTCCCAGCTCATCATGCACGGGCAGTGCCGCGAACGCACGGCGCAGCGCGCAGACGGCCTCGGCCATGGCGGCGACGGCGTCTGCGCCCTTCCAAGGCTGGCTCGCATGCGCCGTGACGCCGGTCATCTCGATCTCGAACCACGTGCGACCCTTGTGCGCCACCTGAATCTGTCCGTCGGTGGGCTCGGTGTCCAGCACCCATTCGCGCGAGCCGACCCAGCCGGCATCGATCGCGGCCTCTGAGCCGCGCATAAAGTCTTCCTCGTCGACTGAGCAGATGAGTGAAAAGCCGCGGCGGGGCAGCGTGCCATCCGCCGCCACGCGCTCGAGCGTATGGACCAGTGCGGCAATGGCGCAGGCCAGGCCACTCTTCATATCGCAGGAGCCGCGACCATAGAGTTTATCGTCGCGCACGATCGCTCCGAGCGGCGGCGTGTCTGCCTCCCAGCCATCGCCCAGGGTGACGGTATCCATGTGACAGATGTAGACGAGTCGGGCCTCGTCGCTTACGGCCGGCACGGTAATCATAAGGTTGCGGCGCCCGGGGAGTACTTCGAGCTCCTCAATCTGCACGGCATCGAGCGCAGGACTATCAAGCTGCGCCAGCTGCTGCTCAATGAGCCTCTTAATGAAGTGCTCGATCTCGTCCTCATACGCGCCCGGGTCTGAGCTGTCGATCCGCACGAGCTCCTGCGTAAGCCGCCAGGCAAAGTCCTCATCAACCATATGCAACCTCACAATCAGTCTGCTTTCCAAACCGATTGTAAGTCTCCTGAGAGATCTGCGACATGCGCGTGGCGATATTTGCCGTTCGCAGGCCGAGCCATCGCGCTCGCCGTCTGAGCGGGTTCACAAACGAAGCAGTGGGTACGTACCCTTCATGGACGACATGCTGTGCGACATATCTGCCTTTCGGTATCACCGGATACCTCCACAGGTCTTGGCAATAATGCCGGACCTGCCCGATTCTGCGGACGGTCCGCGCAGGGAGCACCTATGTGAGCATCCGCTCGTCAAGCATTTCCTGGGCACCCCGTTACACGTGTTGGCGCAGGGCGTCTACGGGCGCAAGGGCGATCGCATTGTCAGGCATGTTTGGAACGGGGAGAGGCCGTTTGATTCCATGCGACAGACAGAGTTTGGCCTCGATGTCGCGTCCCCGCTCTTTACCCTGCTGACCCTTGCTTCCTCGGTCTCAAACGAGCGTTTAATCATGTGCATGTATGAGATGTGCGGCACCTTTGCCGTGTGCAAGATTGCGCCTCAGGTAAAGTCGGCACTTGAGCAGGCATACGGGGGCCGGTGGGGTGACGCACGGTCGGGCTGGGAAAACGTAAAGGATACCTCGGGGAATCCAACAGACTTGTGGAAACGACCTCCCTTGATTGAGCTCTCTGAACTTACCGAGTACGTCGATAAGATCCCGGGGCTCCGCGGCGCTAAATCGTTCACGCGTGCCGCGAAATGCATTACGGGGGTGGCGGCATCGCCGCTCGAGGTCCAGGCTTCGATGCTGTTTGGCCTTACGAGGTTGCGCGGCGGCGAAGGGCTGCGCCTTACCAATAACGTCGAGATTCGCTTGACGCGCAGTGCCCGCCTGATTTCGGGGCTTGATAGGCGCTATGCCGATATCCTGCTGGCAAATAAGGACGGCAGCAGAGAGTGTCTGGTTGAATGCCAAGGTAAAGCCATTCACGGATCCATAGAATCCAAGATTTCGGACTCCGATCGAACGACGGCGCTGCAAGCGATGGGATATCCCGTCATTCTGATGACCTATGGTCAGCTGGCCGACTCCGATGCCTTCCGCGTGGTGATGGAGCTCATCATGGCCTATCTCGATGTGCCGCTGAAAGACAAGACGCCGCGACAGCAGGAGCTCGAACGGCGGCTTCGTGAGGAGATTTTTATCGATTGGGCAGGAATGTAGCCGCGCGGGTGGAAAACGGTCGCGCGGACTAGAGTTTTGGTCACAAAAAGACTTATATTTCGCCTTGGAGGGGCCTTAAAAATGCTATCTAGAATAAGTTGTTTCGGAAAATGGACAGTCAACTTACATTCGGCACATAGAGATCGATTTTTACCTACTAAAGTCCCTGATAAAGCTGTTTATCAAAGCGGGTGTGCTTAGCGACTTGAGCCTCACTATCGATTATCTGAAAAAACTTGTTCTGGGTATCATTTTAAAGTCGTCCGGAGCAACAAAATCGGCCCCCGTTTCGTGAAAACGGGGGCCGAATGGGCTTCATGGCCTGCCTGGCAGGCTTGGCACCGGCGCTATTTGATCACACGCACGCGATACATCGACGGAATTTGCTTAAGTGCCTCGATCGTGCTGCCGTCCAGGTGCTCATCGGTGTCGAACATGGTGTAGGCGTTCTCGCCAGCGGACTCGTTGGTCATGCGCTGCACGTTGGCGTTGTCCTTGGCGAGAATGGCCGTGATCTGGCCGATCATGTTGGGCACGTTGGCATGCAGGCAGGCAATGCGGCTTGCGGCGCGCGCCTTGCCCATGCTGCAGGCGGGGTAGTTGACGCTGTGCGCGATGTTGCCGTTTTCCAGGTAATCCTTGAGCTCGCTGATGGCCATGTCGGCGCAGTTGGCCTCGGCCTCGCCGGTGCCGGCGCCCGAATGCGTGGTGATAAACGTGTTGGGCATCTTGACGGTCTTGGGCGTGGCAAAGTCGCAGCTAAACCAGCTGAGCTTGCCCGCGCGCAGGGCAGCGTCGACGGCGTCCTCGTCAATGATGGTTTCGCGCGCGTAGTTGATGAGCACGGCGTCGGGCGCCAGCAGGTCGATCTGCTCGGTGCTGATCATGCCGATGGTATCGGCCTTGCTGGGCACGTGCACGGTGAGGTAGTCGCAGCCGCGGCAGAGGTCCTCGAGCGTGCCCACGCGCTGCACCTCGCGACTCAGCACCCATGCGTGCTCGACGGAAATGAACGGGTCGTAGCCGTAGACGTCCATGCCCAGATCGACACAGGCGTTGGCGACCTTGGAGCCCACATTGCCCAGGCCGATGACGCCGATGCGCTTGCCCTTGAGCTCGCGGCCCACAAAGGCCTTCTTGGCCTTTTCGGCATCGACCTGAATCTCGGGGTCGTCGGCGTTGTCACGCACCCAGTTCATCGATTGCACCACGCCGCGGCTCGAGAGCACCAGCATGCCTAGGACGAGCTCCTTAACGGCATTGCTGTTGGCGCCGGGGGAGTTAAAGACGACGACGCCCTTCTTGGCATATTCCTCGACGGGAATGTTGTTGACGCCGGCGCCGCAGCGGGCGATAGCGCGGATGCCCTCAGGCAGCTCGTAGCCGTGCAGGTCGGTCGAGCGCATCAGGATGGCGTCGGCCTCCTCGGCGGTGCCCACAAACTCGTAGCCCTCGCCAAACTCGACTTTGCCGTCTTTAGTGATGTCGTCGATGGTCTTAATCTTACGCATGGAAAAACTCCTTAGCAGGTTTTGATCTAAGCAGGGTGGTTTGAAGTGGCTGGTCGGCCCGCGCGTTGCGGGCTAGTTAGATCGCGGGCTCAAACTATGCTGCGCTTCGAAGTCCTTCATGTACGAGGCCAGTGCCCGCACGTCTTCCATGGTTACGGCGTTGTAGACACTGGCGCGCATGCCGCCCACTAGGCGATGGCCCTTGACGTTTTGAATCTGGTGCTCGGCCGCGCCTGCGACAAAGGCGGCGTCGAGGTCGGCATCGCCGGTACGGAACGTGACGTTGGCGATGGAGCGGCTGCCCTCCTGCGTGGTGCCGTGGAACAGCTCGCTGTTCTCGAGCAGGTTGTAGAGCAGGTTGGCCTTGGCCCAGTTGCGCTCGGCCATGGCAGCAAGTCCGCCGGTCTCCTCGACCCAGCGGAATACCTTGCCGCACACGTAGATGCCAAAGGTGTTGGGCGTGTTGAGCATGGAGCCCTTGGCGGCCTCGGTCTTAAGATCCATGTACTGCGGCGTCTGCGCAAAGGCCGGGCCGTCGGCGATCAGGTCGTCGCGCACGATGACCACAGTCACGCCTGCGGCGCCGGCGTTTTTCTGCGCGCCGGCGTAGATGAGCCCGTAGCGCTCAACGTCGAGCGGCTGCGACAGAAAGCAGCTCGAGACATCGGCGACCAGCGGCACGTCGCCGCAAGCGGGCAGCTCGTGGTACATGGTGCCAAAGATGGTGTTGTTCTGGCAGATGTAGACGTAGTCGAGCCCGTCGTCCGCGGCCTCGGCGGCAATGCGCGCGTTGATGTCGGCCATGGTGGGTATGCGGTCGAAATTGGTGTCCTCGGAGCTCGCGAGCAGCACAGTCTCGCCGTATTTTGCGGCCTCCTTGTACGCCTTGTTGGCAAAGTTGCCGGTCACGACGTAGCCGGCGCGGCCGCGGCGCATGAGGTTCATGGGGATGCCCGCAAACTGCAGTGTGGCACCGCCCTGCAAAAACAGGACACGGTAGTTGTCGGGGATGCTCAGCAGGCGGCGCAGAGTTGCCTCGGCGTCGTCGATGATCTGCTGGTACATGCTAGATCGATGGCTCATCTCGAGCACGGACATGCCGCAACCGCGGTAGTCCATCATCTCGTCGGCGATCTCGGCGAGCACGCTTGTAGGCAGCGCGGCCGGGCCAGCTGAGAAGTTGTGCACACGTGCCATCTTCTAGTTCCCCCTCGTAGTCGTTTGGACGTTCGGGATACTTTAGCACAGTGGAGCGCCGGGCGCGACCGCATCACGGTAAAACTCGACTGCGCCGCTATGATTTACAGGATGGTTACATGGGGGAGGGGTGCTTTACTCCTCGGGCAAATCCAAATCTGCGAGCGAAGGCATGAGGTTCTCTAGGCGCTTGATTTCTTCGTCGCAAATTAGCTAACCCCTGGCCGCTACGACGCGAGCGTGGCGATGACGGCTTCGTCGCCGGCGTATATGAGGGTGTCGCCGTCGGGGATGATCGTTTGGCCTTCGCGCTTGAGCATCACCACGATAAACGGGTGCTTGCCCTGCGGCACGTCGCGCAGGCGCTGACCGGCCAGGCGACCGTGGGGCGTCACGGTGACCTCGCGCAGCGTAACCTCGGCACGCTCTTCGAACGTTGGGGCTGCCATCACCAGAAGGTCGCCTTCCTCGATGACGGTATCGCCGTTGGGCAGTACCGGGTGCGCCCCGTCGCGCAGCACCAAGACCACGAGCATGTCCGTCGCGCTGCCAATATCGGCGAGCGAGCGCCCGGCAAACGGATGGCCAGCGCCCACCTTGAGCTTTACAAACGACATGCCGTCCTCGTCGCGGTAGTCGTTAAAGGTGCGGCGCACGTCGCCGGCCGCATCGATCATATCGAGTTTCTTCGCCACCGCCGGCAGTAGCGAACCCTGCACCACAATGCTCGATACGGCAATCACAAACACCAGGTCAAATAGGTCGTGTCCGCCGGGAACGCCGGCCACCACAGCAAAGAGGCTAAAGACGACCGAAGCCGCGCCGCGCAAGCCCGCCCAGCTTACGAGCGCAACCTGGCGAGGGCTCGTCTTAAAGGGCGCCAGCAGCAGACCGACGGCGATGGGGCGGCTCGCAAAGAGCATAAACGCCATGAGCGCCAGGCCGGGTAGCAGCATTTGCGGCAGGCGCGCGGGCGTGACGAGCAGGCCGAGCAAGAAGAAGATCGTCATCTCGGCCATCTCGGTAAGGGTGTCAAAGAAGTGCGCCATCTCGACCTTGCCGGTGATGTCGCTCGCGCCCAGCACAATGCCTGCCAGGTATACGGCCAAAAAGCCGTTGCCGCCCAGGTAGCTCGGCAGTGCGTAGGCGACGATCGCCACGGCGAACAAAAAGATAGTCTGCGCGCCCTCGGCCGTTGCGTGTGCGCGCTCAATCAGGCGGCTGGATATCCAGCCGATGGCAAGGCCCAGCCCCACGCCCAGGATGATCTGCTTGGCCAGCAGCACGGGAATGTCGATATTGCCGCCGGCCGCGAGTGTGGCGAGCACGGCGGTGAGCATGTAGGCGACGGGGTCGTTGGAGCCCGATTCGACCTCGAGCAGCGAGTCGGTGCCGCCCCTCAGCGAAAGGCTGTGCTCGCGCAGCACGCTAAAGACGCTGGCCGCGTCGGTGGACGCCACGACCGATCCCAGCAGCAGGCCGCCGATCCAGTCGAAGCCCAGTACAAAGTGCGCGAACACGCCGGTAATGCCGGCAGTGATGACGACGCCGAGCGTGCTCAGCAGCACCGCAGGCGCGGCGACGGGTTTGGCACGGTCGATGTTGGTGTTAAAACCGCCGTAGAACATGATGAACAGCAGCGCCGTGCTGCAGACGGTTTCGGTGAGTGCGTAGTCGCTAAAGTCGATATGCGCCGGGCCGTTGACGCCCAGCAGCATGCCGAGCGCGATAAAGATAAGCAGGGTGGGGAAGGGGAGCTTTTTGCCGACGGGTTTGATGGTCAGGCACAAAATGATGACGAGGCCGATAAAAAGAAGGATCTGGTTCATGGATGGTGTCCGCTCCTGGGTGGTTGGCGTGGCACGGTTAGTTGTCTGCGGTTATTTGTACCCAAAGATGGTGGGTTTATGGGGTTGGATTGCGGGCGTGCGCGATATCGTCATAGACGGCTGCCGTCTTTGCCTCTGCTCGGAAACCCTTTCCAGCTTTATTGCAACGGAGTACAATGGGTAACGTTTAAGTTCAACTTGAAGTTTTAGTTGCGGCGCCGGGCTTTGGCCGCAATGCAAGGAGAGGCGTACCATGGCGATCTATGTGACATCTGATGCTCACGGGCACGTGCGTGCGCTTGACGAGGCCCTGTCCAAGATTTCGTTGACGTCCGACGACACGCTGTACGTGTTGGGCGACATGATCGATCGCGGGCCCGATCCGGTCGGCGTTATTAAGCTCGTGCGCTCGCTGCCCAACGCCCGCGTGCTCAAGGGTAATCACGAGCAGATCATGCTCGATGCCATCATTGGCCAGGATCCGCTCGATGCCGAGACCTGGGATATCAACGGTGGCTGGACGACGCGCGAGCAGCTCAACGACATGGAATTTGACGCATACGAGGAGCTCGTGCGATGGATGGCCGCGCTGCCGCTCTACGCGGTGGCCGAGACCGAGGAGCGCCCGTATCTGCTGGTACATGCTGGAATCGAGATGAAGGCGGCGCGCGCGTTTTTGCTTGAGCATGGCGTCGATTGTGCCGATGGCGTTGGAGCGGTGGGTGCCGATCGCGAGCTGCTGCAGCAGATGCTCGCGGTGCAGTCGGCCGATGACCTGCTGTGGATTCGTCACGGCTATTGGGATGCGCCGACCGGGCTGCTTTCTGCCGAGGGCAAGGGTCCGGTCGTGGTGAGCGGTCACACGCCAACGGTGTCGCTCGGGCGTTATTGCGAGGTCGGTGGTCTTGCGGGGCTCGATGAGGAGTCGGGCCGCGGGCAGATCGTGCGCCTGGGCGGCGAGGATGCCGCCGGTGTGCCCGATCGCATCGACATCGACTGCGCTGCCGCCACCGGCTCCGAGTTCGGTCGCGTCGGTATCCTGCGCCTTGATGACGGCGCCGAGTTCTATGCGAACATCAACCCAGGCGAATAATCGGTGCAAAGGGTAGCTAATTTGGGACGGAGCTTTTTTGACTACTTTCGGAGAATAGCGCCTTCTTGCTCGGTAAGCGCGAGAAATGAGGAGCGTCTGCGTCCTCGGCAGTGCGAAAATGCTCGAAAAACCGTCGCAACGGAGTCAAACGACGTTGCGACGGTTCTTTTTTGGCTGCCCGCTGGCTAAGTGAGTAGACTTTTTTGGAAATGCCGAGCAGCCGGCAAATTTGCCTCAACAAAACCGCAGGTCACTGACTTGTGTTTTGCCGGTGTGGTCAGGGATTCGGCAAAAGTCTACTCACTTAGTTTTGCGTGTCGCAAATCGTCCGCAACGAGACCCCCATTGCGCCAATTAGGCGCCGTACGGGTTGCGGTCGCGCTCGATGCGTTGGCGGATGTGGGCGTATTCGATAATCAGCAGCACCAGGAGTAGGGCCATGATGGCTAGGTAGCTCACCACAGCGCCCATCAGACCCAGTAGCTTAATCAGGATCACCGGCAGCACCACGCTTACGGCGAAGCAGATCAGGTAGATCTTGGTGACGTCTCCAGCGTGGCGCAGCACCGTGATGATGGCGTAGATAAAGTCGATGGCCGCGGTGACGCCGCCGGCGACGACCATCAGCAGCGCCAGCGTACGGTAGCGTTCAAAGCTGAGGCCGTACATAAAGCTCATGAGGGGAATACCGGGACCTGCCATAAATGCGGCGCACACGCCGGTGATGACCACGATCAGCGCCATAACGGCAACAATAATCAGGTCAAAGCGACGACGCTTGCGAGGATTAGCCCAAATGCTCGACAGACGCAGAAGCTGCGGTTTATAGACAAATCCGATGCTCAACAAAATGGCCTGCGCTGGAAAGAACAGGGCATTAAAGTACAGCTGATACTTGTAGGCCAGCGTGCCTTCCATCACGAACTTGGGCATGCTCTCGATAAGGTTGAACAGGAACAGCGCGCCAAAAAGCGGGGCGCACTGGATAAACAGGTGACCGACCTCGCGCAGGCTCACGCGGCGCGATTTTTCGGTTTCGAGCAGGGCGAGCGGCGCGGTGACCAGCACGAGCGAGGCGATGGCGGTGACACCCATGGCCATGGCGGCGATGGGCATGCTGCGCGTGAGGAACAGTGCCACGCTAAAGACCGCGATGACGCCGACGGATCGTAGCGTTTGGCTCATGCCGGCCAGGTAGAGTTTGTCGGCCTGCTGCAGGCGGCCCTCGTACACGTCGGCAATGCCGTCGATCACCTTATACAGGTAGACGCCCAGGCCGATTGTGGCCATCTGCGCATCGTAGCCGCGGGCGCTGCTGTATACCAGGCCGCATGCCAGCGCGAGCGCTCCGCAAAGCCAGCGGTTGAGCTGGTAAGAGGCAAAGGACGTCGTTTCGTCGATGTCCGAGACCTGAAAGTTGCGCACGCCATAGTTGCACGCGATCATGATGAGCGTGCCGGTGACAAAGGCGATGGAGAACTTGCCAGCTTCCTCGGCCCCCACGAGCTGCGTCGACACAATGGTGAGCAACGGAAACGCCATGCCCCATACGGCGGTGCCCAGGGTATTCCAAAGGTAGTCGCGACGGGTGGCGTGATCTTCGTACTCGGCTTCTTGCGTGGAGAAGCCGCCGCCGTAGACGGCTCCGAGCAGGCGGTTCCACCAGGCATTGACCATGCGGTGGATGGGGCCGGGCTGGCGATCGCGCTCGCGGCGACGGCGTGTGGCCTGGCTGCTGTCGGGACCGCCGGCGTTACGCTGGCTTAGCTCTTGGATTCGTGCGAGCTCCTCGGCGGTGTGCGATGCGGGGAACAGGCCGTTCTCGATGCGTCCGCCCTGCCCGTGCGCCCCGTCCGATACGGTGGGGTCGGCGACGCCATTGCGGCGGGCGATGGCGCGGCGAATGCTATCGATGGGCGTGATGCTCAAAGCGGAGTCCTTTCTATTGCTGCGCTCTAGTATAGACGCGACGGTGTTCGTTCGTGTTTTTGAACAGGTTGTTCGATAATTTCGGCGGCGCCATTCAGTAGCCGGCACTTGGGGACGTTCCTTATGTGCCGGCACTTTAGGAACGTCCCCGAGTGCCGGTATCCGGGGACGCTCCTTGGTTGTTGCCTGTTCAAGAGTGTCCCCAACGATTAGTCGTTTAAAAACGTCCCCAATGACTAGGCCGCTTGCCTGCGATTTTTGACCGTTGGGCGGGCTTGCCGCCCTTGCCGCAAAAACGTTTTTGCATATCGGGTACAACGGGCTTTACGTGAGTAAAGTGCGCGTCGTGTCCTCGTGTCGCGTTTTTAAAGGAGGCCCCATGCCTGGTGTTACCCCTGCAGATGTTTTGTCCAACTTTGGTATTACGCTGGTCGAAGATCCCGCCGAGAATCAGCCCCGTCTGCTGGTCGATCTACCCGCCGCGGAGCTCGTCGAGCACGCTATCCGCCGCGAAGAAGGCCGCATGGCATCCAACGGCGCGCTGGTGATCGAGACGGGGGAGCGTACCGGCCGTTCCCCCAATGACCGCTTTATCGTCGACACCCCCGATGTCCACGACAAGATTGCCTGGGGCGCCGTCAACCGCCCGCTGTCCGTCGAGAGCTATGAGGCCATCAAGGCCGGCATCGTCGACTATCTCAACGAGCGCGACGTGTTCGTCACCCGTGGCATGGCAGGCGCCGACCGCAACCACACGCGTCGACTGCTCGTTGCCTGCGAGCGTGCCAGCCAGGCACTCTTTATTAAGCAGATGCTCGCCCGTCCGCTCGCCCGCGAAATCGCGCGCACCGGCGAGCCCGACTTCTGCGTACTCGCAGCGCCCGGTTACCAGTGCGACCCTGCCATCAAGGGCCTCAACTCCAGCGCTGCCGTGGTCATCAACTTCCAGGAACGCGTGATTCTGGTCGCCGGCACCGGCTACTCCGGCGAAATCAAAAAGTCCATCTTCAGCGTCATGAATTACCTGCTGCCCGTCGAGGACGACGTGCTGCCCATGCACTGCTCGGCCAGCATGGATCCCGTCACGCACGAGACCGCCGTGTTCTTTGGCCTTTCGGGCACGGGCAAGACCACGCTTTCGGCCAACCCCACGCGCCTACTGATCGGCGACGACGAGCACGGTTGGTCCGACATGGGCATCTTCAACATCGAAGGTGGCTGCTACGCCAAATGCGAGGGCCTGGACGCGTTCCACGAGCCCGAGATCTTCAACGCTGTCCGCTTTGGCGCGATCTGCGAAAACGTGGTGCTCGACGAGAACCGCAAGCCCAACTACGACGACATCTCGATCACGCACAACACGCGCGTGGCATACCCTGTGGAGCACATTCCCAACGCGTGGACCAAGGGCATGGGCACCACTCCAAGCGTCGTGCTCTTCCTGACCTGCGATGCCTTTGGCGTGCTGCCGCCCATCTCGCGCCTGACGGCCGACGCCGCCATGTATCACTTTGTGACGGGCTTTACGGCCAAGATCCCCGGCACCGAGGTCGGCGTCACCGAGCCCACGCCCACGTTCTCTTCGCTGTTCGGCGAGCCGTTTATGCCGCTCGACCCCATGGTCTACGCTAAGATGCTCGGTGAGCGCATCGCCGACGGCCGCACGCGTGTGTACCTTGTCAACACCGGCTGGATCGGCGGCGGCTACGGCGTTGGCCATCGCATTGAGCTGGCCTACACGCGCGCCCTGGTCGCGCGCGCCCTCGACGGCACCATCGAGGACAGCGAGTTCGTCCACGACGATATCTTTAACGTCGACATTCCCACGACGTGCCACGGTGTGCCTGACGGCATCCTGGTGCCGCGCCAGTACTGGCAGAGCACCGCGCGCTATGACGAGGCCGCGCACAATCTGGCGGTGATGTTCGAGGAGAACTTCGAGAAGAAGTACTCGCACCTGCCCGAGTCCGTCAAGGCCGCCGGTCCGCACGCTCAGGCGCACGCCGACGCCCGTCATCGCGGCCGCGGCCTGCTGGGACTCCGACACTAACGTTGCTTCAGACCCAAAACCACCATAAAGGGGACACCTTTGTGGTGGTTTTACTTGCGCGGATGACTCGGGTTACAATACGCCTGACATATCGCTCCCTTCTCCGGATGGGGGCAGCGTAAGCGCTCTTGTGGCGGCACCGTAGGACTTTGAAGGTGGCCGTCGTAAGGGCGCTTTTTGTTTAGGCACCCGGGCTCGGGCGCATGCTATGAAGGGAGAGCGCATGAAGAGCTTTATTGCCGAGGATTCGTTTTGGGAGCTATTTCCGCAGGCGGCTGTCGGTGTTGTGGTCGTAAAGGGCATGAAGCCCGCGGCTCAGATTCCTCAAGAGGACGTTGATGCGATTGCCGCGTTGCTCGACCGCGCCAATATCGATGCGGAGCGTCACCTGACGAGTGATACCATCAGCGAGAATGCGCCGGTTAAGGCATGGCGTGAGGCTTATCGGCTGTTCAAGACCAAAAAGGGCGCGCGTTGCTCAATTGAGAACCTGCTCAAGCGCGTGCTCAAGGGCAAACCGGTGGGCCACATTACGCCCGCGGTGGACATCTACAACACGGTGTCGCTGACCTACGCGCTGCCCGTTGGCGGCGAGGACCTGCATGCGATTGAGGGGGATCTTTGCTTGAAGGTGACTGACGGCGGCGATGCGTTCCTGCCACTTGGCGAGGAAACGGATGACCCGACGCTGCCCGGCGAGCTCGCCTACATCGATGATGCGGGCGCCGTATGCCGCTGCTGGAACTGGCGCGATGGCGTTCGCACGGCGCTGTCCGACGATTCGGCCGATGCATTCCTGGCGATTGAGTGCGTGGAGCCCGAGCGGATGGGGGATTGCCAGGCTACCGTTGATCGTCTCGCCGAGTTGCTCGAGCGCTATCTGGGAGCGACGGTTGTCGTTAAGACGCTTGTGACCCGCGACAATCCCTGCGTGGAACTGTAACGACGCCTGCGGATCATGTTCGCCGGTCAAAACCACTACAAAGGTGCCTGTCCCCTTTGTGGTGGTTTTTATGTTGATGGGTTAACAAATGGGATATTTGGGTATGGGTGTTGCCTCGTGCGGCTAAGATGTTTACCCGTTAGCATCATGTAAGCGAAAGGCGGTCGTCTCCCATGCAGCAGAACGACGAGACACGTTTCGAGGACTTTGTCGGACTGATCAGCGGGCTCTACAAGGAGATCCAGCGCATTAAGACATCCGAGGGCGCAAGGCTGGGCCTCAAGGGCTCCGACGTTATGTGCCTGTACTATCTTGAGCGCAGCAAGGACGGCCTGACTGGCGCTGACCTGGCTCGCATGGCAGGCGTGACCCGTGCCGCCGTCTCGCGCACGCTCGCGCATCTGGAGGAGGGCGGCTACGTCGAGGTCGACGACTCGGGTGATGCGGCCGTTAAGTATCGTGCCCCGGTGCGCCTGACCGCTCTGGGCGGCGAGAGCATGAGCGAGGCGGACCGCATCATTCGCGAGGTGCTCGACACCACCGGTAAGGCTATGGGTGTGGAGCAGCGCGAGCAGATGTATGCGTCGCTGCGTACGATTCTCAACACCCTGCGTGAGATCTAAGGCCGCCAAGGCATTTGCTTCCCATTAAAAACTGCATAGTCCCGTTTGAGCGCGTATGCCGTGCCGGGGCATTGCTGTCAAAATTCCCCGCGCGGGACCTGCGCAAGAAAGGATTCGTTATGTCCGTCCGCATTATTACCGATTCCGCAAGCGATATGTCGCCGGCTGAGCACCCCGCTCTGCATGTTCTGCCGCTGTCCGTCACCTTTGGCACCGATGTGTACATGGATGGCGTCGACATCGATCACCAGCGCTTTTACGAGATGCTCGTGGAGCGCGATGAGCTGCCCAAGACCGGCCAGGTCAACCCGTACGCGTTTTCGCAGGCGATTGCCGAGGCGCGTGAGGCCGGCGATGAGGCTGTGATTATTACCGTGGGCGCTAAGCTTTCGGGCACCAATCAGAGTGCCCGCACCGCACTTGCCGAGGCCCCGGGCGGCGATGTGTACGTGGTGGATAGCAATAACGTTACCCTGGGCGAGCGCGTGCTGGTCGAGTATGCCCTGCGCTTGGTGGACGAGGGCCGCGGCGCGGCTGAGATCGCGGATGCTGTCGAGGCCGTGCGCGACCGCGTGGTCGTCATCGGCCTGCTCGAGACGCTGGAGTACCTGGTGCGCGGCGGCCGCCTGTCTGCTGCGGCGGGCGCTGTGGGCACGCTGCTCAACGTGAAGCCGGTCGTGGCTGCCGAGGACGGTCTGATCGTGCAGCTGGGCAAGGCGCGCGGTTCCAAGAACGGCCGTAACCTGCTCAACCAGAAGGTCGAAAAGGCAGGCGGCATCGACTTTTCCATGCCGCTGGCGCTCGGCTATACGGGCCTTTCGGATGCGGTGCTCAAGAAGTATATCGAGGACAGCGCGGCACTGTGCGCTGACCACACCGAGGGCGAACTGCCCGTTCACACCATCGGCGCCACCATCGGCACCCATGTAGGCCCCGGCGCCGTAGCCGTAGCCTTCTTCCAGCCCGTTAACTAGTTCGCCTGCCAAAACCACCACAAAGGGGACAGGCACCTTTGTGGTGGTTTATGCTATTCCGGGTGGAAGGGAGCGAGCAATGGCGTCTGAGGGCTTTTTTGAGCGGGTGTACGAGGTGGTCGAGCAGATTCCCGAGGGGATGGTCGCCACGTATGGTCAGGTGGCGCTGCTTGCTGGACGTCCACGAAGTGCGCGGTATGTGGGGTATGCCCTGCATGGCAATCCACGCCCCGGCGAGATTCCCTGTCACCGCGTGGTGTTTGCCGATGGCCGCATATGCGATGGTTTTGCTTTTGGCGGTCCCGATGCTCAACGTGAGCTTTTGCTAGGGGAGGGTGTGGCGTTTAAGGACGACATGCACGTCGACTTGGCCGCCTGTCGCTGGCCTGCAGGGCTCTAGCGGCTCTGCCGTGGCTTAAACCACCACAAAGGTGCCTATCCCCTTTGTGGTGGTTTTGGCAGGTTTACCGAGGTTAACTTATGGAGAAGGTATGTCGGCGCGGTTTGTCGCAGCAAAGTAAACCACGGTGAACTATATTGTTTTCAGCAACGGAGCAGGCAATAGGCGATGAAAAAGCCTGCCCTGTTGAGTTTGATTCGCATTCCTCCCCTCTGTGCGATTCAACGGTGTACTTCGGGAACAGGCCCGCTGGCAACTATCTGCCAGCGGGCCTGTTCCTGTTTCGGTGAGGATTCAGTCTCACCGTCTATGTTGTGCGAAGGCGCTTTGCCTAGTACACCATGCCCATGGCGTCCTGAACCTCGGCCAGGGTCTGCTCGGCAATCTCGTTGGCGCGACGGTTGCCCTCGTGCAGCACGTCCTTCACATAGTCCAGATCGTTCTCATAGCGCTGACGACGCTCGCGGATCGGCGCGAAGTACTCGTTGACGGCCTCGGTCACGTACTTCTTGAGCTGGCCGGAGCCGCCCATGCCAATCTCCTCGGCAATTTCGACCTCGGAACGGCCGGTGCAGATGGCGGCGGTTGAAAGCAGGCCGGACACGCCGGGGCGGTTCTCGGGATCGAACGTGATCATGCGCTCGGAGTCGGTCTGGCTCTTCTTGATGCGCTTGGCCGTCTCCTCGGCGGTCATCGAGATGTTGATGGCGTTACCGTAGCTCTTGCTCATCTTGCGACCGTCCAGGCCCGGCAGCAGCGGGGTCTCGGACAGCAGTGCGTCGACCTCGGGGAACACCTTGCCGTAGCGGTTGTTAAAGCGGCGGGCGATGGTGCGGGTGAGCTCGATGTGCGGCAGCTGGTCGCGACCGACGGGCACCACGTTGCCCTTGCAGAACAGGATGTCGCAGGCCTGGTGCACCGGGTAGGTGAGCAGAAGGCCGGTGAGCTCGTGGCCCGAGGCCTCCATCTCGGCCTTTACCGTGGGGTTGCGCGCCAGCTCGGCCTCTGAGACCAGCGACAGGAACGGCAGCATGAGCTGGTTGGCGGCGGGCACGGCGGAGTGCGCGTAGATCATGGTCTTGTCGGGGTCGATGCCGCAGGCAAGGTAGTCCATGACCATGTTGTACACGTTGTCCTGGATGTGCTCGGTCGTGTCGCGGTCAGTGATGACTTGGTAGTCGGCGATGAGCACGTTGGTCTTGGCGCCCATGTTCTGCAGCTCAACACGGCCCTTGAGGGTGCCGAAGTAGTGACCCAGGTGCAGACGGCCGGTGGGGCGGTCGCCGGTGAGCATGGTGAACTTCTCGGGCGTTTTGGCCAGGCCCTCGCGAATGGCGTTGCTCTTTTGCAGCGCGACTTCGTAGCTGTTCTCGTTTGGCATGATTGCTCCTAACGTATGTTCATGGGTCAAGATGATAACGCGTTTATTGGAGGGGCGGGTCGTAAGTAGGCGAGGGGCGGGAGAGCGGCGGCTTGTGCGATGGGCGCGGCGTGGCTGCGCGTTTGGCCGGCGGCGTCTGGACGCATCCTCGGCAGCTTACCCTAGCGCCTGTGGTGGCGCTCCTCCTTGCGTTCTTCTGCTGCCTGCTCCTCCTGCTTAAAGGCGGGGTCGTCGGGGGTGACGAGCTCGTCCTCGTGCGTGCGCTTGTTGTAATGGTGGCGTAGCACGGGCTCAAACAGATGTAGATGCTTGGCAAAGGCCGCCGAGCCAATGGCGAGCACGGTAAAGATGAGCACGCGCATGGGCACCTCGACCTGGTTGATCGCGGCGGCGCCGGCCGAAAGCATAATGCACCAGGCATAGATGAGCAGCACAGCCTGCTTTTGGTTGTAGCCCTCTTGGATCAGGCGGTGGTGGATGTGGCCCTTGTCGGCCTGCCCGATGCTAATGTGCGCGCGCTTGCGGCGCACGATGGCGCTAAACGTGTCGATGATGGGCACGCCGGCAACGATGAGCGGGATGATAAGCGAGGTGAGTGCGGCGGTGCGGCTCACGTTGAGCAGCGAGATGGAGCCCAGTGCAAAGCCCAGAAGCAACGACCCCGAGTCGCCCAAGAAGATGCTTGCGGGGTTGAAGTTGTAGCGCAAAAAGGCCAGACAGGCGCCAAAGAGCGCAATGGAGAGCGCAGCGGCGTCGATACGGCCCGAGAGAACGGCCATCGAAAACATGGTGAACGAGGCGATGCCGCAGATGCCCGTGGCCAAGCCGTCGAGGCCGTCGATGAGGTTAATGATGTTGGTGAATGCCACCAGATAGATCACGGTGATGGGGTAGGCGAGCCATCCGAGCATGATCTCGCCGGGGGCAAACGGGTTGACGATGACGCCGATCCGCAGGCCGCCGATACAGGCGATAAGCGCGGCGAGGACCTGTCCGGCTAGCTTTTGCTTGGGCTTGAGCTGGAAGACGTCGTCGATAGCGCCGGTCGCAAAGATGACGGTAAAAGAAAGCGCAAGTATGGGGTAGCTGATGTGCAGACGGGGGTGGGGCACCAAAACGGGCGGCCAACCCAGGTACCAGGTGCCTAGGATTTGCACAATACAGGCAACGACCAGGCCCAAAAACACCGCCGTTCCGCCCAAACGCGGGATGGGCTTGGTGTTGATGCGGCGCTTAGAAGGATAGTCGACGGCGTCGAGCTTAATTGCCAGGCGCTTGACCAGGGGCACCGTGAGGAAGGTCGTGATAAAGGCCGCCGCTGCCACGCATAGATACGGTATGTAGCTCGGGGATGAAGCCATGAATCTAAAAACCGCCAAGCGTCGAAGGAAAAGGTCAAAGGTTGCTAAGCGCAAAGGGCATAGCCGAACCATGATACTCGACCAAGGGGGGTGCATGGAATTGCACGCAGCGATAATCACGCGCTTACCAGATATTGGGATGTTGTCGATGGACTGTTGGGATGCCGGTGGGGATCCATATGGACTGTAATGGCGATTTTCGGCAAAAGAAAACCACCCCCCACGTTACGAAAATGAACCCACCTAAAACAGGTGGGTGCCCTCATCGACTGTTCCAGCGTCCTTAACAACGAAGGATACCTGTACTAGGTACGACTGTGTGGGCTCCCTAAATAAACGCGACGGTTCACCCAGTTGCTCCGCGGGGGGCGGAATACCTACATCATAAAGCGGCACTTTATCGATTCCAGTCTTGACATTACAAAAATCGTGTCGGACGATTACGGCGCCTTGGGCTCGAGCCGTCTGTGCGGTTGGTCCCTTTACGTTTGAGCTGCTGAATCGTTGTTTTGGAGCATGTTTTTATGCCGACGCCGTTGACCGAACTTTTTTCGCCCGCCTGCCATTTGTGTCCGCGCCGTTGCGGTGCGGTGCGCGACGAGGGTGCGCACGGCGTATGCGGTGCCGATGACACGCTCAAGGTGGCCCGCGCGGCGCTTCATATGTGGGAGGAGCCGCCTATCTCGGGCGAGGCCGGTTCGGGCACGATCTTCTTTAGCGGCTGCTCGCTCAAATGTATCTATTGCCAGAACCACGAGATCTCGACGGGCAATTTCGGGCTTGAGATTTCGCCCGAGCGCCTGGTCGAGATTATGCTGGAGCTGCAGGACCAAGGTGCCAATAACATCAATCTGGTGACGGCGACGCATTATGCTCACCTGCTGCCGCCCGCGATTGCCGCAGCTCGGGAGCGCGGACTGGTCATTCCAATCGTCTACAACACGAGCGGTTATGAGCGTGCGAGTGCCGTGGCGGCGCTCGGCGATTTGGTCGACGTGTGGCTTACCGACTTTAAGTATGCCAATGCGGCGCTTGCGCAGTCACTCTCTCATATTAAGGACTACCCGCGCGTGGCTGTGTCGGGTCTGGCCCAGATGGCGCGCGAAATTGAGCGCCGCGGGGGAGAGCTGGTAGACGGGGACGGGCTCATGAAGCGCGGCATAATCGTGCGTCATCTGGTGCTGCCGGGGCATGCGGACGATTCGTGCCGCGTGTTGGACCTGGTGTGGCAGACGGTGGGCGACGTGCCGATCTCGGTCATGAACCAGTACACGCCCAATGCCCTCATGCGCGAACAAGGCGGCGACCTGGCGCGCGCCGTGACGCGCGAGGAGTACGAGCAGGTGCTCGACCATGCCGACGACCTGGGCTTTACGACGATGTTTTGGCAAGAAGGCGGAGCGGTAGACGAGAGCTTCACCCCGGCGTTCGACACCACCGGCGTCCTCACCAGCGCAAAGTAGTGCGCTCGCCGATGATTTTTCTGGGACGGGGATTAAAAAATCATCGAGAGGATCGCCTGCTCGAAAAGTTGTCAAAATAGCCGCGTCCCAAAAAGACTGGGTATTGGGCGTTGACAGTTGGCGAGCCGTAGGTAAAATATCAACTTGTCTTGGGGACGTAGCTCAGTTGGGAGAGCGCTGCCGTCGCATGGCAGAGGCCGAGGGTTCGACTCCCTTCGTCTCCACCCTTGGATTTGATAAGCCGCTGACATTGTGTCGGCGGCTTTTTTTAAAAGAAAGGGCTGTACCATGGCCAAGCTTGAGTCCCAACCACTGTCTGCCGAGGAACGCGCCGAGTTGGAAGAGCTCCGCGCCGAGAAAGCTCGTCGCGAGGCCCAGGAAGAGGCACGCCGCGAGCGTGAGGAGCTGGCCGCCCTGCGTGCCGAGCGTGCGAAGGCCGAGGAGGCCGCCGCGAACGTCGCCCCCGCGCCCAAGCCCGCCGCCGCGAAGCCCGCGCCCACCGCACCTAAACCTCAGCCTAAAAAGGTCGCTCGTTCCAAGTCCGTCGAGCCCAAGCCGAGCCGTGACGAGATGACCTTTGCCCAGCGCATGGTTACCTCCAAGGAGCCTACGGGCGAGAACGAGATCCCTGGCATGGCGCCGGCTCAAAAAATCATCATTGTCCTTGCCCTCATTGCGTTTGTCATCTTTATGGGCTACACGATCCTGACCAGCATGGGCCTGCTCTAGCCCATTCGCGCTGGGTGCCATGCCCGAACACTCTGCCCTTTTCCAACCCTCAACCTCTGCACAACGCATCCGAAAGGTCGCCCCATGGCTTTGACCGACATCTCGCATCCCACCGACATTGCAATGCTCACCGATCTGTACGAGCTCACTATGGCCCAGGGCCTGTGGGAGAGCGGCAAGGCCAATGAGCAGGGTTGTTTTACCGCGTTTTACCGCGACCATCCTTTTGGCAGCGCCTATGCCGTCATGTGCGGCACCGCCGAACTGCCCGAGCTGGTCGAGAATCTGCGCTTTACGCCCGAGGACATCGACTACCTCGCCTCGCTCCAGGCCCCGGCCGGCGGCGCGATGTTCAAGCCTGGATTCCTCGACTACCTGCGCGATTTTCGTGCGCATGTAAACATCGACGCCGTGCCCGAGGGCGAGCTCGTCTTTCCGCGCGAGCCCATGGTTCGCGTCACCGGCCCCGCGCTGGAGTGCCAGCTGCTTGAGACGGCGCTGCTCAACATCGTTGGGTTCCAGACGCTTGTCGCCACCAAGACGGCGCGCGTGGTGCTGGCGGCGGACGGCCGTCCCGTTGCCGAGTTTGGCCTGCGCCGCGCTCAGGGTCCCGATGGCGGCTTGGCCGTCGCGCGCGCGAGCTACGTTGCCGGCTGCTCCTCTACGTCCAATGTGCTCGCCGGCCGCCGCTACGGTATTCCCGTCTTTGGCACGCATGCGCACAGCTGGGTGATGAGCTTCGATTCCGAGCTCGAGGCCTTCCGCGCCTTTGCCAAGTCGAGCCCCAAGAACTGTACGCTGCTCATCGACACCTATGACGTGCGCGAGGGCTGTGAACATGCCATTACGGTTGCCAAGGAGATGGAAGCGGTGGGCGAGCGCCTGTCGGCCATTCGCATCGACTCCGGTGACCTCGCCAAGCTCTCTAAGTATGTGCGCGGCCGTTTTGATGCCGAGGGCCTGCCCTATGTGGGGATCTCGGTTTCTAACGATTTGGATGAGTACACGATTCAGTCGCTGCTCGACCAGGGCGCGCCCATCGACAGCTTTGGCGTGGGTACCAAGCTTGCGACCTGCTATGACCAGCCGGCGCTGGGCGGCGTGTACAAGCTTTCCGCCCGCCGTGCGAGCGAGGCAGATCCATGGACGCCGGTGGTCAAGCTCTCTGAGCAGCCATACAAGCGCACGATCCCGGGTGTGCAACGCGTGCGCCGTTATTACGACGGCTTTGGCGGCCCGGTCTGCGACATGATCTACGACGAGGACCATCTGGCGGGGGAGGGCGCCGCGCGCGGCAATACCCTTGTGGCCGTGAACGATGCCGCCCTGGTGACCGACGTGTCCGAACTCGAGTATCGCGAGCTGCTGGTGCCGATCGTGCGCGATGGCAGTGCGGTGGCTCCGCGTGAGAGCATCCAGGACGCGCGCGAGCGCTGTGCTTGGGCGCTCGACCATCTGGACGCAGCTTTCAAGCGCTTCCTGTACCCGCAGACCTATGTGGTGGGTATGGAGCAGGGCCTGGCTCAGGTGCGCGACGAGCTCGTGCGTAAGAACATGGCCGCGGCCTCTGCCTTTCCCTGGGCTCACTAATTCCTTGGGCGGTAGGGGCGAGTCACGCTTCCCTGGCCGCCGGCTCGGCCGTTCGCTGAACAGTTGATTGGTTTGACGTATGACGACTTCTTATAAAACGATGGTGGTAAAGATCGGTTCGTCCACGGTGGTGGGCGCCGACGGCAAGGTCAACCGCGCCTTTATCGGCGGGCTTGCCGACCAGGCCGCAGCGCTGCGCGAGCTTGGCTGGCGCCTGATCGTGGTGAGCTCGGGCGCCATTGCCTGCGGCTATCCCGTGCTGGGCTTCGACCGTAAGCCGGTCGGCGACCTGCCGAGCCTGCAGGCCTGCGCCTCGGCCGGTCAGTGCATCATCTCGTCGGCCTACGACGAGGAGTTCCATGCGCGCGACCTGCTCACCTCGCTCGTGCTGCTCACGCGTCACGACACGGCGCGCCGCACGTCCTACCTGCACGCGCGCGACGCCCTGCTTCGCCTGGTGGAGCTCGGCGTGGTGCCGGTCGTCAACGAGAACGATACCGTCACCGTCGATGAGATCAAGTTTGGCGACAACGACACGCTGGCGGCGCTTGTGAGCTGCCTGGTTTCTGCCGATCTGTGCGTGACGCTCTCGGACATCGATGGCCTCTACACCGCCAATCCGCATGAGGATCCGACGGCCGAGTTTATCCCGGTCGTGCATAAGATCGATGCCAAGATTATCGCCTCGGCGGGCGATTCTTCCACATCGGTGGGTACGGGCGGCATGATCACCAAGATTCGCGCGAGCCGCATTCTCATGACGGCGGGCATTCAAAGCGTGATTTGCTCGGGCGAGGAGCCCGATGCGCTCGTGCGTCTGGCCCGCGGCGAGAGCGTGGGTACGCTGTTCGATCCGCCGGCGGAGCGCCTGGACATTGCGCCGCGCAAGTTGTGGATTGCACTGGGCGACAAGGCGCACGGCTCGGTGACGGTCGATGACGGCGCCGCGAAGGCGCTGGTCAGCCGCGGATCGTCGCTGCTCGCGGTGGGTATTCGCGAGGTCGATGGCCAGTTTGCCGAGGGCGATGTGCTCGACGTGTGCGACCCGAGCGGCATGGTTGTCGCCCGCGGTATCGCCGAGGCCGATTCGGACGTGCTGGAGCTTGCCGCCGGCCGCCGCCAGGACCAGATTGCCGGCAACCGTCTACTGGCAGACCTAGCCGAGAAGCCCGCAATCCATAGGGACAACTTGATAGTGTTTGCATAAAGAGAGGCAGCGCTGCGGCTCGTTTTGCCAGCAGTGCTGCCTCTCCTTTTCCGGCACTTGGGGACGTTTCTATTGTGCCGGCAGGTGGGGACACTCCTTTGCTAGAAGATTCGGCGCAGGTCTCCGCGGTTGAGGGACTCGTCGAAGAGGTGCTTGAATACCACACTGCCGTGCAGGCCGTCGTGCTCGAACTCGTTGGTTACCCAGGCGTGCGAGTTGCCCACGCGGCTGAGCGTGTCGAGCTGCAGACTCGAATCGACGTACATGTCATCGAAGTACACCGCGGCCTGGAGCGGCACCTCGTTGCAGGCCAGGCGCTGCGGGTCATAGATCTTGTCCCAGCTGGTGTCTTCCATCAGCAGGTCCATGGCGGGCTTGAAGGGCTTGAGCTCGGGCATCTGCTCGAACATCCACGGGAACATGGCCTCGCCGGTAAACATGAGCGGGCGCGCGAGGGTGTCGAACTCGGCGTGGTGTGCCTTCTCTTCAGCTGCGGCCCAGCCAATGGGCATAGTGTCACCGTCGGCGTATATGAACTCCTGCAGCGTCCAGTACAGCGGATTCGTGCGCGTGTTGGTGCGCTCGAAGGCGCGCATCAAAAAGCTGTCGGATACCGAGGAGCCGCAGCTCAGCGTACCGTCGCCTGTAACAAACGCGTGATCGATAATCCAATGCATGCGCTCAAAGCTCGGCTTCATGCCAAAGTCGCTGCCCATGAGCTGTAGGCGCTCGACCGTCATTGGCGAGCCGTCGGGCAGTACGGGCTTCTGAGCCTCGAGCGCATCGGCCAGGGCTGCCACGCGCTCGACATCGGCGGGGTAACGGTCGTAATACTGCTGCGTCTTGGCGGCCATGCGCGGGAAGGTGTGCGCGTAGACCTCGCTGGCGCTCGCCGGCACGTGCGGAATGCCGCCGCAGGTAAAGCTTGCCGCCACGCCCTCGGGGAAGAGCGACAGATAGCTCAACGTCAAAAAGCCGCCGTAGCTCTGCCCGAGTGTGACCCAGGGCTTGCCGCCAAAGCCCACCAGGCGCAGGTACTCAAAATCGCGCACGATGGAGCTGGCGAGGTGACGCTTGAGGAAGTCCGCCTGCGAGCGGGCCGCATCGGAGCCTGCCGCCTCGGCGCGCTCGCCCAGTGCGGCAATCGTGCGCCCGTCTACACAGCTGCTGCGCCCGGTACCGCGCTGGTCGGGCAGCACGACGCGGAAATGCTTGACGGCCTCTTCGATCCAGCCATCGCTTGTGGGCGACAGCGGACGCGGGCTCTCGCCACCGGGGCCACCCTGCAAAAAGAGAAGGAGCGGCAGGTCGTCGTTGATGCGGTCGGGTGCGCAAACCACGCGGTAGAAGAGCTTGATGCTCTCGGGCGCGCCGGCGATGGGTGTCGGTATAGCGCCGCGGCGCATGGTGCTGCCGACGGCCAGGAGCATCGGCTCCAGGCCGCGCCAGTCGAGGGGGACGTCGATGCTGTGGTCCTCGACATACAGGCCGGGGACGTGGTACGAAGTGATGAGGGCCATGTGAGTCTTCCGTTCGTTGCGGTGTTTCGGGTTGACCAATTCTACCGCCGCGGGCGAGGCCATGCGCAAATCGGCTACCATGGTTGCAAACTTCTAGGAGAAAGGGCCGCCCATGTCGGTCGATATGGCCACGTATGTCCACGATCTTGCCGTTGCCGCTAAGGCAGCGTCGGCCTCGCTTGCCACGGCGAGCGACGAGCAGCGCCAGGAGGCCGTGCGCGCCATGGCCGCAGCACTGCGCAACGGTGTCGACTCCATCGTCGCCGCCAACGAGCTCGATATGTCCGCCGCGCGCGATGCGGGGACCTCGGCGGGGCTCCTCGACCGTCTGCTGCTGACGCCCGAGCGCGTCGAGGGTATGGCCGCCGGCCTGGAGAAGCTCGCCGAGCTGCCCGATCCTGTCGGCCGCGTGCTCGACCACCGCGTGCTCGCAAGCGGCGTGGACCTCACCCGCGTGAGCGTGCCGTTGGGCCTGGTCGCCATGGTGTACGAGGCGCGCCCCAACGTGACGGCCGACGCCGCGGGCATCTGCATCCGCACCGGCAACGCCTGCATTCTGCGCGGCGGCTCGCTGGCCTATCACTCGTGTGCCATGATTTCTGAGCTGCTGGCCGATGCGCTCGAGGCCAAGGGCTTCCCGCGCGAGGCCGTGTCGATGATCGAGTCTACCGACCGCGAGGCCACCGGCGAGCTCATGAAGCTCCGCGGCGTCGTCGATGTGCTCATTCCGCGTGGCGGTGCGGGCCTGATCCAGCGCTGCGTGCGCGAGTCGCTCGTTCCGGTGATCGAGACGGGCACGGGTAACTGCCACATCTACGTGCATGAATCCGCCGACTTCGATAAAGCGCTCAATATTATCGTTAATGCCAAGACCCAGCGTGTAGGCGTGTGCAATGCCGCCGAGTCGCTGCTGGTCGACCATGCTGTGGCCAATGTGTTTTTGCCCGCGGTCGTTGCCGTGCTGCACGACCACGGCGTGCTCATTCACGGCGACGAGGCCACGTGCGCCGCGTGCGCCGATGCCGGCTTTGTGGAGGGCGATGACTACGTCGCCGCGACTGAGGAGGACTGGGGTCGCGAGTACCTGGCGCTCGAGATGAGCGTGAAGGTCGTGGCAAACGAGGACGAGGCCATCGCACACATCAATCGCTACGGCACGATGCACTCCGAGGCCATCGTTGCCGAGGATACGGATGCTTGCGAGCGCTTCCTGGACGCGGTCGATGCCTCGGCCGTGTACGCCAACGCCAGCACGCGCTTTACCGACGGCGGCGAGTTTGGCCTGGGCGCCGAGATCGGCATCTCGACCCAAAAGCTCCACGCCCGTGGCCCCTTTGCCGCCGAGGCCCTCACCACCTACAAATACAAGCTCCGAGGCACCGGCCAGGTCCGCCCCTAACGCCCGCGCAAACAAAAACCACCACAAAGGTGCCTGTCCCCTTTGTGGCGGTTTTAGGTGGCGTGGGCGGTTAGGCCTGGAAGGTATCGCGGTCGGGGGCGAAGGACTGCATGGCCGCGATGGTGCGGTCAAAGAGCTCGGGGAGCTCCCAGCCCAACATCTCGGCGCCCTGCGAAATCACGTCGCGCGAGCAGCCGGCGGCAAAGCGCTTGTCCTTGAACTTCTTCTTGAGCGACTTGGTCGTAAAGTCCATAACGCTCTTGCTCGGGCGCATGATGACTGCAGCGCCGATCAGGCCGGTGAGCTCATCGCAGGCAAACAGGATCTTTTCCATCTGCAGCTCGGGTTTGGGCAGCGAGGTGTTGAAGTCCGACGTGTGCGTCTGGATGGCGCGAATGAGCTCGGGAGACGCACCTTCGCCCTCAAGAATCTCGGCAGCATAGATGGTGTGGTTCATGGGGTCGTCCTCATGCTCCTCCCAATCCAGGTCGTGCAGCAGACCGACGATGCCCCAAAACTCCTCGTTCTCGGGGTCGAACTCGCGCGCAAAGTAGCGCATAGTGCCCTCGACCGTCTCGCCATGGGTGATGTGGAACGGGTCCTTGTTGTGTTCGTTGAGCAGTTCGAACGCGCGGTCGCGGGTGATTCCGGCGGTAAGCGGCTCTGCCATAAGAGACTCCTTGTGCTCGTGGGTATCAATAAGAATGAATACTACTAGAACGACTAGAACGAAAAAACCACCACAAAGGTGCCTGTCCCCTTTGTGGTGGTTTTTGGCGCGGATGGGTTAGTTGAGGGCGGCTTGGGCTAGGCGGGCTTCGGCGGCCTCCTCGGTGACGCCCAATGCCACGGCGAACTCCTCGATGGAGCGGCGCTTGGCTTCCTTGAGTACACGCATATAGTAAGAGCTGGGCTTTTTATCGGCTTCCTCGGCCTGGCGAATGCGGTGCATCATGGTCTTTGCCACGCGGACCGTCTCGGGCGCGCCCAGCTTGAGCTGCTGCTTAAAGTGTGTCTCTTCAAGCGAGCTGTTGCGCTCGGTAAAGGTGTCGCACTCCAGCTCGTCATAGTGGCTCAGCAGATGCTCGGCATCTTGCTGAGAGATGGCAGCATGCAGACGGTCGGCCTGCGCCACGGGGTACATAAGGATCGTCTGCGCATGCCCCTGCTTGGCCTCGAGCAACAACATGGGCTGCGGCGTGTCGTCCCTAAAACCGACGACGGTGCAGACTCCCTGACCCGGATGAATGACGTGTTGACCGATTGAGAACATGCTACCTCCAACTTATACGAATTTACGTATGTCTAGAATAACACGCTGACGTGCGCAAATCCTCGCTTTATGCAGGAAAAGCACACAACTCTGATAGGTAAGAGTATTCGATAAAAGACACAGCTCATTCACACCTTTATGCATTTTCAACGCGTGCATAATCTGCAGGCAGACCGGCATCTTTGAGTGACTCCATACAAGCTGTAGTCAATTTTGTGCATATGCAATTTCGATTGGCTTTACCCTGCGACAGTGCCCGTCGCTTGTGATAGAGTGCTACAAACTCTGGCTTTTGCCCTACGAGTGACCAAGAGCTCGGGGGCTTTAACACAAGGAGGATCTATGCCCGAGAAGATTGAAGAGCTGGTACGCGCTGCGCTTGCTGCGGCCCAGGAGGCCGGCGACCTTTCCGCATTTGAACTTGACGATTGCGCTATCGAGCGACCGGCTGACACTTCTCATGGCGAGTGGACCTCTACCATGGCCCTGAAGTCCGCCAAGCTGGCCCACTGCGCCCCGCGCAAGATCGCCGAGGCCATCGTTGCCCATATGCCCGAGGATCCCGCGATCGAGAAGGTTGAGATCGCAGGCCCCGGTTTCATCAACTTCTACCTCTCCGTTGCCGTCAAGAATGCCATCTTTGGCGAGGCTCGCGAGAAGGGCATGGACTTCGCTAAGTCCAACGTCGGTGGTGGCCTGAAGACCCAGGTCGAGTTCGTTTCCGCCAACCCCGTCGGCCCCATGCACATCGGCCACGGCCGCTGGGCCGCGCTGGGCGATTCGCTCTGCCGCGTTATGGACCACGCCGGCTATGAGATCCAGCGTGAGTTCTACATCAATGACCACGGCTCTCAGATGAACACCTTCGGCAACTCCATCAGCACGCGCTATATGCAGCTTGCCGACATCATCGCCAAGCAGGGAGTTGATATCGACGAGGCTCACAAGCTGCTGATCGCCGACCGTGACGCCTTTGTTGCCGACGAGAACGACGAGCATCCCGAGACCCATCCGTATCAGGACAACTTTGCCGAGACTCTGGGCAAGGACTCCTACGGCGGCGACTACATCATCGACGAGGCCGCCGAGTTCTGGCGCACCGACGGCGATAAGTGGGTCAACGCCGATCCTCAGGAGCGCATGGAGAGCTTCCGCGAGCGCGGCTATGTAAAGATGGTCGATAACATGCGCGACCTCTGCCACGCCGTCAACTGCGACTTTGACCGTTGGTACTCCGAGCGCTCGCTGTATGTGAAGGACACCGAGGGCGAGACCGCCGGCACCTCCGCCGTCGACCGCGCTTTTGAGAAGCTCGACAAGATGGGCTACCTCTACACCAAGGACGGCGCCCTGTGGTTCCGCTCCACCGATCTGGGCGACGACAAGGACCGCGTCCTGATCAAGTCCGACGGCGAGTACACCTACTTCGCCTCCGACGTCGCCTATCACTGGGATAAGTTCCAGCGCGTCGATCACGTCATCGACATCTGGGGCGCCGACCACCACGGTTACATCGAGCGCGTCCGCTGCGTCTGCGACGCTCTGGGTTACCCCGGCAAGTTCGAGGTTCTACTGGGCCAGCTCGTCAACCTGCTGCGTAACGGCAAGCCCGTCCGTATGTCCAAGCGCAAGGGCACCATGGTGACCCTGCAGGAGCTCGTCGACGAGGTCGGCTCCGATGCCGCTCGCTACACGCTCATCTCCAAGAGCTCCAACCAGATGGTCGACTTCGACATTGAGGCCGTTAAGAAGCGCGACAACTCCAACCCGGTCTATTACGTGCAGTATGCTCACGCCCGCGTGTGCTCCATCCTGCGCCGTGCCGCCGACGTTACCGCCGAGCAGGCCGACGAGATGGGCATGAAGGCCGTTGCCGCCAAGGCCATCGGTGAGAACGTCGATTACTCGCTGCTGACCGACCCGACCGAGCTCGCCCTTTCGCGCAAGCTCAATGAGCTCACCGACCTGATCGCCAGCTGCGCTCGCGATCGCGCCCCGTTCCGTCTGACCCACTTTGCCGAGGAGCTCGCCGGCGACTTCCACAGCTTCTACGCTGCCTGCCAGGTTCTGCCGAGCGAGGGCCGTCCCGTCGACCCCGAGCTTTCGCGCGCCCGTCTGGCAGCTTGCGACGCTGTCCGCGTGACGCTCGCCCTGGTGCTTACCCTCGTTGGCGTTTCCGCGCCCGAGCAGATGTAATCTGCGGGTCATTTGACCGTGTAGGTTTGGTTTAACTGAGCCCTATAAGCCCGATCTCCTACGGAGGTCGGGCTTTTTTCGCAAACGCCGACGTATTGATGAATTTGGAACTGCTGGAAATACGAAACTATGCCGGTTTACTACGATGAATTGAGAAATTCTAACCACGCCGGCTTTTTGCTAAAAAGTGCAAGGCATCTACCTGCGGTTTTAGTTCAACAAGTTTCGGAGTGGTCGCGGTTGAGCGATTCATCGTAGTAAACCGCCATAGTTTTGGCGGAGGCAGTCAGATTTGTGGGTGGCAAACAAAGAGTGTCCCTTTTGACTAGTCGTTTAAGAAGGTCTCCAATGACTAAGTTGCAGGTGGCGGCGGTTGTGTTACACTAACGCTGCGTAGTTGACGCAATCATCTCGATACAGATCAATGATGTCCGTCGTTTTGAACGGAACTAGACTGTTTAGCCGCCCTGAAGGTTTATGCAGGGAGCATGTGATCACAGGGCTTGAAAAGAAAGTTGAGCAAACACTGTGTCTGATCAACAGCAAGAAAACGAAATAACGACGACGCAGGCCGCTCCCGCTGCACCGGTTGCGTCGGACCAGGTCGCGGCGCCCGCGCAAGCCTCGGCTCCTGAGACGCCTGAGGCTGCTTCGACGCCTATGCCTGTAGCGGCTGAGAAGGCCGTGCCTGCAACTGGTGAGGAGGCTGCTCCGGCAAAGCCCAAGCGCATGCGCCGCACGGCCAAGCCTGCCGCTGACGGCGAGGAGGTCACCAAGCCAAAGCGCCGTACCACGCGCACGACGCGCGCCAAGCTCACCGTTGCAGCTGACTCCTCGGCGCCGATTTCCGATGAGGTCGCGCAGGCACGTGCGTTGGCGCAGATTAGCGAGGCTCAGGTGGTGCGCGCCCGCCGTCGTGCTGCCGAGCGCGAGGCCGCGGCTCTGACCGAGCTTGCAGCTCCGTCTGTGCCCGAGACGCCTGCCGCCACCGAGACTCCTGTCGCCGACCAGCCGACCGAGAAGCCGGTACCGCGCACACGCCGTCGCACGGCTGCTAAGGCCGAGCAGGTTGCTGAACAGGTAACCCCCGAGCTCACTGAGGCTTCGGTCCGTTCCGCGGCAGGGGAGGGTGCATCGTCTGTTGAGCCCGCTGCGCCTGTCGAGGCCAGCGAAGTTCCCGTTGTCGATCCGGCTTTGCGCCCGCACCGTCGCGGTCGCAAGCCCAAGGCCTTTGTCGAGGCCGAGAAGGCCGCAGCCGCAGCCGCCGCCGCTCGGGATGCTGCGGCGACCGCCAAGTCCTCAACTGCTGCCGATGAACCCGTCCAGGATGCTACGACTTCCGAGGCCGTTTCTGCCGATGCCGAGCCCGCCGACGTCCGTCCCGGTCGCAGGCGTCGCACTGCTGCTAAGCGCACGTCCAAGGCTAAGGCTGCCAAGAAGGGCGCGTCCGAGGATTCCGCCGAGACGACCGCCGATGTATCGACTGATGCCGCCGAGCCCCAGGACGTCGAACAGCCTGCATCCGAGAAGCCCAAGCGCGGTCGCAAGAAGTCCGTTAAGGCCAAGGCCGCCGAGCAGCATGCTGATGTCGAAGCGCAGGTTGATTCTGGCGCCGAGGCCAATGACGCCGCTACGGCCAATGTTGACACCACCGCAACCGATGGTGCCGCCCCCGCCGAGGGCGAAGACGGCGCTCGCCCCAACCGTCGCCAGCACAAGCGCAACGAGGAGCGCAACGAGCGCAAGGACGAGCGCAACAACGACCGTCGCAACCGCCAGCGCGATCGCAAGCAACGCAACAAGGAGCGTAATGCCGCTCCCACCGAGCCCACGCTTTCGCGCGAGGAGCTCGCTGCCATGAAGGTCGCCGAACTTCGCGAGAAGGCCAAGGAGTTCGAGATCGAGACGACCGGCAAGAAGAAGGCCGAGCTCGTCGAGGAAATCTACGTCACCGCTGCGAAGGCCGAGGGCTTCCGCGATATCAAGGGCATTCTGCAGATTCGCCCGGACAGCTCCGGCATCATCCACGCCCATGGCTACATGAAGTCCAACGACGACGCCTTCGTGCCCGCCTACCTCATCCGCTCCGCGCGCCTGCGCACGGGCGACGTCATCGAGGGCTCGCTGCGTCCTTCGCGCGGCGGCGACAAGCGCGCCGGCCTCGCCAAAATCACGACCGTCAACGGTCTGGACCCCGAGCAGATTCGCAACCGTCCCAAGTTCGGCGACCTCACCCCGGTCTATCCCAACGAGCCGCTGCGCATGGAGCACGGCAAGGACTCTATTACCGGTCGCGCCATCGACATCGTGTCACCGATCGGCAAGGGCCAGCGCGGCCTGATCGTGTCCCCGCCCAAGGCCGGCAAGACCACGATCCTCAAGAAGATCTGCCAGTCTATCTCGATTAACAACCCCGAGGTGCACCTCATCTGCCTGCTCGTCGACGAGCGCCCCGAAGAGGTCACCGATATGCAGCGTTCCATCAAGGGTGAGGTTGTGGCGTCGACCTTCGATATGCCTGCCGACAACCACACCCGCGTGGCAGAGCTCGTCATCGAGCGCGCCAAGCGCATCGTAGAGCTGGGTGGCGACGTCGTGGTGGTGCTCGACTCCATCACGCGCCTCGCCCGCGCCTACAACTTGGCGGCGCCCGCCTCGGGCCGCATCCTTTCGGGCGGCGTCGATTCGGCGGCCCTATATCCGCCCAAGCGCTTCCTGGGCGCAGCCCGCAATATCGAGAACGGTGGCTCGCTCACCATCCTGGCCTCTGCCCTCATCGACACCGGTTCCAAGATGGACGAGGTCATCTTTGAGGAGTTCAAGGGCACCGGCAACATGGAGCTTAAGCTCGACCGCGACCTGGCCGACCGCCGCATCTTCCCGGCTATCGACCCCGTTGCCTCCGGTACGCGTAACGAGGATCTGTTGGTCGACGAGCAGATGCGTCCGTTTGTCTTTGGTCTGCGTCGCATTCTTGCCGGCATGAACAACACCGAGCGCGCGGCCGCATCGTTTATCAAGGGTCTTAAGGGCACCAACACCAACCAGGAGTTCCTGGTGCGTTCGGCCAAAAAACACAGCGACTACGAGCAGACGTTCTAGGTTGTCATCCACACGCAGCGATAGTCATCAATGCGATAAAGGGTCGGGGCTTTGAGCCTCGGCCCTTTTCCATAGCGCCGCTCCGCGCTTATTTTTGACCGTAAGACCGACGAGCAGCAGGTTTCCCGTTTCAATCCGACATCGTCGCTTGCAATCGACAGGGCGGTTTCGCATAATAGCTTTTAAGCTTCGCGACGGAAAACGCAGATGAAACGAACCATATACCGTTGCTTTTGGGCATAGCCCCGCTTCATCTTCTCTCGCGCAGCCAACTGAATGATGCGATTTGGGTGCTGGAAGATGGGGAGAGCTCATGGCTTCTTCTGATGCAACACAACGAGCAGTCCTTGCCGGACTTTCGTGCGGGATCGGCCTTGCCGCTCCCGTGGTTATGTATGCCGCGACGCTGCCGTTTTCGTCGGTGAACGAGACGGTCGTGGCGGGTGCGGTTCCCTTCGCCGTGGGCGCGGTGGCGGGCGTGGGCATCTATGCCGCCTCGCTGGGTATCTCCGAGTATCGTGCGCAGCGTGAAGAGCGTCTGTTCCAGCCCGATGCCATGGGCGGTGCCGCCAATCTCAATCAGCATCAAAGCGAGTTCAAGACCGCCTCGATTCCAGCTCAGCAGCAGGATGCGACTCCTTACGCTGCGACTTCTGCTTCTCAGGCTCAGTCGGAGCAGTCTACCTCGGCATTCCTTTCCGGCCTGACTGGTGCGTTCCAGCGCCGTCATGCCGATGATGGTGTCCCTACCATCGCTCGAGCCGCAGATGCTATGGACGAGGACGAGGCTTGGTCTATGATCGACAGTATGCTCGACGACGATTCGCCGGTGAGCTGCGACCCTGCACACTCGCGCGACGTCTCTCAAGTCGCCATCGACGAGCTCACCAACGGCGGGCAGTCCGGCTCCTTCAATCGCGACGACATCGCCGCCGCGGCACGCGCCGTGTCTGGCTCCCAGGCCGCCCCTGCGGGCAGCACGGCGGCTTTCGTGGCACTCGTCGCCAACGCGGCAGCCAATAACGCCTACAGCGCTACCTCGGCGGACGCGAACGCTTCTGCCGATAATTCGTACGTTGATGAAGCCATGACCGCGGACGAGGAGGCCGTTGCCGCCCGCCGCGCCGCCGAAAGCTCGCTTTGGGGCGCTCCTGCCCAGCAGCAGGCGGCTGAGGCTGCGCCGTACAACGCAAACCTCGCCAGCATGCCTATCATCTCCGGTGTCGCGGACATCGATCTCGATGACCTCGATGAGCCTGCAGCCATCACCGCATCGATTGATGCCCAAGATCGCATCGACACCGGCGACCTTCCGGACGCTTCGCTCGAGGTTGATGTCCCTATGGCCGATTACTCAGGCCACGAGGACATGTGGGCCGCCGCCACCGCGATTCTGGATGAGATTGACGAGCCTGCTCCTGTTGCAGCCCCCGCTCCCGTCACTGCCCCTCAGCCTGCTGCCCCCGCCTATGTTGGCCGTCACAGCGCTGTGTTCCCCGAGGATACTGCCCGCATCTCGCGTGAGAGCATCGAGCGAGCCGAGGCTATTGCCGCCGGCATTATGGAAAATCGTCGTCACGAGCGCGTCAATCAGATCCTCGAGGAAGAGATCGAGCGCCTGCAGTCCTCTACCGCCAAGCGTACGGGCCGTGCCTATCTGAGCGTTATCGAGGGCGGTACCGCCAGCTTCGCGCCGCTCCGCGCGGAGGCATAACTTCTGCATGGTTAAGATCAATCGAAAATGGGCGGTCGTGACCTGCCTGATGGCGCTCTTGATCTGGGGCAATTCGCTGGTTCCCGGCTCGGGGTCGGGCTCGCTGAGCCTAACAGTCATGGAAGCTATCCGCGGTTTCCTGCACGGCGTGGGACTTCCATATGCATGGGTGACCAACTTTGTTGTTCGCAAGTGCGCGCATTTTACCGAGTATATGGTGCTCGGTATCTTGGCAACGCACGCCTTTGATTTTGAGGGCCGGCGCACCTTTGACGTGCTGCTGCCCACGGCGGTGTTCCTGCTGCTGATTCCCTCGATCGACGAGACGATTCAGCTCTTTGTGCCGGGACGCGCCGGCATGATCACCGATGTGATGATCGACTGCTGTGGTGCGGCAACGGGCGTTGTGCTCCGATATCTCTTACGGCCGCTGATGCGCGCCAAAAAAGCCGCCTAGGACGTATTGTTTGGTCCTAGGCGGCCTTTTTTATTTGAGGGCTTATATGAGGCGTGGTGTCGTCGTTCCGTAGGTCGGATTTGCCGGGCGCGCCACGCCCTGTGGGTGCGTCTGCTACTGAAGCGCCTGAGCGCCCAGGGCCAAGCAGCCCATAATGCCCTGTTTGCCCTCGAGGCTGTTGTTGACGATATAGCTATCAATGTCGGCCATCTCGGGCGTGACGATGTAGCCGTTGAGCATCTCGGCGCACTTCTTGCGCGCGAGCGGCACGATGGGGGTGTGGTCGGCCACGCCGCCACCGATGACGATCTTTTGCGGTGCGTAGCACAGGATGTAGGTCATGAGCGCCTGCGCCAGATAGCCGGCGAGCAGGTCCATGGCCTCCGGGTCATCGGCCATCTCTCCGGCGCTCTTGCCACCCCAGCGCTTTTTGACGCCGGGACCGGCGATGAGGCCCTCGAGGCAGTTGTCGTGGAAGGGGCAGCCGCTGTGCTCGCCGATGGTGTCGCGCGGGTCGCGCGTGACCAGGATGTGGCCGGCCTCGGGATGCATCATGCCGTGCACGAGCTTACCGCCCGAGAGCACGCCGGCGCCCACGCCGGTACCGATGGTCAGATACACCACGTCAGTGAGGCCCTGGGCGCAACCAAAGGTGACCTCGCCCAGGCAGGCGACGTTGACGTCGGTGTCGTAGCCGCAGGGAATATTGAGCTCGTTTTGGATGGTGCCCAGCAGGTCAAAGTAGCGCCATGCCGTTTTGGGCGTCTCCAGGATCTTGCCGTATTGGGACGAGGCAGGGTTGACTGCGGTGGGGCCAAAGGCGCCGATGCCCAGCGCGGCGATGTCCTTGTCGGCAAACCATGCGTTGACGGCCTCAACGGTCTCCTGCGGGGTCGTGGTCGCAATCTGCTCGCGTTCCAGGACCGTGCCGTCTGCATAGCCCGTGGCGCAGACCATCTTGGTGCCGCCGGCCTCGAGCGCTCCGATAAGCTGCTGCTCTGCCATAGTATTCCTCTCTGGACGAGTTGCTCCGTGACTAAAGTATAGCGCTCTAAAAAATAAATGAGGTCGCTATAAAAAGAAACCTCATGGCCCAACGGGTTCACGAGGTTTCTTTAGTGCCTTTAGTTACTGACCGTCCTTACCCGCGCGGGTTGATTTTATCACGTAGCGACTTGAGGTTCTCAAGCGCAGCGTTGAGCGTCTCGTCTCGCTTGGCAAAGTGGAAACGAATCAGATGGTTGACGGGCTCGCGGAAGAAGCTCGAGCCCGGAACGGCGCCCACGCCCACCTTGGAGGCCAAATCCTCACAGAAGTCGAGGTCGCTGTCATAGCCAAACTCCGAGATATCCATCATCACGTAGTAGGCGCCCTGCGGCACGTTGTGCTCAAGACCGATGCTATCGAGCCCCTGACAGAATAGGTCGCGCTTGGCGGTGTAGAGGTCGAGGACCTCCTGGTAATAGCTGTCGTCGAATTTGAGGGCGGTGACGACAGCTTCCTGCAGGGGAGCGGCAGCACCCACGGTGAGGAAGTCGTGGACCTTTTTAATGCGCTCGGTGATCTGGGCCGGGGCGATGGTGTAGCCCAGACGCCAGCCGGTGATGGAGTACGTCTTAGACAGCGAACTGCAGCTGATGGTTCGATCGAACATGCCGGGCAGCGTGGCCATATAGACGTGCTCGTGGGGCGCGTAGACGATGTGCTCGTATACCTCGTCGGTAATGCAGTAGGCGTCGTACTTTTTGCAGAGGTCGGCGATTAAGGTGAGCTCCTCGCGCGTAAAGACCTTGCCGCAGGGGTTGGACGGGTTGCACAGGACGATGGCCTTGGGATCGTTGTCGCGGAAGGCCGCCTCGAGTGTCTCGCGGTCAAAGTCGAACGCAGGTGGGTTAAGCGGCACGTAGATGGGCTCGGCACCCGAGAGGATCGTGTCGGCGCCGTAGTTCTCGTAGAATGGCGAGAAGATGACGACCTTGTCGCCGGGGTTTGTGACCGTCATCATGGCGGCCATCATGGCCTCGGTGGAGCCGCAGGTGACCACGATGTTCTCGTTGGGGTTGATCGGCATGCCCATAAAGTGCTCCTGCTTGGCGGCAAGCGCCTCACGCATGGCCTGGGAGCCCCAGGTGATGGAGTACTGGTGATAGAGCGGCTTGGGGTCGCTGGCGATGGCGCTCAGGCTGTTGAGCAGCTGCGCCGGGGGATCGAAGTCGGGGAAGCCCTGCGACAGGTTGACGGCGCCATACTTATTGGAGATGCGCGTCATGCGGCGGATGACCGAATCGGTAAACGTTGCCGTACGGTTGGAGAGTTCTTTCATGCTTGTCCTTTCGAGCATTTGCAGTGGGGCAAGTTTACTCCTATGAAACCGGTGGGAATTGCTCGAAATGGTCTCGAAAAACTCTTTTCAAAATTCTTGAAAATTGGGGCTTGCATCGCGTGGCGTTCCTTGCAATAATAGTCGAGCGCGAAGCGCACAGGACACGGTGGGTGTAGCTCAGTTGGCTAGAGCGACGGGTTGTGGTCCCGTAGGTCGAGGGTTCGAGTCCCTTTACCCACCCCAGTTCTTGCTTCGTGTTGATATCGGGTCGTTAGCTCAGTTGGTAGAGCAGGGGACTCTTAATCCCAAGGTCCAGGGTTCGACCCCCTGACGGCCCACCAAAGATTGTTAAGACGGTCAACTTCGGTTGGCCGTCTTTTTTATTAACCTCGCATGGGGCCGAACCCGTAAGGGCACAGACGCTTTACAAGTCGAGCCTGCCCTGGGGGTCGGTGAATCCGTCTGTACCCTCCTTGAGCTTTTTCTCGTCCGCTTTCACGCGACGTTCGAGCTTCTTTGTATCTTCGGCAGGCGGTAGGTTCTCGGGTACAATTCCGCGGTCGATGAGGCTGCCACGCACGCTTGTGTTGTTCTCGACGTGCTCTTGCTTGATCTGGTCCAGACCGTACAGGTCGTGTTCCTCGGCGTTGAAGGCCGTCATCGAGTTCGTAAGGTCCTTTGCTTTGATGAGGACATCGGCTAACCTGTCCGCCAATGCCGCGCTCTTGGGTATGCCGAGCTGCTGCTTCATTTCCGCCGTGCTTCTGCCGCCGAATAACGCTTCATCGCCCCTCGACTTGATGATCGCGAATCCTTTGGTGTCCACGCCGCGTTTGAATGCAATACCCGAGAGCTGTTTCTCTGAATCGGATAGCGAGTGGCGCGCCTGTAAGCGCTGAATCTCTGCGAAGCGCTGCTCTATGAGCTCTTGGCGGCGCGTCTGCACGGCAAAGTATGCTTGGGCGAGTGCAATCTCTGGCTTGTTTGAATCTCCGTTCTGGGCGATTAAATAGCATGCATAGCGCGTAAGTTTGTAGTCTTTAACCGCGCGAGCGGCGACACCGGCAATTACCATTTTCGTGGTGTCACGAAAATGGGAATCAACTGGAGTTTTGTTTGTTTCGCACGAGACTTTTGCCCTCTTAACAACTTCGGCGAAGTTTTCCCATCGCGTGTACCCCATGGGTTCCATTAAATCTCGTGCGAGCCAATACTCAACGCCGTCTTCTACATTGGCGTAGCTATCAAGTTCGACACGCCACTTCTCGATATCTCTACTGTCCATATCTCCTCCTCGCTGGCCTATTGTCTATGCGGGCTTTGCCCGCTCCGTATTCAGAATAAGGATACGCTGCCGTACGGACACGAATGGGCCCCGTGCCACTTCGAGCTCACGGGGCCCATAGATATCGATTAGTTGTGTTCTGCTTTAGATGGGTGTTCGAATTAGTCCGCTCGATAGTGCGATCCGAGGCTTTCGGTTCGCTTGCGCATGGCTTTGATCATTTCCTGTGCTAGTTGAATCTGCGATTGCAGGCGGGCGAGGGCAGCGACTTCGCTGTCCTGGGCTTTCTGTGTGCTCAAGGTCGTTGCCTCCGTCTTCAAGCCCTCAAGCTCGTGTAGTGCCTCGGATAGGCCTGTTTCGGTCCTGTTGATCATGCAATAGGTGCTCATCGTGTGCCTTAGGCTGTGTGTCAGGCGTTCGGCATCTGTTGCGGCTATGCCGTACTGGGGGAGGGCGATATCCGCCTTCAGGGCTGTCTCGGGCTCTTTCTGTGCTGCTTGGGCTGCCGATGCGCCCGCGATGCGCCCGAACACGATGCCGTTGGCGCTTGACAAGCCACCAATGCGGTCGGCGCCGTGCATGCCGCCTGTCGCCTCACCGCAAGCGTAGAGGCCCTCAACGCCCGTTTGCGCGGTCTTATCGATCTTGATGCCGCCGTTAGCGGCGTGGGCATACATCGCAACGCGCATCTCGTCAGTCGGGGCGATGCCGCGCTCGTCTTGCAGCCAGGTGGCAAAGGTCTGCACAAACTCTGGGACATCCTCGCGGGGAAAGTCGTAGTGGAGTGCCAGGCCTTCGACACCTGCCTGATCGATGACGAGATCGATAGCGCGGGAGGCCAAGCGTGACGTGAAGGGACCATATCCAGAGCGCTGCTCGAGCAGGTCGTCCAGCTTGTCGTCGGCAATATCTACCGGCTGGTCTACATGTACGTAGCGCCAGGTTTTCTCGTTGAAGACCAGGTTGCGCTTGGGCTCGATGAAGCCGGGCATCATCTGTATGAACTCTATATTAGTAAGTGTTGCGCCGTGCGCCAGCGCGATGGCCTGCGAGGAGCTGAGCACATCAGCCGACGTAAGGCTGCGCTCGAACAGGCCGCCTGTGCCACCGGTTGCGATGATCGTGGCCTTGGCAGCAAAGGGCACGATTCGATTTTCGGTGAGGTCGTAGAGCATGGTTCCGGTTATTCTGCCGTTCGTGTCCTCAACAAGGTCGATAAGCTCATGGCGGGGGAGCAGGCGAATGCCGAGCGACTCGATCCGGGTCGTCAGAGCGTCCTCAAGGGGCTTACGGGTGAGGCCGCGCCACATGCGCGTCTTGTGGTCAAAACAGGGGATAAATTGCTTTTGCTGGGCGCTCTCAGCGCTTTGCGGACGCTGGAGCTCAACGCCTAGGTCTTGCTCGAGCCATTCAATTGCTTGGGGAATGCTGTGGACAAACGTCTGGACAAGCTCGGGGTCGGCGACGCCGCCACCAACGGTCTGGATGGTATCGATGAGGTCTTGTTCGTCGTCTTCGTTAACGGGTCCGATAAGCCCCAGGCCCCAGGTTCCGGGGAAGAAGCTCGATCCACTCATAGTCTTTCCGGCGCTTGCCACAGTGACGGTTGCACCCGTGCGTGCCGCTTCGATGGCGGCGCAAAGGCCCGCAATGCCAGATCCAATTACCAGTACGTCAGTCGATTCCATCGGATTCCTTTCTCGTCCGGCGCATTGTCGCACGGGTGATCGGCAATGGGGCCGCAAAGACTCGGCAAATCGGTAAAGGGCACATATGGCAGGTGGGCGTCATGGACGCTCTGGCGCTCCGTCTCATCACATCTCGTATTTCGCCCCAACTGATATATCGGTATTAGCTACCCTGCGACAGCGCAAACAAAAAGAGCCGCTACCCGGGTGGGTAGCGGCTCTAAAGCTCAACTATATGAGCATCGCGCGGGCGCGATTAGGCCTTGAGGGCCTCCTCGACGGCGACAGCGCAGGCGACGGTGGCACCGACCATGGGGTTGTTGCCCATGCCGATGAGACCCATCATGTCGACGTGCGCAGGCACGGAGGAGGAACCGGCGAACTGGGCGTCGGAGTGCATGCGGCCCATGGTGTCGGTCATGCCGTAAGAGGCAGGGCCGGCGCCCATGTTGTCCGGGTGCAGGGTACGGCCAGTGCCGCCACCAGAAGCGACGGAGAAGTACTTCTTGCCAGTCTCGAGGCGCTCCTTCTTGTAGGTGCCAGCGACGGGGTGCTGGAAGCGCGTGGGGTTGGTGGAGTTACCGGTGATCGAGATGTCGACGTTCTCGTGCCACATGATGGCAACGCCCTCGCGGACGTCGTCGGAGCCGTAGCAGTTAACGGCAGCGCGGGGACCATCGGAGTAAGGGATGGTCTCGACGACCTTGAGCTCGCCCGTGTAGTAGTCGAACTGGGTCTTCACGTAGGTGAAGCCGTTGATGCGGGCGATGATCTGGGCGGCGTCCTTGCCCAGACCGTTCAGGATAACGCGCAGCGGCTTCTTGCGAGCCTTGTTGGCGTTCAGAGCCAGGCCGATAGCACCCTCAGCGGCAGCGAAGGACTCGTGGCCGGCCAGGAAGGCGAAGCACTCGGTGTCGTCGGAGAGCAGCATAGCGCCCAGGTTGCCGTGGCCCAGACCGACCTTGCGGTCCTCGGCGACGGAGCCGGGAACGGTGAAGGCCTGGATGCCCTCGCCGATGATGGCGGCAGCCTCAGAAGCAGTCTTGGCGCCACGCTTGACAGCGAGAGCGCAGCCGAGGGTGTAGGCCCACTCGGCGTTCTGGAAGGCGATGGACTGGGTGTTGTTGACGATCTCACGCGGGTTGAAGCCCTTGTCGGTGCAGATCTGCAGAGCTTCCTCGAGGGAGGCGATGTCGTTGTCGGCGAGGCACTTGTTGATCTTGTCAGCGCGGCGCTCGTAACCTTCGAACGTAACAGTCATAGTTATTTCCCTCCCTTTCTACTCGTGAACCGGGAACACGCTGGCGACGGAGTGAGTCTCCTCGTCGGTGCGCGGGTCGATGTACTTGGCAGCGTTCTCCCACTGACCATAGTGGCCCATAGCGCCAGCGATGGCCTCCTCGGGGGTCTTGCCGGCCTTGACGGCGTCGGTGAACTTGCCGAGGTTCAGGAACTCGAAAGCGATGATCTCGTTCTTGTCGTTGAGAGCCATGCGGGTGACGTAGCCCTGAGCGAGTTCGAGGTAACGAGCGCCCTTGGCCTTGGTGCCGAACATGGTGCCGACCTGAGAGCGAAGGCCCTTGCCGAGGTCGTCGAGGGAGGCGCCCACGGGCAGGCCGCCCTCGGAGAACGCGGTCTGGCTGCGGCCGTAAACGATCTGCAGGAAGATCTCGCGCATAGCAACGTTGATGGCGTCGCAGACGAGGTCGGTGTTGAGGGCCTCGAGGATGGTCTTACCGGGAAGGATCTCGGAAGCCATGGCGGCAGAGTGGGTCATGCCCGAGCAGCCGATGGTCTCAACGAGGGCCTCCTCGATGATGCCGTCCTTGACGTTCAGCGTGAGCTTGCAGGCGCCCTGCTGAGGTGCGCACCAACCCACACCGTGCGTAAGACCGGAGATGTCGGAAATCTCCTTAGCCTGGACCCACTTGCCCTCCTCGGGGATGGGTGCGGGGCCGTGGTATGCACCCTTGGCAACGGGGCACATGTTCTCCACTTCCTGTGAGTACTGCATGCCTCTCCTCTCTATCGTGTTGGCGTCCCGTCTGGGGGTCGTGGCTGGCGATTGCCGGGCGACCCTTCGAAAGGGACATGACATGCAGCCCCTATAATACCGCGAAATGCACGGAATATTCGGCGAACGGCTCAGTTTTCGTAGCGAGAAGTCCGGAAGTTTTAATTGAAACGGTTTAACTATATGTTCTGTGGTCGCGAACTTCCGTAGAGGGGGTTCGTCTTGGGCAAGCTTTTGGTCAGCTCTTGTATGCGTTGCGGGGTCTGACCTGTTGCAACGGTGCCGTTCGCCGCCCGTTTACTGCCTTTGGCCGCGCGAGTGTATTGTTTTGCGTGAATGTTTTGATGGCACGCTTCAATCGTGCTGTATTGGATGGCAATCAGATCCCGGCGAAGGGAGCGCCATGCAGCGCGTTTGGAGAACGGTTACCGGCTTTTACCATGTCTGTGCCCGCGGTGTGGGCAAGCAGCTCATCTTTGAGGGCGATGAAGACCGGTGGGAGTTTTTGGAGCTGATGCGCGAGTGCTGCCGCGAGGCGGGCGTGACGGTTATCGCCTGGTGCCTTATGGGCAATCACGTGCATCTGGTGCTTGCAGATTACGAGGACGCGATGAGCGCGGCGATGCACCGGCTGCTTTTGACGTACGCGCGGCGGTTCAATAAACGCACAGGGCGCACGGGTCATCTGTTCCAGAACCGTTTTGACCGGCGCTCGCTCGATACCGACCGTTATCTAATGGCTGCCATTCGCTATGTTCATGCTAATCCGCAGGAGGCGGGTATCGCCCTGATCGAGCGTTATCCCTGGAGCAGCTTTGCTGAGTATCTGCGAGCGTATGGCAACGATATGACGAGGGGATTTTCGGATCCTTCTTGTGTGCTTGAGCTCTTTGAGTCTGCCAAGGGGTTTCTGGATTATTCTCTGTCGATGCCCGATGGTTCCGATCCGGTGATTCACGATATGGATGAGACGGAGTGGGAGCGGCGTGCGTTTGCCGACAAGATGGCGAAGCGCCTGGGTGTGCCGCTCAACGAACTCAAGACCGTAGCGCCCTCGCGGCGAGACGGAATCATTTTCGCTCTGCACGATGGCGGCTACACGGTGCGCGAGATCGAACGGTATACGGGAATCAGCAAGAGTACCGTCTCTCGTATCGTGCGCGCTTATGCGCAGGTAAAGGCTCAGGCTGAGGGCTCGGAATAGAAAATGGCCGAACCACTCTTGTCAAGCGATTCGGCCAATAAAATTCTTAAGATTTGGGACAAATACTACTGATTATTTTGTCCCGTGAGCATGCCGTCGAGGGTGCGCCAGGCGAGCTCGGCGCATTTGACGCGGGCGGGCATGTGCGAGATGTCTTGGAGCTGGGCGGCTTCGTCCAGGTCTTCCAGGTCCTCCTCGGAGAGCTGCTCGCCGCGGATCATGGCGAGGAAGAGCTCTGCCAGGCGGCGAGCTTCCTCGACGGTCTCGCCGGTGATGAGGTCGGCCATGATGTCGGCACTGGCCTGGCTGATGGCGCAACCGTGGCCGGTAAAGGAGGCCTCCTCGATCACGTTGTTCTCGACGCGTAGCTGCAAGGTGAGCTCGTCTCCGCAGCTGGGGTTGATGCCGTCGTGCTCGTGCGTGGGGGCGTCCATCTCGTACTTGTAGTCGGGGTGCGAGTTGTGCTCCATAAATGTGGTGGAGGTGTACAGATTACCCATTGAACGTGCTCCAAACGTGATGCAGGCCGGCGATGAACTTGTCGATGTCGGCCTTGTCGTTGTAGAAGGCCACGCTGGCGCGGCAGCAGGCAAGGTTCTCGACGCCCAGCCAGGTGAGCAGCGGCTGCGCGCAGTGGTGGCCGGCGCGGATACAGACGCCGTCCATGTCCATGATGCTCGCGACGTCGTGCGGGTGGATGCCCTTGACGTTAAAGCTCACGACGCCATGGTGGTTATCCCAATAGATGGAGCCGATGATCTGGACAAAGTCGAGCTGCATGAGTTCGCCCATCAGATAGTGGACGAGTGCCTGCTCGCGGCCCTGGATGTTCTCGTAACCCACCGTGTTGACCAGGTAGTCGAGTGCTGCACCCGTGGCGAAGACACCGGCGGCGTCCTGCGTACCCGCCTCGAACTTCTCGGGGACAGGAGCCCAGACGGCGTCCTGCTCGGTGACCGAATCGATCATCTCGCCGCCGGTGAGCATGGGCGGCATGGCGTTGAGCAGGTCCATCTTGCCCCACAGCACGCCGATGCCCATGGGGCCCATGGCCTTGTGCGCGCTAAAGGCAAAGAAGTCGGCGCCCAGGTCGGCCACATCGACCGGCATGTGTGGCAGCGACTGCGCACCGTCGACGACCAGGTAGCCGCCGTACTTGTGCACGAGCTTGCCGAGGTTTTTGACCGGGTTCTCGACGCCCAGCACGTTGGAGACCTGTCCCACGGCTAGGATCTTGGTCTTGGGACCCACCTTTGCAAGAACCTCCTCGGTGGTGAGCTGGCCGGTCTTGGTGGGGTAGAGGTAGACGAGCTTGGCGCCGGTCTCGCGGCAGACTTGCTGCCACGGAATCAGGTTGGAGTGGTGCTCCATGATGGTGATGACGACCTCGTCGCCGGGCTCGAGCACCGTGGGCGCAAAGCTCTTGGCGACCAGGTTGAGCGACTCGCTCGTGTTGCGGGTGAAGACGACCTCGTTGGCGTTGGGGGCGCCGATGAGGTCGGCGATCTGCTGGCGCACCTTCGCGATAGCCTCGGTGGCCTCGACGGACAGCGAGTACAGGCCGCGCAGGGGGTTGGCGTTCATGCGCTGGTAGAAGTCGCGCTCGGCGTCGAGCACGCAGGCAGGGCGCTGCGCGGTGGCGGCGCTATCGAGGAAGGCGATCTCGGGGTGCTGCTGGAACAGCGGGAACTGGCCCTTGTAGGGGTTGGTCTCGATATCTACGGTGGGCCAGCCGCGCGAAGCCTCGTCGCTGGCGTCGAGCTCCATGGGCTCGGGGGCAGTGCAGGTGTCGCATTTAACGTGCTCGGTGTCGATCATGCGAGCTCCTCTTCAAAGTTGTCGATCAGGTTGTTGCCCAGGCGGACGACGGCGGCGCGGGTGCGCTCGTCGGTGGCGGAAAGCGCGGCGTCCTCCAGCTTGGCGCGGATGAACAGGTCCTCGGCGGCGTTTTGGTCAAGGCCGCGGCAAGCGAGGTAGAACAGCTGCTCGTCGCGGACGTGACCGATGGTGGCGCCGTGGTTGCCGGCGACGTCGTCCTCGTCACAGAGAATGACGGGAACGGTCTTGTTGTCGACGCCCTTGTTGGCCAAAAGCACCGTCTCGCGTTCGGTGCCGGTTGCACCCTTGCAGCCGTGCACGAGGTCGATGGTGCCACGGTAGACCTTCTTGGACGTGCCGGTCAGCACGCCGTTGGCGTCGATCTCGCACTCGGTCTTGCGACCGCGGTGGCGCAGCTCGTAGTTAAAGTCGCGCACCTGCTCGCGGGCGCCCAGGTAATCGGTATCGATGGTCACCTTGGCGGTGTCGCCCAGCAGGTCGCCGGCAAGGCCGGTGGCGCTGGCGCCGGCACCCAGGACGGTGTGCTGCACGTTGACGCGCGCGCCCTCGTCCAGGAACAGGCCGGTGTCGTCGAGTGCGATCCAGCTGTCGTCGAGTGTCTGCGTGCAGGTCACGTTGACGGTGGCGTACTCGTGGGCGCACACGCGTAGCACGGAGCCCACGACACCCTCGCCGATAACGGGGGAGTCTAGGGCGATATGCAGGTCGAGCGTTGCCTGCGGGCGAGCGACGATGTCGATGGCGGCGATGGCCGCGGCGGCATCGACACCGCTCACACGCACGGTAACCGTGGCGTGCTGGTATGCGGGCACATCGATGACGATGCGCTTGGTAGCGTGCTCGGCCAAGTAGGCGTAGGCAGCCTCGCCCATGCCGGTTTCGAAGGCTTCAGCAGGGGAGAGCTCCTCCTCGAGCTTAATGGCACCGGCCTGGTAGACGGAGGTGGCGGGGACATCGAGCTCGGTCTCGGGCGTGATGCGGGCGCGGTCGGCGGCATCACCGGGGGCGGAGGCACGGCGCTCGGGGAAGCGCTCGGCCATGGCGTCCATGGCGGTGTCGAAGGCGTCGGCCGCGCCGGAGAACTGCTCGTCCAAGCCCTCGACCTCAACGGCCTCGGCGGGAGTGGCGGCAAGCTCGTCAGAGAGCTCGAGCTTGGTCTGGTTCATTTTCAACCAGCCCCAGGTTGCTGCGGGCATCGCGTTGACCTGCTCGAGCGTGGTAGCAGCGGCGTTGGTTTCCTGTTTCATTATCCGATCGCTCCTTCCATCTCGAGCTTGATCAGGTTGTTCATTTCGACGGCGTACTCCAGCGGCAGCTCCTTGGAGACCGGGTTAGCAAAGCCGTTGACGATCATGGTGCGGGCCTCTTCCTCCGAGATGCCGCGGCTCATCAGGTAGAACACCTTGTCGTCGCCGATGCGGCCGATGGTGGCCTCGTGGCCGATGTCGACGTTCTTGGCGCGGATGTCCATGGCGGGGATGGTGTCGGAGCGGCTCTGGTCATCGAGCATGAGCGACTGGCAGCTCACGGTTGCCTTGGAACCCTCTGCCTTGGGCGTGGCCACGATAGAGCTGCGGAAGGTCTGAATGCCGCCGCTCTTGGAGATACCTTTGGTCTCGACGGTTGCCGAGGTATCGGGCGCGTTGAGCACGACCTTGCAGCCGGTATCCAGGTTCTGGCCGGCGCCGGCAAAGGTGATGCCGGTAAAGCTCGAGCGGGCGCGGCGGCCGTTGAGCACACTCATGGGGTAGAGGTAGCCCACGTGGCTGCCGAAGGAGCCACTGATCCACTCGATGTCGCCATCCTCGTCCACGCGCGCACGCTTGGTGTTGAGGTTGTACATGTTTTTGGACCAGTTCTCGATGGTCGAGTAGCGCAGGTGCGCACGCTTGCCCACAAAGAGCTCGACGGCGCCGGCGTGGAGGTTGGCAACGTTGTACTTGGGCGCGGAGCAACCCTCGATGAAGTGCAGGTCGGCGTCGTCCTCGACGATGATGAGCGTGTGCTCAAACTGGCCGGCGCCCTTGGCGTTAAGGCGGAAGTAGCTCTGCAGCGGGAAGTCCAACTTGGTGCCCTTGGGCACGTAGACAAACGAGCCGCCCGACCATACGGCGCCGTGCAGGGCCGCAAACTTGTGGTCGGTGGGCGGGATGAGCGTCATAAACTTCTCGTGGATGAGCGGCTCCCACTGCGGGTCGTGCAGGGCCTCCTCGATGCCGGAATAGACGATACCCATCTTGGACGCGGTGTCCTGCATGTTGTGGTAGACCAGCTCGGAGTCGTACTGCGCGCCGACGCCCGCCAGGTAGCTGCGCTCGGCCTCGGGGATGCCCAGGCGCTCAAAGGTGTTCTTGATGTCGTCGGGCACCGACTCCCAGTCGTGCTTTTGGTCGGTGTTGGGCTTGACGTAGGTGACGATGTTGTCCATGTCCAGGCCCTCGATGGAGGGGCCCCACGTCGGATCGGGGAAGCGGTTGAAGATCTCGAGGGACTTGAGGCGCAGGTCGAGCATCCACTGCGGTTCGTCCTTCTTGGCGCTGATCTCGCGCACGATGTCGGGCGTGATGCCGGCGTCGAGGCGCTCGAATCCCTCCTCGCCATAGGTGAAGTCGTAGAGGCTGCGGTCGATGTCCGCGACCTCGGTGCGGTTCTTGGTCATTACGTCGCCCCTTTACGCCTGCTGCTCGGCAGCGGCGGCCTCGGCCTGGGCGCGCTGCTCGGCGGCCTCGCGCTCGAAGGTCTCAAAGCCGTTCTTGTCGATCCAGGGGATGAGCGAGGCGTCGTCCTCGCGCACGATGTGACCCTTGACCATAACGTGGACGCGGTCGACATCCAAGTGCTCCAGGATGCGCGTGTTGTGCGTGATGATGAGCATGGAGCCGTCGCAGCTCTTGCGGTAGGCGTCCATGCCGTGGCTGACGGTGGAAAGCGCGTCGACGTCCAGGCCGGAGTCGGTCTCGTCCAAGATGGCGAGCTTGGGCTGCAGCAGCAGAAGCTGGAGCATCTCGACCTTCTTTTTCTCGCCGCCCGAGAAGCCCACGCCCAGCTCGCGGTTGAGATAAGCGGTATCCATGTTGAGCTCGGCCGCGAGCTCCTTGACGCGGCGGCGGAATTCCTTTCCCTTCATCTCCAGGCCGGGGCGGCCGGCGATGCTGGCGCGCAGGAAGCTCGACAGCGGCACGCCAGGGATCTCGACCGGGGCCTGGAAGCTCAGGAACAGGCCGGCGCGCGAGCGCTTGTCGGTGGTGAGCTCGGTGATGTCCTGGCCGTCAAAGACGATACGGCCGTCGTTGACCGTGTAGACGGGGTCGCCCATGACCAGGTGGCCGAGGGTGGACTTGCCGGCGCCGTTGGGGCCCATCAGCACGTGGGTCTCGCCGGCGGCGACGTTGAGGTTGACGTTGTGGAGGATGGTCTTCTCGTCCACGGAGGCGGTCAGACCTTCGATGGAAAGCAGCGGATTTGCGCTCATGCTGTCCCTCTCTGTATATGGTGTACTCATGGGTGTACGAAACCCTAGGAATCTTCTCGGAATAAAGTTACTATGGGTTCGGCGTTAGTCAAGGGAAAACCCGACTAATCCACTCGACTTTTTAGATGAGGGACATAATAATCAGGTTTGTTTGCTCCGCTTGCATAGGATTTGGGACAAACAAGCCTGGTTTTGTCCCAGTAACGATGGGAGGGTAGGTATGCTCATTTCTTCTAAGGGCCGCTATGCCCTCCGACTGATGATCTATATCGCAGCGCTGGGCGACGCCGAGGGCAAGATTGCTCTGCGCGAGGTCGCCGACCGCGAGCGTATCTCGCAAAAGTATCTGGAGCAGCTGGTTCGTCCGCTCATGAAGGCGGGCCTACTTAAGAGCGTGCGCGGCAAGGGCGGCGGCTACATGATGGCCAAGGACCCGGCCGAGGTGCGTGCCGGCGACATCCTGCGCGCCGTCGAGGGCAGCACGGCTCCGGTGGCGTGCGATGGCATCGACAACAGCTGCGCCCGCAGCGATCTTTGCTCGACCGTCAAATTCTGGCGCGGTCTGGACGACGTGATCGAAAAGTACGTCGATGGCGTGTCGTTGGCCGACCTTGCTGCCGTCCCCGAGATTAACTTTGACATTAAGCTGTAGGTTGAACGCAATTCCTTAAGATTTCGCGGAGGGTTGTTGCCGTTTACCGAGGGGTTGTTGTGCAACAACGGGCGAGCTGCAATACTTACTCTTATCTTTGCAAACTGCACTTTAACTACACCAATGCAGGGAGGATCTTATGCAGCGCAAGCATTCTGCTATTGTCGCGGGCCTGACGCTGGCGCTTTCGTTTGGCGCCGTTTCCGCGCCGGCACCCGCCGCTGCCGAGGAGCCCACGCCGGGCGTTGCCTCGGGTGCCACCGATATCGATAAGGGTCTCTATACCCAGCAGTCCTTCTCGGGCGTGCTGAGGTCGGTCCAGGGCGTTTCGTTTGTTAACGTTACCCCCGAGATGAAGTACTTTACCAAGTACGAGAGCCATGGCAACTATAACCAGGGCTTTTCGTATGGCGACGGCTATAACGCGCTGGGTTATTACCAGTTCGACCGTCGATGGTCGCTCATTCCGTTTATGAAGCAGGCCTACAACTACAACCCCGAAAAATACAGCATGCTCAAGGATGCGATTGATCGCGGTAGCGAGATTTCCAACACGAGCAATGCCATGTACGAGAACGGCCAGCTCACCGAGTTGGGCCGTATTGCGCAGGAGGCTTTCCAAGGTGCTTATAACACCGACCCTGTTGAGTTCTCGGCTCTGCAGGATGCGTATGCGTACAACTCGTACTATGCGGTGACCGAGGCGTGGCTCAAGAGCGGCCTGGGCATTGATATTTCGGGCCGTGCCGATTGCGTTAAGGGCATGGTGTGGAGCATCACCAACATGTGCGGCACCGGTGGCTGCAGGGACTTCTTCCGTTGGGCAAACCTTTCTAACAGTATGACTGATCGCGAGTTTGTGACGGCGCTTTCCAACAGTGTGGTCAATAACGTGGCGACCAAGTATTCGAGCCAGCCCCAGTATCATGAGGGCTGGAAGAACCGCTACCGCAACGAGCTGAAGGACTGCTTGGTTTATATCGCCGAGGACGAGGCCGCTGCCGCTGCGACGCCCGTGCAGCCCGAGCCCACGCCGGCGCCCTCGCCGACGCCTGATTCGAATGACGACTCGAGCGACGATGCCAACGATGACAGGATGGATGCGCCCTCGACCGATGCTGACGGTGATGGCTCTGCTGGTGGCACTACCAACAACGGCTCTACCTCGAACGGCTCCGATTCAAACGGCTCTGCTGCGGGCGATTCGTCTTCAAGCTCTGCCGGCAATACGGACAGCGACGCTTCTGGTTCGACCGGCGCTGGCACCTCTAACTCATCCACCGGCTCGAGCGATTCGTCCGTTGGCACCGGCTCTAACAACGGCTCCGGCTCTGACGCAACCCCTGGTTCCGATGCTTCCAAGGATGACTCGAATAAGGCGCCGGACGTTCCCGTTGCTTCGCCGGACAAGAAGCCTTCTTTCTCCGAGCAGCTTGGTTCTACGCTGGGCTCTTCGCTGATGGCTGGCGTCAATAACGGCTCGACCCAGAACAAGGGCAACTCTGATCAGGTTTCCACGGAAAAGATCGAAGCCGCAAAGGGCGACTCCAAGGACAAGGCTTCCGAGAAGACCGAATCCGATAAGGGTTCTAGCTCTGAGGAGAAGAGCGACAAGTCCGAACAGAAGAAGGACGAGGATAAGAAGTCTGAATCTGAGGAGAAGGACAAGAGCAAGGCCGAGGGCGAAAAGAAACAGTCCGAAGACGACGACAAGAGCGGTGCTGACAACCAGGTCCAAGAGCAAAATGACTCCAAAACGGTGACCACCACGACCACGACGACTACAACTACCAAGTCTTCGGGCGGCAACATGCCCAAGACGGGCGATCTGATTGTGATAGCGAGCCTTGCTAGTGCAAGCTTGGCCACACTGGGCGCTACGTCTATCGTAAGTGGTAAGCATAAGCTCGATCAGCAGAAGAAGGCTTCTGGGGAGGACGGCTCGGAGGAGTAATCTTCCAGATCGTTTTCTATAAGAGTTTGGGACGGGGTCCGGTGCGGCGGCATCGGGCCCCGTTTTTGTTGTGCAACGATTTGTTATGCCCCGTCGGGGGTCTGTTGCTACCGTTGCCCGAAACGTTTGCATGTCGATATTGTTGCGCTCTACCCGCTCGCTACAATGGGCATCGGGCTGCGTTAGAAGGAGAGTTTACGGTGTCTGAACAGGCGAATTATAGTGTTGCTCATGCGTTTGGCGCACGGTTGCTCAGTTATGCGGATAACGCAGCTCTGCCGGTTGATGTACACGACTTTTCCGATGCAATCAATCGGTGTTTACTCGTCGATAAGACTATGTTTATTGCCGATATATTGGACAGCGAAGCGCCTGTTGCGCTTTGTTGTCGGCCCAAGGGTTTTGGCAAGAGCATGAACCTATCGATGCTCAAATGCTATTTGGAACGACCTGATCACCGGCTGCCGGATCGAAGCCTGTTCGCTGGTACCCAGATTTGGCAGGCGGGCGGCGGTCGCTATCGTGATGAGTACGCGAGTTATCCGGTCATCATGCTCGACTTTACAGCTGCCGCTTCGAGGCATGGCGCTGGCGCTGCGGCAGCAATTCGCGGGGCTGTCGTGCGCGAGTGCGCCCGATTGCTGCCGCTGCTTGCCGCGCCTGATCTGTCAAGACGTGAGGTTCGTCTTATCGAGAGGGCGACGCGTGGGGTGGCTAGCGATAAGGAGATCGATGCGGCGCTTGGCGTGCTTATTAAACTGCTTCAGACAGCTTTCGATGAGCGGGTTGTTCTTCTGATAGACGACTACGACGCGGTATGTCCAAAGCGTTTGGACGCTAAGGACGACGGTAGCGTGGATTCCCTCGAGTCGCTCAGCCGAATGTTGTTCGACACCATTGCCGATGCCGGCGACTCGTTGCGATTGACGTGTCTGATGTGCGAACGCCCCGGTCATGCCGAGTTTGCGTTGTCCCAACGTGGGGTTTCCTATCGGTCGGCGACAGCGTTGTCGAGTTGGTGTGATCGATGGTTCGGTTTTTCGGACGACGAAGTCCAAGTGCTGTTGGATTGCATCGGTCGCAACGGCTGTCTGGATGACGCGCGTGAGTGGCTCGAGGGCTATCTGTTTGGTGGTTTTTATTGCTCGAGCCCGGAGCGCGTGGTGGACTACGCACATCGCGATTGCGTCGCGCCCGTTCGGGCGGATCTGTATTGTTACGCCGACCGTCTGGGCGCATGCGTCGGCGACTGGAATCTCATTCGCCTGTCCACATTGTTCGATTTGGTTGAGCCGCATGGGTTTATTGAGGCGCCAGTGCATATGCATGCCGAGGAGGTCGATGCCGCCAAGCCCGAAGATATCTGGACTGCGCTGTATCTGTCTGGATTCCTTACGACGGATATGACGGGGCATTCGGAGGACGGCGCGTGCCTTCGTTCCCTGCGTCTGCCTAATAACGAAGTGCGTCAGGCGCTCCGTCTTGTAATTCTGGAATGGTTTGAGTGCGCCGTTGAGGACGTTGGAGTTATCGACTCGTTCCATGACGGGCTGTGTCGAGGAGACGAGGACACCGTAAAGCAAGCTTTGAGCTGTGCTATCGGCGATCTGGGCATCGATGTGGGGCAATCAGATGTGCCGACAGCCTATCATCTGGCGCTTCAGGGGCTCTGCTTTGGACTGCCCGGCTATTGCAATCCCAGCTCCAAGCGAAGTGGCGTCTCGGATCGCTGGGATATCCAGGTGATTCCCACCGGTCGGGTGTTTGACGTGGCCGACACGCTCGGCATGCTCGATGAGCGACCGCTCATTACGGTCAACATGTTGTACGACCCCGGCGTCGATGCCCTGGGCCTGGAACTGTTGGCGGTTCAGGCGCTGCTCGACATAGAGCGCGACGGCATCGATGATATCCGCGTGCCGCGCCCCGCCGTCGGGCGCATGCGTTGGGGCTTTGGCTTTGACGGTCAGCGTGTGTCCGTGGTGTGTCAACGACTGTAGCGGCGGGCGAAAGCCCTTTACTACTCGGCGTCCTTCAGGGGCGGCATGGGCTTCCAGTTGGGATCCTTAACGATCTTGCGGGCGTCCTTCATGCCGCGGCGCAGCGCCGGAATGCCGGTCTTAAAGCATTTGTCGACTGCTGCCAGACGAATGAACTCCTTGCAGAAGGTCGCGGCATTGCCCAGACGGAACAGCATGGGGTGGTAGTCACCGTAGATCTGCATATAGCGAGCGAGGAAGCCTCGGTTGCGCATGATGTAGTAGCGGTTGGTGTCGCTCGTGGAGTTGAGCTGGCGCTTGCCGGCGATATCCCAGTTAGAGACGGCGCGGGCGCGCTTGAGCACCACGTCGGCGACCACGGCGGCGGGGAAGTGCTGGCTGGCCACGTAGCCGTAGCAGGCATCGTCGCCGTAGATAAAGAAGCGCGCGTCGGGCAGGCCAATCTTGTCGACCACGCGGCGCGAGAACATGCCGCCCTCAAAGCACAGTTGGTTCATGGTGCGGTAGCCCTCGGGTCCCAAGTCCCACTTGGCGACAGGGTTGGGAATGCCGAGCGAAAGGATGAGTTGGTATTGCCAAAAGAAGGCGCCGCCGTCAAAGTCCAGGCGCGAACCCTGGATAACATCGTAGCGGTCGGTCCACTTGGCAAGACGCTCGATGCCTTCGGGGATGACGAGCACGTCGTCGTCCATCACCCAGAACCACTGGGCGCCCAGGTCGTAAGCGCATTTGGTGCCGGCGGAGAAGCCGCCCGCACCGCCGCCGTTTTCGAGCTGCGGGGCGTAGATGACACGGTCGGTGCCGCCCTTTGCGTCGGGCAGATCGGTGTCGACGCCCCACAGGTTGGCCAGGCGCTCGTTGAATGCGGTGCACATGGCCTCGGTCTCGCGCGAATTCTCGTTATCGACAATCACGATGCGCCAGGGCGTTGCCGTAAGCTCGGCCATGGAGTCGAACAGGTTGGCCAGGAGTTCCTGGCGCTTGTACGTAACGACAACGATGGCGAGCTTATCGATGGGAGCGGGAAGGGTTGAAGTCATGGGGCAATATATCCTTTCACGCGCGGCGGGCGAGCGCTGCGCGGAAGCTATCGAATACGTCCTTGGGACTGTCCTATTGTAAAGGCTCACCGCACCTTGTCGGCAAGCTTTGAATAAAACGCAGGAACCTGCCACGGGTGTAGCGGCTTTGGCGTCTGACGGCAGCGTGTCTATTGCCGCTTGAGCTAGCGAGCGATAAGGATTCTAGCTGCATCGATGATGAGAAGCGCCAGAGCAAAGACGATGCTAATGACGGTACCCGTGACGATACATATAGCTGCCGGGCTGTTTTGGCTGACCAGTATGTTTGCGAGCAGGGTGTTGAAGACGGGACGCCACAGGCTACTGGTGAGCGACTGCATCACATAGAAACCGAGCGTGGCGGTCGATAAGGTGACGATGACACCTGCATTCCGCGGATTGCCTAAGGCCCTGCGTCGGGTAGCCGCAAAGAGCAGGGAGGCTGCAGCGAGGGCAAACGAGATCAACGAGGTCGATTTGTAGGAGAGGGCTGCCATCGCTGTGAGGTTGCCGGTGAAGGAGAGTGCTCCTTCCAGGATGGTGGCGAGCGCCAAAATCGCAGCGAGCGACCGCATGCCCAAGGCGACTGCCCTGTCCGAATCCATGACATCGGTAACGTCGCGGAGCAGACCGCCGATCAAAAACGCGATTACGTACGTGGCAGCGCTCATGAGCTTCTGGAGCCAAGAAAACTCGCCGGCGCTTGTCGTACTCATGGCGGCTATATACCCGTTAACAACAAATGCGAGGATGCCAACGGCGATGACCGTCGTCGTGTAGCTCTTCTGGGAGAGTCGACTCTTAGCCAGTCCAAACCATGGCGCCATGAAGACCGTGGCGGCATAGACCCAGATAAACTCAAGGCCTAGCGTGTACCAGTAGTGCGTGTTGAGGGTAACATCGGGAATGGGGGAGACGACCGTGGACCACGAGAGCGCCACGACACAATAAAACGCAGCGGGCATAACAACCTTGCCTAGGCGCTGCGCCGTCCGTTGCATTTGCGACTTCCACGTTGCCCCACCGTCCCAAGCACGCGCGGCTGAGGCGATGAGAAAATAGCCCGAGATCATAAAGAAGACCTCGTTGGCCCAGCAGCCCAGCAGGTTAATAAAACCGAGCACGCCGGAATGGGGGAAGGCGGCAAGCGGCGCGTATTCCGGCAAGCCGACGCAGGTCGCTTGGAAGGTCCACTGAAAGGTGTGAAACACCGCGATGCCGGCGACCGCGACCAAACGCAGCGCTTCGATGGGTATGTTGCGCGCGGCTTTGGGCTGCATGACGTCCTTTCGTATCGGTTTTTCCTCTGCGAGCTCCATAGATTATATAAACGCCGGCTGGCGCGCTGACCCTTTGATACCATGAAACGACAGGTATTTCCTAAGGAGCACATTTGTCTACTAACGCCTCTGGCAGCCCTGTTCTGTCGCTGCTTATCCCCATATACAATGTTCAGCGCTACCTGCGCGAGTGTCTCGATTCCGCCCTGGCGCAGACGCTCAAGGATATTGAGATCATCTGCATTAACGACGGGTCGACCGACAACTCGCCGGCGATTATCCGCGAGTATATGGAGCGCGATGGGCGCGTCAAGATGATCGACAAGGCCAACAGCGGCTACGGCGACTCGATGAACCACGGTCTGGAGATGGTGCGTGGCAAGTACGTTGGCATCTTGGAGTCCGATGACTTTATGGCGCCCGACGCACTCGAAAAGCTTGTCTCGGCTGCCGATAGCAATAATGCCGACTTTGCGAAGGCGAACTTTGATTTCTACTGGTCTAAGCCCGAGGAACGCCGTTCGCTGCACGAGATGTTTAGACCTCAGGATTGTGGCAAGCCAGTGCACCCGAGCGATACGACGCAGTTCTTTAAGCAAAAGCCGTCGATTTGGTCGGCCGTGTACCGTCGCGATTTTCTTGAGCGCAACGGCATTAAGTTCCTGCCGACTCCGGGGGCATCCTTTCAGGACACGTCATTCGCCTTTAAGGTGATCGCGTGCGCCGATAAGGCTGTTTACCTGCATGATGCCGTGCTGTCGTATCGCCAGGACAACGAGAATTCCTCGGTCAATTCTTCGGCTAAGGTCTTTTGCGTCAATACCGAGTATGCCGAGATCGAGCGTTGGATTCGAGAGGATTATGCCCGCGACCACGCAAGTGATGACGTCGCGCGCATGCTCAAGTTCAATCAACTCATTAAGTACGATTCGTACATGTGGAACTATGTGCGCCTAGCGCCTAAGTTCTATAAGGAGTTCCTGGTGCAGATGGCTAAGGAATTTCAGGCGGCCTTGGACGCGGGGGAGTTTTCGCTTGACGACCTCAAGCCGTGGAAGCGCGCGAATCTCGCTGCCATCCTCAAAGATCCTGAGGGCTGGGTTGACGAGCATCCGAGCTTTGCGACGGATGGTGCCTTGGGGCGTGCTAAGTATTACGCTTCGGTTGGAGGCCCAGGCGTGGTCGCCGCCTTCCTCATCGAATCGCTGAGGGGGTAGGTCGGCATGGGAGAGGCCTCGTGTCCTAAAGCTACCATTGTCGTCCCCGTTTATAACTCTGCGCGCTCCATTCAGCGATGCCTCGATTCGCTGTTGGCTCAGTCCGAGCGTTCGATTCAGGTTGTCTGCGTCAACGACGGTTCGACTGATGATTCGTTGAACGTGTTGCGCCAGGTCGCGCAGGCCGACGATCGCGTACTGGTGATTGACCAGGAAAACGCGGGCGTCTCGTGTGCTCGAAATGCCGGTATCGATGCCGCCGAGGGCGAGACCGTCTTTTTTGTGGACGCCGACGATTACATCGATGCCCAGACGGTCGAGTGTGTGCTGCGTGCCATGGAGTCTGCAGATGCCGAGGCCGCCGTCTTTGGCGGCGTCTGTGAACCTGCCGATGCTGCCCCAAAACGCGTCCAGCAACTCATGAGCCCCAAAGCTGGTACCTTCGACGCCCGTGATCCCCATCTACTGTTCCATTCGAATGCGCAGCCCTACGCCTGCCGTGCGGCTTTTTCGCGCGAGCTGCTCAATCGCGAAGGCATTCGCTTCGCCCCCGGTTTGGCTTTGGGCGAGGACGTCGTCTTCCAATTTGCGGCTTATGCGCTTGCCCGCAAGATCGTCGTCATGCCGGACAAGTTCTACCACTACGTGATGGAGAGCGAATCGGCGACGCACGAGTTCAACAGTGCCGAGGCTCGCGCCAAAAAGCTTGACGCCCACATGAGTATGCTCGAGGAGGTCTTGGAGGACTGGGCGGCCTACGGTCTTGTGGACCTGTGTCCCGGCGAGCTGATAACTTGGTTTTTGGACCTCATTGTGTTCGACCTGGCGCGCTTGGATGCCGATGACTTCCATCGCGTGGCGGCTCGCGTCAACATGGACCTCACGACGTTTTTGGGAACCCAGTGGGCGGATATGCCTGCTAAGGGCGCCGTTCGCCGTGTTGCCCACAAGCTCGTTGCGGCGACCGCGGGCGTTTCGATGGCAGACGCCACGCTGTTCTATCTTTCGACTCGCGGTCTCAAAGCCTGCCTGGAGCGCTTTCTCTAATTCCAAGCGCTGCCGCCCGCCGCAACTCGGCTGCTAAAATAACCCTGTTACACGCTATTCAACAGGAGGTTCTCTTGCAGAACTCTGATACCCCTAAAGTTTCGCTGCTTGTCCCCATTTGCAATGTCGAACGCTACCTGCGCGAGTGCCTCGATTCCGCCGTGGCTCAGACGCTCAAGGACATCGAGATCATCTGCATCAATGACGGTTCCACCGATAGCTCGCCGGATATCATTCGCGAGTACATGGAGCGCGACCCCCGTGTAAAGATGATTGACAAAGCCAACAGCGGCTACGGCGACTCGATGAACCGCGGCCTGGAGATGGCGCGCGGTGAGTACGTGGGCATCCTTGAATCCGACGACTTTATGTTTGAGGATTCGCTCCAAAAGCTGGTCGCCAAGGCCGATGCTGAACATGCCGATGTGGTAAAGGGCGACTTTTACCTGTATTGGTCCACGCCCAGCGAGCGCCGTGAGCTGTTTGGGATCATCGACGAGCATATGACGGGTGCCGCGTATCGCCCCGTCGATCGCCCGGGCATCTTCTACCGCAAACCTTCCATTTGGTCGGCTATCTATCGGCGCGAGTTCCTCATCGACAATCAGATTCGGTTCCTTCCCACGCCGGGTGCCTCGTATCAGGACGCAGGCTTTAATTTTAAGGTTTGGGCTTGCGCCGAGCGTGCCGCGTTTATCGCGGACCCCATTTTGTGCTATCGCCAGGATAACGAGAAGAGCTCCGTTAATTCGCCCAACAAGGTGTTTTGCGTGTGCGACGAATATGCCGAGATGCAGCGCTTTTTGGATGAACGCCCCGAGCTTAAGGCTCAGCTTCAGGGCATTTTAATGCGCATGAAGGTCGATACGTACCGTTGGAATGATGAGCGCCTGGTCGATGAGTTGCGCGAGCAGTTTTGGGAGAAGGCCTCTCCCGAGCTCAAGTCCGATTGGGATGCCGGTCGCTTTGACCTGTCGCTGTTCGATCCGCGTGGCGAGACCGACTTGCGCCTGATGGTCAAATCGCCCCGCGCCTATATCGATTCGCGCTTTGACTTTAAGAAGCCGGGCAAGCTCAATACGTTTAAGCATTACTTTAAGATTGGCGGCCTGCCGCTGGTCTGGCGCGTGCTGACGTATCAGCGCACCTACGGCGACAACCCGCACCCTGATGACGTTCCGGCCGCACAGTAGGAGCGAGTGACTATGGTTACCCCCAAGATTTCCGTTGTCGTTCCCATCTATAACGTGGAGGAGTGTCTGGCCTGGTGCCTGGACTCCTTGCTTGCGCAGGACATGCCCGATTGGGAAGGCGTGCTGGTCAACGATGGCTCGCCGGACGGTTCGCGCGATATTGCGGCTGCTTATTGCGAAAAGGACGCGCGCTTTACGCTGGTCGATAAGGAGAACGGCGGCCTGTCGAGTGCACGTAATGCAGGCATCGCTGCGTCCTCGGCTCCTATCGTCGCGTTTTTGGATTCCGACGACCGCTTTACGCCCGATGCATGCCGCGTGATCGTCGATGCCTTTGAACGCGAGGATTGCGACGTGTTGACCTTTGGCGCGAATCCGTACCCGCTCGAGGCGGGGTATCCGTGGCTCAACTTTGTACTGAGCCCGCGCGATGCGTCGTTTGAAGGCTATAGCTCTGACCTGTTGTTTAAGGAAGCGTCTCGCCCCTTTGCATGGCGCACCGCCTGCAGGCGTGAGTTTTTGCTGGGCAACGGGATTGTGTTCGACGAAACCGTTAAGTATGGCGAGGACCAGGTCTTCGATTTTGCCGTGTACGGTCGCTCGCGCAAGACCGCGCTTATCTCGAATAAGCTGTACGACTACCGTGTGGCGCGCAAGGGTTCGCTCATGGACACCATGCGCTATGACGACGAGACGCGACTGCTGGAGCACGTGAAGATTTACTCCGCGGTGCTGGCTGACTGGCAGCGCGACGGTCTCGATGTCCAGCATGCCGAGGACCTGGCGTACTTCCTATGCGATCTGGTGCTGTACGATGCGCTCAGATTGCTGGGTTCGGACTGCGGCAAGGTGTTTGCTGCCGTTGCCACGGCGCTTGCCGGTTCTGCTGTGGGCAGCGATGCTGCGCTCGCACAATGTGCCCCGTCTGTTGCCGCTATGGTGCGCGCGGCGCTTGCCAGCAAGGCCCCCAATGCCCGTGAGTGCAAAAAGCTCATGTTCGATTACGACGTCTTGAGGTTTGGGCGCCTGGGTGCCTGCAAGCGCATGGCAGCGAACGCCCTGGGAAAGCGAGAAGTGTAGATGAGTATCAAGCGTTTGGCACTTTGCCGCAGTCAGGGCCGTCTGTTTGTGCTGCTTCGTTTTGCCGGTCAGGATGTCGCCGCGCTTATTGAGCGGGAGGGTTCTCAAGCGTTTGCCCATGCGACGACGAGCGGTTCTTGTGTGCCGTCGCCGGTGCTCCCGGTCGATCATGGCCGTGTGCTGGCGCTTTGCCCTTCCGTTTCCGATTACGAGCGCGAGCTCGCCGTCTTGGTGCTTCCCTTTTTGGACGGCTCTACGATTGACGTCACATTTGCATCCGGTGACCAGAGGTTGGGCTCCATTCGCCTCGATAGCCGCGTGGCCAAGCTGGAATCCAAGGTTAACTACAAAGCAAAGCCTGCGCTGTGCGCGCTTATCCGCGATGCGCAGCGTGGCGAATGCTGCGGTCGCTACGATATCGATGCCATTCGCTATTTGCCGGCAGACGCCGGCGCGGTGTGGCGCTATGAGGTTACCTGGGCGGGAGACCTCCAGTGCGCACCTGAGCTCCAGATCTTCGATACGCATATGAATGCCATCGATGTTACCGTGCATGTGTTCGAATCGCAGGTCGATGTGCCGCAGCGCAACGGTTGCCGCGTCAATAAAACGTATCTGAGCGTTGAGATGCCGCAGGATATACGGGATTTTGTCGCGATTGTGAGCGATCCCACAGAGCAGATCCAGAGCGGGTTTTGCGCCATGGATGGTCGCCTGTACAACGGCATGGTCGACGACAGTTGGAACCGCATGAAGGACGCGCGTGCAGACGACGCAGCTTATCGACGTTGGTTTGAGCAGCATCGCGCAAAGCCGGGTGATTTGGCGTGCCAGCGTGTCGCTTCGGCGGCATTTGCCTATAGGCCGCTCGTGAGTATTGTGGTGCCGTGCTACAAGACTGATCGGGTCTACCTGCGCGAGCTGCTGGATTCGGTGCTAGCCCAGAGCTATGACAACTGGGAATTGCTGCTTATGGACGCCTCGTCCGAATGGGATGCGGTGGCCAATCTTGCGGCGGATTCCAATGACGAGCGCATCCGTCGCATCGAGCTTCCCGGCAACGGCGGCATTGTGGTCAACACCAACGCTGGTATTGAGCAAGCGACGGGCGACTACATCGCGTTCTTGGACCACGATGACATCCTGGAACCGGACGCATTATTCCACTATGTTGCCGCGTTGAACAAGGCTGCCGAGGGCGAGCGTCCTCAGGTCCTGTTCTGCGACGAGGACATGTTCCAGAAAACGGGGGAGTGGGGCCAGCCGGTCTTTAAGACTAAGCTCAACGTCGACCTGCTCTATAGCCATAACTGCGTGACGCATTTCCTGATGGTGGGGAAGGCGCTCATCGATCACATTGGTACGTCTCCAGAAGACGTTGCGGGTGCCCAGGATTACGACCTGACGCTTCGCTGCCTTGCAGCGGGTGCGCGGTTTGAGCATGTCGCGCACGTGCTGTATCACTGGCGCGTTCATCCTGGATCGACCGCCGATGGCTCTGCCGATAGCAAGCCGTATGCTATTGAAGCCGGGCGCCTTGCGCTTCAGCGTCACTTTAACGCGCTGGGCATTTGCGGAACGGTCGAGGAGACCGATACGCCGTTTGTCTACCGCATGCGCTATGCACTGCCGGAGCCTGCGCCGCTGGTGAGTATTGTGATTCCCACCAAGGATCACGTTGAGACGCTCGATGCCTGCGTGATGTCGATCGCCCAGAAGGCAACGTATGCCAACTACGAGATCGTCTTGGTGGAGAACAACAGCGAAGCCCCGGAGACGTTTGCGTATTACGAAACCCTGCCAGAGCGCGTGGCTTCAGCATCCGAAGGCAAGGGCATCGCGCGCGTTGTGTACTGGCCGGGCGAGTTCAATTACTCTCAGATCATCAATTTTGGCGTGGAGCACGCCAAGGGCGACTGCCTGCTGCTGCTCAACAACGATACCGAGGTCATAAGCCCCGATTTTATCGAAGAGATGATGGGGTATCTGCAGCGTCCCGGTGCGGGCGTGGTGGGCGCCAAACTCTACTTTGCCGATCATCTGGTGCAGCATGCCGGCATTTTGGTTGGCGTGCGCGGCGCACTTGCCCATGCCAACCAGGACTTCTCGGCAAAGCGCGAGGGCTATCTTGCCCGTGCCGTGCGCCCTGGCAACTTTAGCGCCGTGACGGGTGCCTGCCAGATGGTGCGACGCGACGTATTTGAGCAGGTCGGAGGCTATAACGAGGAATTCGCCGTCGGTTTTAACGACGCAGACTTTTGCCTGCGCATGTGGGAGGCGGGCTACCGCACCATCTTTACGCCCTATGCCGAGCTGTACCATTACGAGTTCACCTCGCGCGGCAGGGAAGAGGCCAACGAGGAAAAGCTGCGCCGCTGGAAACGTGAACAGGCACTGTTCATTCAGCGCTGGCCAGAGTTCTTCCTTGATGGCGACCCGTGGTTGGGGCCGAACTTATCCGCTGAGAGTGAGTATTTCTCGGTCTAAGGCAATGGTTTTTAGGAAGTCCTTAACTTTCTTTCGCTATGAGCTTGGAAGAAAGCAACGTTGGACTACTTATTAAGACAAATTACGAAAGATCGATACTTTCGCGATAAGTTTATACACGCTTATACAGTTCGATATTATTCGATATAGTCCGCGATAATAACTTAAACGATGATTGACCATTAATCGATTCCCTAGAAAGGCAAACAAGTGAAGGTAGCGCTCTCTATGGGCGATAGCTTTGTCGCGACTGGTTTGACCATAGAGGACAATCTTCTGTCGAGAGCCGCTAAGGCCACTAAGGGGTATGTCTATCTGGTGCAACTGGTCGGTTATTCCATTTGGCAGCGCGCCAACTTGCATCGTGCCAAAAGTGCCATTGTGAGCGAGTGCGATGTTGCCGAAGGCATCGCGCTGGCAGAGGCTCTTTTTCACGATGTTGTTCACGAGCCAGCGATTTCCGGACTGGGGCCTAACGATATCAAATACCTTTTGGCGATGTGCGAGGACAAACAACAGTCCAAATCATCCGAGATTGCTAGGCGCATGGGTAAAAAGACCAATGAGGTCAGCTCCATTAGGGCAAAATTGCTACAAAGAGAGGTTATTCAGGCGCCACAGAGAGGCTACGTGCAGTTTGCCGTGCCGGACCTAGATATCTATCTGCGAGAGAATGCCGAGGAGATTCTCGAACGGTTTTAGGTCGAGGCTTAATTAGGTTTTGATTTTACTTGGGGGCATTATGGCAAAAATACGAGATTCCCGTATCGAATTACTTCGCATTGTCCTTATGTGGACGGTAATGGCTCATCATTTTGTTGTTCACAACGCTGATTCTGTTTCCGTATTTCCTGGTTCGTTTACTAGGTTTTTCTACAATATCTTTTTCTATCCAATTGGAAGAACTGCGGTCGGCTGTTTTGTTGCAATAACAATCTGGTTTGTTGCGGGGAAAGCTGGATACTCCATTAAACAAGCTGTCAAACAGATAGCTTCAATCGAAGGCACGGTTCTCTTTTATAGTATTGCGCTGGGTTTTTTCTTCATGCTTCGCGGCGATATTCAAGTAAGTCCAACCAATTTGATAGATATTTTTGCACCAATTCTTACTGGTTCTAGTTGGTGGTTTGTAACCGTCTATGCTTGGCTTCTATTTTTACTGCCTTTTCTAATTCCGGCTTTGCATGCGTTGGACCAGAAACTACATCTTTATCTATCAATCTTTCTGGTCTTCGCCTTTGGATTCCTGCGTTATGTGCCGCTCTTTTGGATTCCCATCGACGGGCTACTAGTGGATTTTATTATAATTTGCGTTCTTGTTTGCTATATTCGCTGGTATGTAGATTTGTCAACAGTGAATATAAGGCACTTGGTTGCTTACTGCATTGCTTCTTTTGTTGGAGTTGCAATCTCGTTTTATGGTCAATTCCATTTTGATGGTTTGCTGGGCTCGACCTTTACGAATTTGTATAACGGCTTTTTTGGTTCACCGGCGTCTATTTTTTCATTAGTTATAGCAATTTCGGTCTTGTTGATCGATTTCAAGATGCCGCATTTTTCCTCCCGTTTCGTTAACACTGTCGCGAAACTTTGTTTTGCTACTTATCTTATTTCTGACTATGGGCCTATCCAAAGTTGGCTCTGGAGCTCGCAGTTTCCCTTTACGCGTGTCGGCGTTGGACTGGGAATGTTGCAGGTGCTTCTGGTTCCAACAGCTGTGTTCGCGATTTGCTTAATGTTGGAAGGTCTCAGGAAACTCTTGATTGGTTTCATCATACGTTTTATCGGCCCTTTCGATTTGTTAAATAAAGCTTTGTCGTAGAACCAAGACTTTTGACATTTTCTTCCGCATACGTGATTTGACGACGATCCCGCTACGCTGGTGGTGGAACGATTGGGGTTCCGAACCAGCGTTCACTGGTTGTAGCGGATTGGTCGATAATCATCTAGGAAAGCGCGTCGTGGGCACGCAAAACCTGTTAGAGGCATGGTAACGCCCACGGTTGTTGCAACTAAGACGACTATCACCGAGGCTGCTGTTAAGAAGCCGATCGAGCCGAAGGCTGACGTGGTAACCGTTGCTAAGTTTCTGAGACCGTCGATGATGACTCGGTCGGCATGCCTCTGGTGCTGGTGTTGTTGGAGGCGCTATTAATTGCTGTAGAGGCTTCGGTTTAAATCAAGGAATCGAACCGGTTTCCACATCAATAGAATGCGCTGGCCGCATATGACGTATCGATATGGGCATGGTATTGCGTTTTTTAATTTGCGGCCACAAAGATGCCTTTTGCAAAGCGTGGGGGCTATCTTGCCCGTGCTGTACGCCCGGGCAACTTCAGTGCCGTGACGGGCGCCTGTCAGATGTTTCGACGCGACGTATTTGAGCAGGTCGGAGACTACAACGAGGAACTCGCCGTCGGTTTTAACGATGCTGACTTTTGCCTGCGCGTATGGGAGGCGGGCTACCGCACCATCTTTACGCCCTATGCCGAGCTGTATCACTACGAGTTCACCTCGCGCGGCAGGGAAGAGACCAACGAGGAAAAACTGCGCCACTGGAAGCGCGAACAGGCACTGTTCATGCAGCGCTGGTCGGAGTTCTTCTTGGATGGCGATTCCTGGCTCGGACCGAACTTATCCTCCGACAGTGAGCACTCCTCGCTTTAGCGCGAAGTAATTTCGAGATCCGGCAAAGTGCCCTCAAGAGCTGCAAGAGCGGCGGGGTTCAAGTACTCCTCGTTCAAGCGGCTCTTGTCATATCGAAAACGTGCTTCAGGATTTTTACAGGTGGTTGTATTAAATTGATTCGCTTATGTGCTCGGTTTGACTCAGAAGCTATTTGGCGTAACGGTTGAGGTGTGGCGACTCATATTTAAATTGCAGTCACAAAGACACCTTTTATCGATTTCCCGTTGAAATACTGAATTGATAGTTTAAAAATAACTTAAGAGAGCCTTAAATCTCGGAGAAAGGATGTCGTATGAAAAACCTTCGAGAAAGATGGCGCGGACTAACAGTGCTGGGAGTTGTTGCATTTGCCGCTGCCTGCATGACGGTTGCCCCGGCGCCCTCATTTGCTGATATTGCTGGCGGTGGCGGAGGCGGTGGACCGATTACGGAATGGTGTTCCGACGGTCGTCCGAAGACTGGACTCGTTCGGTGCGAGGACGGCAACCTTCGCTATTTCGATCCCGAAACTGGCGCCATGGTTACGAACCAGTGGCATAACGAATACGAAGCTGTCTGGTACTATTTTGGCGCTGACGGGACCGCGGTGTCGGGCTGGCAGTCTATCGGTGGGGACAAGTATTACTTCTATCCCGAAAGCCATGATATGGCATACGGCCGAGTTCAGATTGACGGCAAGAACTACTTCCTGAACACCCCTGGTGCCAACGCTGATGGCCGCATGCAGCATAGCGACTGGCTCTATGACTCCATCTATGGAAAGTGGTTCTATGCGACTTCCAGTGGCGAACTGCTGACCGGTTGGCATAATATCGGTGGAACTTGGTATTATTTCGACGAGTATGGTGTCATGCTGACCGGCTGGATCAACGTTTCGGGGACGTGGTACTACGCCAACGCTTCCGGTGCGATGGTCACTGGCTGGCTCAATATCGGCGGTACGTGGTTCTACCTCGATGGCTCGGGCGCCATGGTTGCTAACGGCTGGCGCAGCTTGGGCGGCTCCTGGTACTGGTTCGGCGATTCCGGCGCGATGGCTACCGGCTGGTTCTTGGCAGGTGGCTCTTGGTACTATGCGAGTGGTTCGGGCGCCATGGCAACCGGCTGGCTCAGCAATGGCGGCACGTGGTATTGGCTCGGAGGCTCGGGCGCCATGGCCTCTAACTCTTGGGTCAACATTGGCGGAGTCTGGTACTGGTTCGACAACGCCGGTGCCATGGCCACCGGCTGGCGTCAGGTCGGCGGCGCCTGGTACTACTTTAGCGGTTCCGGCGCTATGGCTCACGACGCCTGGGTCGGCGACTACTACCTCCAGTCTTCCGGTGCCATGGCTACGAATGCCTGGGTTGGCTCCTACTATGTCGGCGAGGACGGCAAGTGGATTCCGGGCTACGGTTTAGTTTGGTATAAGAACGGTAGCGATGTTTACCATACGCATAAGTGCCGTACCGTTGGTAAGGACGCAAAGGGCTATTCGCAGATCTCTATTCAGGAGGCCCAGAGGCGTGGCGCTTCACGAGAGTGCAAAAACTGCCAGCAAATTGGCTAGCACATTACTGAGCTAGTTTTGATTGAGGCCCCGTTGCCCTGAAGCGACGGGGCCGCTGCGTGATTGGATACTGTGCTGCTATGAAGAAATGGTCATTCGGAGTGCTGGCTTTTTCGGGCCTCATTTCTTTTGGGCTCCTTTTAGGTTCGCCCTCGATGTTATACGCCCTTGATTCGAATAACACTGACGAAGGTCCCGCATCTAACGTTGCTATTGCTTCTGTCGAGTCAGGCGTTGATGCCCAGCGCGAATCGACCTTCGTTGTCGAGCAGAACTCTCAGGTGGATAATGAGACCCCTTCTGAGGTTTCGAATCAAATTATTTGGCATCAGGGGTGGATATCACCCGAAGAAGGGGCTGGTTTTTGGCGTTGGGGCTTGTCCGACGGAACAATCGCTGTTTCTTCTTGGAGACATATAAACGGTAGCTGGTACTGGTTCGACGACGAAGGTCGAATGGCTCAGGATGGGTTGGTTCAAGTCGGGGGTGCGACGTATGCCTTCTCCTCTTCGGGTGCAATGCATGTCGGCTGGTACCTAGATTCTATGGGCTCCACTTCTGCTTGGCGTTATTTCTCCAGTTCTGGCGCCATGGTAAAAGGCTGGCTTTCAGACGGCAACAACTGGTATTGGCTGGATGATGAAGGCAAGATGGTCCACGACTCGATGCTGCAGATCGGGGGAGCCACGTATGGATTCTCCTCTTCTGGCGCAATGCTTATCGGATGGCATCTTGATGCTTCCGTCTGGCATTATTTCTCCGGCTCTGGCGCCCTGGTAAAGGGCTGGCTCTCGGATGGGGGCCGTTGGTATTGGCTTGATCCTGCGGACGGTTCTATGGCCACCGGGTTGAATGCATGCAATGGAACCCCTTATATCTTTAACGGATCGGGGGCCATGCTCTCCTCCCAGTGGGCGCTTATTGACAACAACTGGTATTACGCTGACTCCAACGGCTTGCTGCATGGAGGCTGGTTACTTCTGGGGAATTCTTGGTATTACCTGGATCCAGGAAGCCATATTATGCTCACGGGCTTTGTGCAAGTGGGTACATCCTCCTATTTCCTTACGAGTTCAGGTGCCATGGCAACAGGCTGGGCACTTGCTGATGATACTTGGTACTACGCCGCATCAAACGGAGCTATTCAACGAGGGCGATGGATAAAGTCCGGAAGCGCCTGGTATTACCTTGATGATGTATCCGGCGCAATGCGTACTGGTGAATATACGGTAGGCGACACGCGCTATTATTCTTATGATTCCGGTGCGATGGCATCGTCGTGCTGGATCAACTTGAGCGACGGTATTTCATGGGCGAATTCGTCTGGAGCACTGAGCGAGCCGTTGCCTACTTCATCTGATGGATCTCCCGTAATCGCTGATCGTGCCGACTTGTCTTCATTGCCAGGTACAATTCATATTGGAGACGCGGTTTTCTATGCGGATGCAAACGGCGCCGTCAATGTAGCATCTGGTTGGATTATGTCGAAAGACGCTTCTGACGAAAGCGGCAATACTTGGTATTACGCATCTTCCAATGGTGTCCTTAAGTCTGGTTGGCAATATGTTAACGGTGCGTGGTATTGGATGGATCCTTCCACGTACAAGATGAAGACCGGATGGCTCAATGACCGCGGCACGTGGTACTGGCTTCAGCCTTCGGGCGCTATCTTTGCTAACGGGTGGCTGAAAATCGATGGCGTCGACTACTACTTCAATGCAAGCGGTGCATGGTTGAATACGTCTGGTTCTGTTTTGGGGGTCAATAGGTCCAGCCTGGTCAATTGGCTTATGAGCCACGAAAACGATGGCTATTACCGTGGAACACGCTACGACACACATCTCAGCCAGGAAACGTGCATGTATCCAAAGGGCGATCCGCGTTGGGACGGTTATACGGGCATGAATTGTGGTGGATTTGTTTCGCATGCGTATATGAGAGCGGGCGGTAATTTAGCTCCCATTGCCGCCGAGCAGAGCCATTCCCCTTGGAGTGGAGGTCCCGGAAGGGGCGGCTGCGTAAACGCGTATCGTTGGTACGGCTACGCTATCGATACGTGCGCGAACGTGACTTATTTCAACTCTATTGATGAGTTGTTACGTAGTGGTTTGGCTCGTAAGGGGGACATTGTGTTCTTCAATCCTTACAACCCATATGCGGACGATAGCCACATTGGCTTTTTCTGGGGCAATACGCCTAGTGAAAACTTGTTTTGGCATAGTGACGGTTATGGAAACCGTATTTCTGGTTTGACTGCTTTGAGTCCATCGAAAGTAATATTGATTCGTTAGAATTCCGAGTTGTAGGGGACTCTCTGGGCCCCCTACCTTTTTGACATCTGGTTTGAAAGCTAACTGATGTCGGCATTCTTTGGGGCTAAGAGTAGGGACTAGGAGTCCTTGGTTTCACCCTGCTGGGAAGTTCTTGTTTACATTGCGGTATTGCGTGCAGTTATTTGTCGTCCTAGATGGCATCTTGTCCAGTTGGATGTTCGGAAATCTTTCACAGCCATGCTGTAAGCTAAACGCAAACAAGAACGAATGACGAGGTTTACATGAGCAAACATCTTAAGTTATTTTCGGCATTGTTGGTGCTGATGGTCCTTGCGCCCATTTCTGTGTTTGTATGCCCTGCGGATGCAGGGGCTGCTCAGACTCTGGTTGAGAATTCTTGGCGTTATGAGGGTGGACAATTAGTTTCAGATGATGCTTCTTCCGAAGAAAACGGAATAGCTTTATTGTCTATGGACGCTCTTCCCGATGGGGTTACAGCTCAGGGCATTGACGTCAGCGAGCACCAAGGGCGTATTGATTGGGACGCAGTTAAAGCTTCTGGCATCGATTTCGCTATTCTGCGCGTTGGGTTTGTCGCTCCGTCTTTCGGCGGTCGAGTTGACTATCAATTTAATCGAAATATTTCTGAGTGCGAGCGAATCGGAATTCCCTACGGCGTCTATATCTATTCATATGCTTTTGATAATCAGCAGGCAGCTGATGAGGCGTCCATGGTGATTGACTGCCTGTCGGGGCACAATCCTAGGCTACCGGTGTATTACGATCTTGAGGACAAGACAATTATTGCAGATGGTCGTCAATCCGGAATTGCATCTAGAGCTCAGACATTCTGTAATAAGATTTCTAGTGCTGGATATAAGCCAGGCATTTATGCAAACCTAAATTGGTTTAACAATATATTGACCGACCCTGTATTTAAGAGCGGTTCTTGGGATCATTGGATTGCTCAATACAACTCCCAATGTCACTATACCGGCAGTTACAGCTTTTGGCAGTATACAAGCCGCGGAAAAGTTTCTGGTATTAGCGGAAACGTTGATATGAATTACGCGTATGTTGATGTCTCTCTTTATTACTGGCAGTTAAAAGAGGGCACTTGGTATTACGCAACCTCTGACGGCAAAGCGTATACCGGATGGTTGCGTCAGGGCGGCACGTGGTACTGGCTCGAGCCCGACGCGGGCGGCGCCATGGCCACCGGGCTCCACGAGTGCAACGGCTCTGCGTACTGGTTCAACGCCTCCGGCGCGATGGCGACCGGGTGGGTCCTCGACGGCGGGACCTGGTACTACGCGACGGGCTCCGGCGCGCTGGCGCGCGGCCCCGTATCCGTCGGCGGCGTGCCCTACTGCTTCGACGCCCGGACGGGGGCCATGCTGACGGGCTACCAGACGGACGCGCAGGGCGTCCGCCGCTACTTCGGCAGCTGCGGCCCCCTTAACGGCTGGGGCTTCGTCGACGGCTCCTGGTACTGGTTCGCTGACGGTATCGCCTCGACCGGCTGGATTCGCACCGGCGGCTCCTGGTACTGGCTCGATCCCGAGGCGGGCGGCGCCATGGCGACGGGCCTCCATGTGTGTAACGGCGCAGCGTACTGGTTCAACGCCTCCGGCGCCATGGCGACCGGATGGGTGCTCGACGGCGGGACCTGGTACTACGCGACGGGCTCCGGCGCCCTCGCCTCCGGCTGGCTCAACCTAAACGGTACGTGGTACTGGCTCGACCCCTCGACGCATGCCATGGCAACGGGCTTTCAAACTATTGGATCATGTGAATACATATTTAATAGTTCCGGCAAGATGATGGCTAATTGCTGGTCAAACGGTGATGGGTCTTGGATGTATCATTCGTCATCTAGCGGCGCAATTGACCTTAAAGGCATCATGACCGATTCGGGAATCCAGCTGATTGACGATGGCGGGAATGTTAGAACGGGCTGGATTGAGAGTCAGGGTTCTCGATATTATTGTTCTGCTAATGGGGTAATTCTGACTGGATGGCAGCAAATTGCTGGGTCTTGGTATTACTTTAACTCGGATGGTCGAATGGCGACCGGCTGGCTTAACGATGGCGGTAACTGGTACTGGCTAGATTCCGCTTCTGGCATAATGAAAACGGGATGGCTTTCCCTTGGGGGCACATGGTATTACCTTGATGCCGCACGTGGGGGAGTAATGCTGAGCAACGGTTGGTATTGGATCGGCTCTACTGACTACAAGTTCAGCTCATCCGGCGCAATGGTTGGCGCTTGGGTCGATGTCCCTTGCTATTCGCAGTACCCGGAACTTCCTACTGGCTGTGAGTCGGTTGCCCTTACAAACTTGCTTAACTACTATGGTTTCGGGTTAGGTAAGACGATTATTGCGGATTATTATTTGCCCAAGGGAAGCAATGGCAACTTTGTTACCGCTTTTGATGGCAACCCAAGGCGCAGCAGCGGGGGTCTCATGGGATGCGTCGCACCTGCGATTACTATTGCTGGTAATAACTTTCTGCGCGCTGCTGGAAGTGGCAAGCAGGCAAAAGACGTCTCTTTCTCGTCAATTTCTTCCATTAAGAACAGACTGACCTGTGGTCAACCTGTTGAGATGTGGAATACCGAGTGGGGAAGTTGGCCGGGAGGCCGTTATGCTACGCGTTGGTATAACGGTCATTCCTATGGCCTGTGGGGCGGTAATCATGCCGTAGTCCTTAAAGGCTATGATGACGAGCAGGGAATTGTCTATCTTTCGGATTCGATTAACGGCAATGTTACGCGAAATGCCCAGGTGTTCTTCGGCACGTGGCAACAGATGGATAGCCAGGCCGTGGTAATTGAATAGCCATGATGCTAAAAGGGGAGAGCTCGACGAGCTCTCCCCTTTTACTACATTGTTAATCAAGCTAAGCCGTCTTATTGCGTCCAAATAGTTCGTCCCAGTTACTGGCCGCCAAAACTGTTCCGCATACAATTACAACGCAGCAGATTACGGATGCCATGTCGGGAATTGTTCCAAGCAAGATCAGGCCAAAGACCACCGACCATGCCGAATAGGAGATATTCAGAGCCATCGCACGCGCTGCTCCGATTGCCGCAATGCCCTTGTAATAGAACAGATAGGATGCAGTTCCTGCGAGTCCGGCGAGTGCAATAATCAATGTGGGCATGCTCGGGATAGCACCCAGCGTGAAATGCCATGCTCCGAAGAGGGGGAGTACGAGCACTCCATAAACAAGCGCACTTGTAGTTTCGCGGATTTGTAAAGCCGTTTCGTCATCAACGGCATCATCTTTCATTCCCCATGCGCACAGCACCGCTTCGGATCCCCATCCGATAACGGCAAGCACCGCGCCGAGTAAGCCGAGAGGGGCATTTGCAATCTCGCTCGACCCGGCCGATAGATAGCCCATCGTCATTACGCCGCAAAGAGCAACAAGAAGGGAAAGAATCTGTCCTTTGCCCATTTTCTCCTTCAGCAGCACGAACGAAAGGAATGCTCCGACTGCGGGATAGAAGGCGGAGATAATTGCCGTGTAGGCTGCTCCGATATTATTAATCGCCAATACGTATCCGGTCATTCCGATAGGTCCACCGAGCAGTGCGCCGGCGATGACGACCTTGCCCGAACGAGTTTTAAGTGCAGCGAGCGTGTCTTTTAATCTGCCTCGAACTCCCATGTACCCAAAGAGCCAGATCGCACAGAAGGCATCATGGAGAAAAGATCCCGCAATGGAGGCGCATGCAAGCGCTTCCGCCGATCCAATATAGGGAGCGAGCGCCAAACCGATTCCAAGTATTACTGTATCAAGGCCCCAAAGAAGACCGCTAAAAAAGCCGAATTGCATCGTTACTCACCTTTTCGATAGATCTCCAGTGCCTTTTCAAGGTATTTGGCACCGTAATTGAAGTAGATATAGAGCCATTCGCCCACGAAATCGCCTTCGGCTTCTTTCAGAAGAGACCAGAGGTACCAGCACCATCCAGCAAGGGCAATGTGCGCATAGTTATGCGCAACTTCGTTGTTTGTTGCCTTGCGCCCAAAATATGCATCAAGCGCGCGGTCGACTTCGTCTTCGGAAAGCTCACAGCAGACACTGCAAGTTCCAAAATCGTTCGCGTAATCGCTCATGCCAGCATATTCCCAGTCAATGAGATAGTACTTGTCGTTTTCATCGATAAGAAAATTGAGGTAGAAGAAGTCATTGTGACAGAGGCATTTTGGCGCATTGTCGGCCTGAACAAAGTGCTCCAATTCATCGATTTCGGCGGCCATTTCCCTGTAGCCTGGAATGTCGATGGGACCTTTTTCCAGAAGAAGTGACTCGTAGCGCTTCGCTTCGAGATAGAAGTCAAATTCGGTTTCGACATTTGCACCGCTCTCGTGAAGCGAACGACACATCTGCATCATTCGATTCATTTGGGCAGCATCATGCGGATCAGGCTGCTTTGCGTTGGGTACGAACTTCGAAATTTTCCAACCGCGCTTTGGGTCCTCATGAATGAACGTGTCATCAAGGCCGAGTTCCTTGGCCTTTTTAAGTGCGGCTACTTCTCCATTTCTGTTAATAAGCAGTTCGGTCCCGACTCCCGGATGGCGGTAAACGTACTCTCCGTCATTGGTTCTAAAGTGGCACGATAAATTCGTAAGACCTTGTTTAAGGGGATAAACGTCGTGAATCTCTGATTTGGAGCAGCCGAGCACTTGCTCGATGTTATCGAAAATATCGGAGTCAACGTTTTCGATAAAATGTGGATCAAAGACGCGCAGCTCATCAAGAGAATCGAATTCGTTAATCTCGCCCTCAGGATACTTCTTGATCACCATATCGAGCTCCTTGATGTGCTCGATATATAGATCTTCCCAAAGTTTGTCCGTTGTTTCGGGCTTGTTATATTCCGCTTCAAGAATCTGCTTAAACGCAAGCGAGAAGGCTTTATCAAAGTAGACATGCCCGAGCATGTACCATGCATCGGACCCGCCAATCGTAACATCGGTGATTCTATCCATTGCTCCCGTTTGAATGCACCATTCTTTGGTGGCGCCTTCAGCATATTGAGCAGAATAAAATGCTTTCCAAACGTATGCTTCAAACGGATTGTTTAGAAGGTAATCATCGCTTGAGCAAATATAGGTGTTGCCAAGCCGCTCTTTTACGCACATAAGCGATGCGTGGTTATTTTTGGATGCATATTCGTTGTTGACGACAATCGAGACGCCGAACTTGCTTTCGAGATAGAAGAAATATTCTTTTTTATAGCCGACAACGACGGTGATATTGCTGATACCTGCGTCTTGCAGCTGCCTAATCTGACGTTCGATGAGAATCTCACCACGTACCTTTAAAAGGCCTTTGGGCTTTTCATACGAAATGGGAGCAAAGCGGCTCGAAAGCCCCGCAGCCAATATCACCGCGTTTTCAACCTTATAGGGGTGAAGTGCTTCGTAACCGCTGTCGGTTAGGCTGTCCGATTCGAGAAGGCCCTCATTCGTAAGCTCTTTATTTGCTGCGTTTACCGATCCAAGTGAGAGGCCAGTGCGCTCGGCAACTTCTCGCTGGCTGGCATATGGGTTCTTTAGGTATTCGTACAGAACAGTAAAGTTACGCTTGGTCAGTTCCACTGCAGGCCTCCAATTAAGATGTTCATTGCTAAGGGAAAGAATAGAATGATTGAACGTTATGTTCAATTTAATTTATTTATCTACATAGACTGAACAGACAGTAACGAAAATCAATCTTGGAATGTGGATTAAAATAAATAAATGAGATATCTGGGAGGGTCGCTTATGTATCGATTCGAAAAGAAGGCCACGCTTGTTTGTGCTGCTGCGTCATTAATCACTGCTTGCTGCTTGCCCCTGAGTGCGAATGTCGCGTTTGCACAGGATTCCGTTGAGGCTCAGAGTATTGAGTCAAAAGCGGATTTTTCTTCTGAGGTTTCCGATGATTTGCAACCTGATAATTCTTCCGTCATAAAAGATGGCTGGCAACGAGACGAGTCGTCTGAAGTTTGGTATTACGGAAAAAACGGTAAACACCAAACTGGCTGGCTGCAAAGCGGGGGCTATTGGTATTGGCTTGATCCAGCCAATGATGGTGCAATGCAGACAGGATATTTCAATGTGACCGATGCTGGCGGATCTACTGCTTCGTTTTATGCGAATGACGGCAATGCCGCAACGCCTTTTGGCGCGCTATATCAGAACTGCTGGCTACGTAACTCAGATGGAAATTGGTTTTATGCCAATGCTGGAGGCGATTTAGCTGCTGATTGGTTTTATCAAGACGGCACATGGTATTACCTGGATCCTGTCACCCATATAATGCAGGTTGGTTTTGTCGACCTCGGGAGCGGGAAATACTATTTAGATGCCACTGGTGCTATGAAAACCGGCTGGATTCTCGTTGATGGGAATTGGTACTGGGCTTATTCATCGGGTGCCCTTGCTTCGTCATGGCAAACGATAGGTGGGGCTCGCTATTATTTTGACCCACAGACGTTCATCATGTTTAAGGGTCGTCAAAAGATTGATGGAAGAACCTACATTTTTGGTGACTATGGCCTCGCAAATGGATGGTACAAAGACGGAGCAGATTGGTATTACTGCTCTAACGGTATTGCGGCCACTGGCTGGAAACTCGTTAACGGCGCTTGGTATTATCTCGGCCCAGCTTCCGACGGCAAAATGTTCGTTGGGTATTTAGACCTTGGTAACGCAGCATATTATTTGAACACCAATGGGGCTATGGCTGTTGGCTGGGCTCAGTCCGAGAACGGCTGGTATCTAGCCTCTCAATCTGGTGCGCTTATTTCTGACTGGTATAAAGAAGGCACGAGCTGGTATTACCTGGACCCTGTTAGCCATCTCATGAAAACGGGCTTATTTGAGGTGGGCGGCAACGATTGTTTTGCAAACCAGAGTGGTAGGCTTGTGGTTTCAAGTTGGGTTACCGTTAATGATGGCGTTGATAAATACGCTGACGATAATGGATACCTTTGCAAGGATGCGATTCGCGAAAACGGCACCATCCTAAAAATAGCCGGAGCCGATGGCTGGCAGGTTGCGTCCGGCTGGGTTAATGTCGCAAATCTAAGGTTTTACGCTGAGCCCGGAACGGGTGCCATTCATCTTGGATGGCTGCAGATTGACGGCGATTGGTATTGGTTTGATGCCGATTCTGGCGTGATGAAGACCGGGTGGGTTTTTACTGGCGGTGCATGGTATTACCTAAACGCTGACGGAAAAATGGCAACTGGCTGGAAATGCCTGAATGGAACATAGTATTACCTTGAGCCCGATGGAAGCATGCATGTTGGCTGGCTTAAAGATTCGGGTAAGTGGTATTGGTTAGACGGCAGCGGCGCTATGGCAACTGGTGCAAGAACCATCGATGGTGTTCGCCGAATTTTCTGGAGCGATGGCCAGTGCGACAAGGTTGGCTGGCAAAATCCTCCGCAGTATCCTCAGGTTAGCTCTTGGACTGTTCAGCTGCCTAGCTATTGCACCGGATACTTTACCTATGTGACCCCTTCTCGCATTTCTGTCGAAGCAACGCGGGAAGATTGTGTGAACGCCTTTATTCAGCGCGCCTATGAGTATATCGGTACGCAATATATTGAGCCTTGGTCTACCGCTCCCGGTGGAGCTGTTGATTGCTCTGGTTTTGTCTTGCAGTGCCTTTATGCCACTGGCATGGATATGGGTGTTTACAACCCTTATAACCATCGCTGGGATCCAAGCCAAACCTACAATTCCATGAATTGGTATCGAAGCAATATCTTTATGCCCGTGAGTACGAACTCGATTCAGCGTGGCGATGTGATTTATTATCGCGGGCATATCGCAATTGCACTTGGCGGCGGTATGATGATTGACTCCTGGCCTCATCAGGGTGTCGGAATCCATCCCATTAGCGCAAGGGGAAATGTGATCGGCGCAGCCCGTCCATTTATTTAATTGATTTGCTGTAAGACGGTCGATATCGGTTTGGGGGCCTGAAATGAATGCCCGGATTGAGCATAGAAATTGTTGGCGAGTAATCGGCTTGCTAGTATTTGCCGTCTCGTTCTCACTTTTCACCCCTGCGTTTCCGTGCTTTGCTTATGCCGCGGAAGAGGGGATGGACGGCGGCATCGTGGGGTGCGACTCTACAGACGGGTCGGGTGCCTTTGCCGGTGGTGGTTGCCCTCAAGGGTCCAGCGATTATGCTGGCAAAACATCGGAAGATTCGAACCAACAGGTTTTTGAAAGCCAAGAATCGTCGAGGACAGAAAAGCTATCTGGATGGCAATGGAATGGTTTGTCCTGGTATTACTATCTTGACGGCTGTCGTTTGACCGGAATGCAGAATATTGACGACTCGTTGTACTATTTGGACCCCGCTCGTGACGGTGCAATGAGCTGCGGCTGGATTTTTACTGACAATAAGTGGTATTACGCGAGTCCATCAGGCGCTTTGGTAAGTGGCTGGCAGTTTATTGGAGGTCAATGGTACTGGTTTGACTCTCTTAACAGCTGTTCTATGGCTACTGGTCGACGTGTTATCGATGGGCATCCCTATCTTCTTGGAGCCTATGGGCTGATTAATGGATGGTGTCTTGATAACGGTTTATGGTATTGGGGTAGCAATGGTGAAGTTTTTACAGGCTGGCTTCAAGCTGACAATAGTTGGTATTGGCTTGATCCCGCCAATGATGGCGCCATGTCTAGGGGTATCGTTACCGTTGGTTCGTCTCGTTACTATTTATCTGATTCCGGCGCAATGGTTGTTGGCTGGGCTTTTGATGGTACGGACTGGTATTACGCTGACAGTTCCGGCGCACTTGTGTCGGGCTGGCGTTCGGTGAACGGCGCTTGGTATTGGCTCGATGTCGCAAATGACAATAGAATGGTTACCGGCTTTTTTGCCATTGAATCCAATTGGTATCATTTTTCTTCAACGGGAGCGTTGTCACTCGGCTGGTTTATGAGCGATGGAGACTGGTATTACGCTGAGCCTTCTCATGCGTCGGGCATTATAAAGACGGGATGGCTGAAGGATAATAGCCAATACTATTATCTCGATCCTGCCGCCGACGGTAAAATGCTGCTTGGTCATTTCTCTGTAAATGGGAAAAGCTATTTCGCAAAAGCTTCAGGCGCTGTTGCTTGTCGTGAATGGGTGGATACTCAGGGCTCGTATGCAGAAGAGCCGTCTAAGGCTTTTGCTGGTTCTGATTGTTCATTGTGTGGAGCATTGCGTAGTGGAAAGCTATTTATATCAAACGGTGATGGCGAATTAGCCGAAGCTCACGGGTTTGTGACGCTTGGAGGGTGCAAATTCTATGCTAATCCAACTGATGGTTCCCTCTGCGTTGGATGGAAGAGCGTAAATGGAAAATGGTATTTCTTTGATGAGGCGGGCGGCTATGCAAAATCTGGCTGGCTTTACAATGATGGTTCTTGGTTCTATTTGGATCCGTCCACTTACGTTATGAAAACCGGTTGGGTTGCCGTTAACGGATCTTGGTATTACCTGAATTCGTCTGGTTTTATGCAGACTGGATGGTTCAATCTGGGCGGCACCTGGTATTGGCTTGACGCTAGTGGTGCTATGGCTACTGGCTGGCGCGTTGTGGACGGGTCCTGGAATTACTTTATGGCAAACGGCGCGTGGGTGTCAGACTATATGGATGCTAAAGCTCAAAGTTATTCAAGCAATACAAATTGGCTGATACTTGTCGATACGTCACGTTGCGTTACGAGTATTTACACTGGATCCTGGAATAACTGGTCCTTAAACCGTCGATATGTATGTTCGACGGGAAAAGCTAGCACACCTACGGTGATAGGGGAGTATCAAGTCTACGGAAAGGGTTATTCCTTTGGGCATGGATATACTTGCTATTATTACACGCAGTTCTATGGTGATTATCTGTTCCATTCTTCGCCCTATTACGTTAACAGCAATCGCGTGATGGATCCCACGATGGGTGTTCCATCCTCTGCGGGATGTGTTCGCCTTGAGATTCAGAACGCAAAATGGATTTACGATAATATTCCTTATGGAACAAAAGTTGTTACGTATTAAGAGATTTCTGCATCAATATCTTCAATGGAAGAATAAGTCGCATATCTTTTGTAAGAGGGCCAAGTTTCGTACTGGTTTTATGAATGGATGATTCATCTAAGAAATCTACTAAGTGGATTAATTAGTCTGGGCATTGGAGTAATTCAAGAGATGAAAAAAACCTGTTTTGTTCTTAGCGGTAATGCGTATCTATGTCCTTATTTGTTCAACTTTTATGTCGATAATACTCCCGGGGAAAAATACCTTGTCTACTGGAATAGGGATGGCGTGGAGGAGACGCTAGGGTCGATTAAGGGTATTGAATATGCTAAGCCCTGCCCAGATACTGGTTTATTACGCAGACTTTACAGTTATTTTGCCTATATGCTGTTTGTAAATAAACAGCTATTAAATAGTGATTTTGATCACATAGTTTTACTTAACACTATTGCTGGTTATTTTGCGTTTCCTGCACTGCTTATTAAGTATCGCAAACGCTATGTAATGGATGTTCGAGATTACGGAGGAGAATTTAATCCGATTCTGGGCCTCATGTCTCGCGCTATAGTGTCCTTTGCTGGAATCGTGGTGCTTTCATCACGTTTTTATGCCGCTTTTCTCACCCCTTCTGAATACAGTTATGTTCACAATCTGCAGCGACCGTCGTTCTCTGACCTTGATGCTAGTTCATGCGTGAATAGTTTAAATGGCAATCCTTCTTTACCGATCGTGATTGCATTCATTGGTAGTGTTGGCCAGTATATTGATCAACATGTTAAGTTGATTAATATGTTTAAAAATGATTCACGTTTTCGTTTGATGTTTGCAGGAGCTGGATCTGAAAAGCTAAAGGATTATTGTAGAAATAATCACGTAGAAAACGTCCAACTGTTAGGGAGGTTTGCACCTGAAAAAATGTACTCTTTATATACAGGAGTTAACATAATCCACAATCTGTACGGCAATGGGGATCCATTTCTCGATTACGCTATTTCTAACAAAATGTATATAGCTGCCCAGCTTCATATGCCAATTCTTGTTTGCCCGAATACCGCAATGGAAACAATGGCAAGTGATTATGGTATTGGTTTTACACTTGATTTAGATAATACAAATGTTAATTGGCCCGATTTATTGTTCGAATACTATACCGGTCTAGATTCGAATAGTTTTATTAAGGGTTGCGAGAAATTGTTAACCGATGCATATGATGACAATCGGAACTATTCGGATAGATATACTTCGTTCATTTCTTAAGGCTTGGTTTTTTAATGACGAATGAAATTCTTTCTTTTGATGCGTTGAAACACGAAGAACTGAAAATCTTGGTGGAATTTCACAATTTTTGCGAGAAATATAATTTGTGCTATTCACTGTCGTATGGAACTCTAATCGGTGCCGTACGCCATAAGGGTTTTATCCCCTGGGATGATGATATAGATGTTGTCATGCCGCGGAAGGATTACGATAGGTTTCTAGGCCTTGTTCAAAGCGGTAAGTTTTCTCCGTGGCTTCGCGTTCAGGCTACAGAGATTGATGGGTATTTACCTTCATTCGCAAAAGTAATTAATCCTAAGATCTCCGTTCAGACAGAGAGGGATCGCCCTTCAGTTCCAGAATGGCTTTGGATAGATGTGTTTCCAATTGACGGTATATCCGATTCAAATCTAAAGGCCACTATTATGTTTTATGAAGTGAAATTGCTTGATTTGATTTGTATTGTATCAAGGCTCAACTTCCATTATCCCCATCCGATTAGTATGAAAATTCTCATGGCTTTTTTTTATCCCATTTCTCTAATACTGCCTATAGAGAAATGGGCTTCCGAACGTTTACATAAACTTTCAAGAAAATATGATATTGGCGAAACAAAGAGAGCGGGACAAATCGGATGGGGGTTTGGTCTCAGGGAGGCTTTTCCAAATAGTTATTTTACGGATGTAATGGATGCAGAATTTGAGGGCCATCAATTTAAAATCCCAACTCATTATGATGAGATGCTTACTCAACTTTATGGCGACTATATGATCATTCCTCCTGCTGATAAACAGGTGTCTCATCAATTAACTGCATCAGTTAATTCAAGAACGGAGTAATTGTTGGGTTCCGATAAAGTTCTTTCGATAAAGTCTAATATTTTATGGAGTTCTATTGGCTCGATTATTGGTTTATCTTGCCAATGGTTAATAAGCGTGCTGGTGGTTCGCCTATCCTCTGGTTTTTCTGATGCTGGCTTATACTCGCTTTCGATGTCTGTCTATGGCATTTTTTTCCCAATTGCTCAATATAGGATGTATACATATCAAGTTTCAGATGTTAATGGGGAAAACACGGTAGGGGAGTATCTTTCCTTTAGATTACTAACCATACTTTTATCACTTGTTTTGACTTTTGCTTATTCGCTATTTACTTGTCGCCCTGCTTCCGTGTTCTGCATTTTTCTCTACGGTTTATATAAAAGCGCCAACCAATTGATAGATGTACTTCATGCTGCTGATCAGCAATTTTCCCGGATGGATTATGTTGGAGTCTCACTTGCGCTTCAGGGAGCCTTGTCTCTAGTTTTTTTCTGCGTTGCTTTATCTTGCTTTCGTTCGGTGCCGCTGGCCATATTTGCAATGTTTATTGCGGTCGTATTAGTTGGATGGTTTTACGATTTGCCACGAACTTCCGACCTAACATGCATTGTTGTTGGAATTAGCCGTAATAAGGCAAAGAGATTATTGATAACGTGCTTGCCGGCTGTAGTTGCTGGCATAGCGGTTTCCGCGTCAGCGTCAATCCCACGCCAATATTTATCTTCTGCATTGGGGGATTCTGCTCTTGGAGTCTACTCATCTATTGCGGCTCCTATTGCTATCATTCAAATGGGGGTATCATATTTGTATAACCCCCTGCTGGGTTATTTTTCGAAAAGTTATTCAGATAAAGACAGGCATTCTTTCTTTCGCCTATGCTTTGCCTGCTTACTTGGTGCGTTAATCATCGCCGTTGTGTTCGGTATTGGTTTTGAGGTGCTTGGAAATAGCTTATTTTCATTTGTATTTGGTGAGGAAATACTACCTTTCATGTATTTGGTTCCGCCTATGATAGCTTCTGCTGTTTTGACTGGACTGATGTGGCTTGTCAATGATTTGTTGATTTCATTTAGGTATTTTTCGCATACCCTTGTTGCTGGCGTGTTGATGTTTCTCGTTTCATTAAGTTCAATGAAGTATTCCGTAGAAGTATTCAATTTAAATGGTGTTACAGTGTGTGGTTTAATATCTTGTCTTTTTGGACTTGTATATATGGTGGTCGTATTGTCTATCTTGTTGAGACGTCATTTTAATAATCTCGTTTAATTGCCTCATTAGAAGTCAGGGCGAATTGCTCTCCCCCTGACTTCTTCCTCTGTATTATTTAAATGATTATTATTTGTTCGTAATGTCTATGTGCATTTCAATGGTTTTTTTAAGGGGCTGGTCCTTGAAATGAAAAAGGTAATGCTAGTTTTCGGAACTCGTCCGGAAGCAATTAAGATGTGCCCACTTGTGAATGTGCTCAAAACTCATCCGGATGATTTCAGTACCGTTGTTGTCGTGACTGGTCAACATCGGGAGATGCTTGAGCAGGTTTTGCATGTCTTTAATGTGGAACCCGATATTGACCTAGCAGTCATGAAGCCTGGTCAGACTCTTTTCGATGTAACATGTAACATCCTTCTTAAAATTAAGAAGGTTCTTGAGGGGGAAAGACCGGATGTCGTGCTTGTCCATGGAGATACCACGACAAGCTTTGCTGCAGCCTTAGCTTGTTTTTATCTGCAAATTCCGGTCGGTCATGTTGAGGCTGGTTTACGCACACATGATATCAGCAGTCCTTGGCCAGAGGAGTTTAACCGCCAAGCAGTCGACATCGTGAGTCAATATTATTTCGCACCAACCGAGGTGAGCAGACAAAACCTTCTCGATGAGGGAAAAAGACTCGAAAAGATTTGGGTTACAGGTAACACGGGAATTGATGCACTTCATACTACCGTGGATCCGGAGTATTCACATCATGAGCTTGACTGGGCAAAGGGCTCTCGTTTGATTCTTATCACCGCACATCGCCGCGAAAACCTTGGTGAACCTATGCATCGCATGTTCCGTGCTATTCGTCGCGTTATGGAAGATTATCCCGATACCAAAGCTATATACCCTATCCATATGAATCCTCTTGTTCGTAAGGCTGCCCATGAAGAGCTAGATGGATTTGATCGACTGCATATCATTGACCCTCTTGAAGTATTTGATTTTCATAACTTTATGGCTAAAAGCTATCTGATACTCACTGACTCAGGCGGTATTCAAGAAGAAGCGCCAAGCCTTGGCAAGCCTGTTCTTGTCATGCGTGACACTACTGAGCGTCCTGAGGGCGTTAAAGCAGGGACTTTGAAACTTGTTGGTACAGAGGAAGATGTAATTTACAACGAGTTTAGCAGGTTGCTCTCGGATGTCTCAGAATATGAAGCGATGAGTCACGCTTCCAATCCTTATGGTGATGGACATGCAAGTGAAAGAATCGCTTCGGTTCTTTCTGACGGTCATTTACGATGAAGCGTGCTAGTAAAAACTTAGTTATAATTGATTAAATTATTCATCTGTTTAGTCCTATACTATAAAGTTCGTGGAATTTGCAAGAGGGTAGATGTATCACACCTTGTGGCAATCATAGTGGTTACTACGCAGACCACAGATTGTCGATGGTGATAACAGCTATAGTGTTTATATGTTCTAGAACCGTTGTGGATACTGTGTTGCCTATCATGCTAGCTCCCTGCATTACATGTAGTTCGTCTTGTTGGTGCTATTTTTAGTTTTAGCTAAGGATAACGGGCTATCATTGAAAGGTTGTTCATGAGCAATCCTTATAAGGTGCTAGTTATTGTGCCTGCTTATAATGAAGCTGAATCAATTTGTGCGACAGTTAAAGCCGTGATTGATTCAGGATATGATTACGTCGTGGTCAATGATGGTTCAACTGATAACACGCTTGAGATTTGTCATGCTAACCATCTTAATGTACTTGATCTACCGCAGAATCTTGGCATTGGAGGGGCTGTACAAGCCGGCCATAAGTACGCTAAAAAATATGGATATAACATCGACGTTCAGGTGGATGGCGATGGACAACATGATCCTTGTTTTATTTCCAGTATGGTTGAGCAGATTGAAGCTGGCTACGACTTGGTTATCGGGTCTAGGTTTCTCGAGCGAACTGGGGGGTTTCAGTCTACGTTTTTACGCCGAGTGGGTATTTCATGGCTTACTAGGGTGATTAAAATGTGTGCGGGGAAGTACATAGCTGATCCGACATCTGGATTTAGGGCCTGCGGACCGAAGGCTATTGATTTTTTCTGTAAGAACTATCCAGTTGATTACCCCGAACCCGATTCTATTGTCTCGGTGCTTGCTCGCGGTCTGTCTGTATCTGAGGTTCCCGTTGTCATGAAAGAGAGGCAAGGGGGCTCATCATCCATTTCGGGCTTTTCGAGTGCTTATTACATGATTAAAGTTACCCTTGCAATTATTATTTCTGCATGTTCAAAAACGAGGTGTTAAAGTGCCGGTAACCCTTCGCGTTTCTGTCGCAGTGGCCTGTATTTTACTCGCTGCATACGTAGTTAAGCTTATTGTGAATGGCAGGCTCCAACTTAAGTATTCTCTATTGTGGTTGGCGCTGGTCCTGGTCCTAGTCCTGTCTGCTCTATTTCCTCAACCTCTGTGTTTTTTATCGTCGGCGATGGGGTTTGCCACGCCTTCCAATTTTATATTTGTTCTGGGGTTTGTCTTTGTAATCCTAATCATGCTTTCACTTAGTTTAATTGCCAGCAAACAGGCCGATGCGATTAAGAACTTAACTCAACGAGTTGCATTGCTTGAAAAAGATATCGAGAGCATTCTGAGGGATAAATAGTTCTATGTTTACGTGTAATGATCATTCATTCGTAGTTTGCGCCTATGGCGAATCACCGTATTTGAGCGACTGTATATCGTCTTTAATGAACCAGATACAGGCCAGTAGGATCCTTATCTCTACTTCTACTCCGAATAAACATATTGAGCAGATTGCTTCTAGCTATAATTTGCCTGTTTTTATTAACAATGGGATGCCAGGAATTGGACATGACTGGAATTGTGCAATTTCCCATGCGCAATCTCCATTGGTCACCATTGCTCATCAAGATGACCTGTATTCCCCTAATTATTCAATTGAAATGCTTCGCTCTGTGAACGCCTCCAAACATCCCTTGATCTTCTTTTCTAATTATGGGGAGATTCGTAATGGGGAGTATGCCGATGACATATCGATCCTTAAAGTGAAAAGAATACTACTAAGAAAATTCGCTCGAGTCGGTAATTCATCTATAGTCAGAGATAAGCGTCGGGCTTTGCGGTTTGGATCTGCGATTTGCTGCCCTTCGGTCACGTATGTTATGCCTAATCTCGAGACACCTTTGTTTTCGAGCGAGATGAAGTGCGACTTGGACTGGGAAGCGTGGGAGAGATTTTCGCGACTTGAAGGTTCCTTTGTTTATTCTCCCGAGATTCTCATGCATCATCGAATTCACGAAGAATCTGAGACGACTTCCTTGATCGAAGATAATACACGGAGCTCCGAAGACCTTGCTATGCTTGAAAAATTCTGGCCTAAAAAGGTTGCGAAAGTAATTCATCGGCTATATTCAGTCAGCATGAATAGCAACACTCTTTAACGTTTCTGTGTTGAACGTCTCCTCTGAGTCGGTTGACGAGCGCATTGTGCATGACTGAATTCGGTTATTAGCCTTCGAAGTCGGATGCTGCGGCGCTATGCTTGCATTGATATTATCGATGTAACCTCCGAGATATAAATTAGCTTATTGATATACTTGCTACCATTACATTTAGTTTGCGCTCATGTGAGTTTTGAAATTTAAGGATTCCAGCATGACGAGTTTTGTAAGATGTAAACCTGCTTTTCTTACTTTTGCCGGTTTATTTGCAGTCTATTCAGTCTTTTGGTACTTAAATAATCCTAGATTGCTTGTTCTGCTTACAATTGCGATTTCGTTAATTATAATTCTCGCACTCGGCAGCGTATTTGCTAGTGAAAAGGATTGCCTTAAAAATGAGTGGGTATTCTTGGCACTGCTCATATCATTTTTAATCATATTTTGCTTAATTTTCCCTCCGTTCACCGCACCCGATGAGGGTCATCATTATTTTTCGACTTATTGGTTGGTTGATAGCCTTCCATTTAATGCTCATGTGACTAAAGACGGTGCTTTTCTGGTGCGAGATATTGATTACGCGCTGTACAATAGCCGCCAACCGGGCGATGCAATTAATTCAGCTTCATTTGATTCTGTTATTAATGGTTTTTCGCTATTTGGAAATGGACAGCTGGTTCCTTTCAGTGAATTTTCTTTTAGTGTCGGCAGCGAGAATGTTACTGCAAAACTAGGCTCTATTATTGGCTTACAGATTGGGCTGTTCTTTGGGCTTGGAGCTTACCCCGCGTTCTATATGGGTCGAATTGGTTCGGCTCTCGTTTTTTGCTTCTGCGCTTTCCAGGCATATCGAATTGCACCTAAAGGCAAATCGGTCATTGTATTCGTTTCATTGTTGCCCATGACGCTTCATTTGGCCGCTTCATATTCCTATGATTCTGGAATCATAGCTTATTCACTTTTGATATTCGCATGTTTGATGCGCGGTTTTTTTGGCGAACAGCGGTCGATAGGCAATAGAGAAATCGTTATATTTTTAATTATTTCGGTTCTTTTGGCTCCTTGCAAGATTATCTATTCAGGGTTGATTTTACTTGGACTATTCGTCCCTCTTTCGCAGTTCATTGATGAGAAGACCGGGCGTTTTAGCAGGTTCTTGTTGATCTTTTGCGTTATGGTTTCTGTATTGGCCTTACGTTTAGCATCGATGAGCAGCCTGGTTTCTCAGTCTTCAGATTCCTCTCGGGGCCATGAAGCGGGGCAGTTTTATTCGCTCGGCGATATTCTGCTGCATCCAAAGAATAGTTTCCTTGTTTTTTGTAGAACTCTCGACTCTCTAGGTGATTTCTATTGGGAAACGACTTTGGGCTATTCCCTTGGATGGCTTCAAGAAAACTTGCGTTTCCCTGCATTCTATATGATTCCTTATTTGTTTTTCGGGTTTATTTGCTGCCTTGACTCTAGTGATGAGCCTTCGTTTCTTGCTGCTCCTGTATCCTTTCTCTTCATTTTTGCTTTCCTTTTGGCTGCACTCGGTTCCATTGCGTCGATGTGGTTGGCATGGACTTTCAACTATGAAAATGTAATACAGGGTGTTCAGGGGCGCTATTTTCTTCCAGCTTTACCAGCTTTGTTGTTTGGACTAAGAACACGATTATTTAGGTTCAACTCTTCTTCCATTTCCGTTGTTACTACTGGCGTCTGTGTTATGAACTGCCTATATCTTATTCGTTTTATTAGCGTCGCCTCCTGTTTGTAGATTCATCTCGCACGCAGTTGCTTTGGTAATTTCTTGTAGTTGGGGGACTTCATCTCGGGATTGACTAGACCTGGTCTATCAAAGGCTAATTTGTTTAATAGGAAAAGTGTAGTGATGAGAAATCGTTATTTGAGTTTTATTGCTGTGGCCTGTCTTGTATCAATTTGTTTCACCCCTCTTTTATTCCCTACGATTGCTTTTTCATTACCCGAAGATTGTGTGGTTCTAGGCGCTGATATTTCTACAGATCAATCGGTACAGGGCCCAGTTGGGCCATCGGATAGTGATCGGTTGCTTTCGGATTCAGTTAACTTCACAGCGTCTACCGATTTGTCGACATATGAATACACTGGCGATGCGATTACTCCGAGGGTGTCGGTTTTTGCTGCTAGCGGTCTTATGCTTACATGTGGGACCGATTATGAAGTCGTATATGCTAATAATATTGCACCTGGCTGTGCTGCTATAACTGTAAATGGGCTAGGGGACTACGCTGGTGCTACCACCCGGTTGTCGTTCCAGATCGTTCGCTCTTCTGATAACAAAATCGCTCTTCCTGGTTCTTGGGTCTACGAAAACGGTAAATGGTGGTGGAGATATGAGGCCGGTGGTTGGCCGTCAAACTGTTTTCTGACTATTGGGGGATCGGAATATTATTTTGATTCCGAAGGCTACGCAGCTACTGGTTGGAGATACCTGAGTGATGGATGGCACTTATTCTCTGAATCCTGTGCGCATTTGAAGGGATGGGCTGCCACCGGCGGTCATTGGTTCTTCCTTGACGAAGCATCAGGTTCAATGAAGACCGGCTGGGTTTTAGACAATCATAACTGGTATTATTTGGACGGTTCGGGCGCTATGCATACTGGCTGGCTGCTCCTTGGCAATTCTTGGTATTGGCTTGAGCCTTCCGGATTAATGGCTACGGGCTTTAAACTTGTAAACGGCAGTTTGTATCATTTCTCTCAATCTGGATCCATGAACACTGGTTGGTTTGTTAACGATGGGACATGGTATTGCGCCAATGCCTCTGGAGCGATTCGTACAGGATGGTTTTACTTTGATTCTAACTGGTATTTGCTTGATTCCAATAATAATGGCGCCATGCTCGAAGGATTTCAGTCTGTAAATGGTAATTGCTACTATTTGGATTCGGATAGTGGCGGCGCATTAGAGTGCAACGCCTGGGTCTTCACGCAAGATGGAAACGCATATTATGCGTGTAGCAGTGGTGCAATTGTGTTAACGGGTGTCAAGGACAGCGTGGGTGAAATTAAGCTCAAAGACGCCAAAGGAAAGCCTATAGTAGGCTGGTATTGGTCTTCCGCTGCTCAGACGTGGTTTTACGCAGATCCACACGGGGTGCTACAGCGCGGTTGGCAATTAATTGGCAAGAGGTGGTATCACCTCGACAACGAATCCGGCGTTATGAATACAGGCTGGTTCCGTGATGATGACGGGCTATGGTATTACCTTATGTTGTCAGGTCAAATGGCAACTGGTTGGAACAGTATCGATAATGGCGAGTATTTCTTTAATGCAGCCGGTGCTTGGGTAGAGCCCGAACGTTCTGCTTGTACTTCCTTTCAGTCTCAAATTGTTAGCCGCTGCTACAACGTTCCTTCTCCTGGAGCGGGTTTGTGCTCGGAGTGGGTTAGCGAGGTTTTTTATCCCGTGCTAGGGTCTTATCCCAACGGTGACGCATGCGACATGTTTTGGAATTGGTGTCACAGCCGAGATATATCGCAGCTTAAGGTTGGAATGATTGTTGCGGTCCCTACCCATACGCATACTAATGCGGGGGCTCGCTGGGGACACATTGCTATTTACGTCGGTAACGGTATGGTTATGGATAACATCGGCTACATTAGGACGACATCACTGGCCTGGTGGCTGAACTACTACCACACTACCGCTACGCCTCAGTGGGGCTGGGTTTTAAATTCGCCATTAGAATAAGACGCTCTCTGACTGTCGAGTGGAGGATAACTTATCACAATAGGGGAATCGAGGGTTACTCCTCGATTCCCCTATCTAGCTAAGAAATACGTTAATTTGCCCTGATTGAATAAGAGAAGAAACGCCAACTTCTTATAAATGATAATAACGATTCGCGGGTTCCCCAACGGTAAAGTTTGGATTCATATAGGGATCGCCTTCGACGTAATGCTTAGCCCAGCGATAATTCATGTACGCGACCTCTTTGTGGAAGCGAATCTGCTTCTCCGTATTGTTTTCAACGCCTCTAGAAATCGACTCGTAGTGATAGAGCTCGACTTCGGGTGTGTATACGATCAGGTCATTGATCTCGCGAAGCTTTAAGCAAAAGTCAACATCATTAAATGCAACTTGAAGCTCTTCCGTGAAACCTCCGACTTTCTCATATTCGCTACGCTTGGTCATTATGCAAGCTGCAGTGACGGCGCTGAAGTCTTGTTGTGCATCGTTGAGTGCAAAGTAGCCCCAGTTATCCTTTGGCATGCTTTGGCAAAGATGTCCTGCCACGCCACCAGTGACGCATAGGCCCGCGTGCTGAATGGTGTTGTCGGGATAGTAGAGTTTTGCACCAACTGCGCCAACATCCTCACGTGCGCAGATGCCAAGCATTATCTCAATCCAATTGGGCGTAATTACCTCAGTATCGTTATTCAACAGCAAGAGATAGTCGCCCTTGGCGTGAGCAACGCCAAAGTTCATGAGCTTGGAGAAATTGAATTCGTGTTCCCAAGTTACAAGACGAACGATGTCGGGATATTTTGCTTGCAACTTATCGTAATAATCGAACGTCGCCTTTTCTGTGCTGTTGTTTTCGATTATGACAAGCTCGTAATTGTCGTACGTTGATTTCTCAACAATTGACTTAATACAGTTGTCCAGAATGTCGGTGTGGTCTTTAGTCGGAATGATAATCGACACGAGTGGATGGGAATCTGGCACAGCGTAGGTTACTTTATATGTAAAGGGACGACGCGCTTGTTCGACCTTCGCATTGAGCCCAAGCCTGTCCAAATGACTCTGGACCGCTTTGATACCTGCGATAGTGGCATACGGCTTGCTATCGGCATTTGCTGCGGTGGAGGTCTCGCTTAGGCGCCAGTGATATAGAACCTTTGCAACATGATGAACTTTCCTTGCCTTTTCCACGGCGCGGAGAGTCAGATTATGATCCTGTGCTCCATCGAACTCTTTCGTGTTCGGTTCTAGAGTGTCAAGCAGAGACTTACGGATGGTAAGCATATGGCAGATATAGTTATTGTTTCTGAGCAGATCGATATTGAAATCCGGCTTAAAGAACGGCTGTGCCAGTTTTCCGTCGGGCATGAGTTTATCTTCATCACAATAAAGAAGATCGATGCCACTATTGTTTTCAATTGCCTCGGCATATGAGAACAGCAAGTCCGGTTCAAGAATGTCGTCATGGTCAAAGAAACAGACGAAATCACCCGAAGCGACGGCTGTGCCGGCGTTTGTATTTTCGGAAATACCCTTATTCTCGGTAAGGTTAATTGATTTAATTCTGTTGTCGTGGGCTGTCTCCTGCTCAACGCGAGCCTTTAATTCCTGATTGTCAGGACTTGCATTAACTAGGATGAGCTCCCAGTTTGCATAAGACTGGTTTTTTACGGATTCGGCCATATCGTTAAAAAACGGAATGGGCGTGTTGTAAAGAGGGACAATGATACTGAACTTCGGGGCGCTGTTGAAGACAATTTTTCTCTGCTTTTCCAGAGCGCCGATGGTTGCCTTATGCTCCGTGAACCATTCGGGGTATTCAGGATCGAACTGCGCATGGGTAAAGAGGAAGTTGGTCTCCTCAAGAAGCAAGCCTAATTTATCGGGCGTTAAGCAGTCAAATGCACTGAATGATGGGTGATTTTGATCGTCAATAATAAAGTAGTAACGATCGAACGCCTTTGGCATGCGAATTGAGAGCTGCGTTTCAAGTTGCTTTTTCTCGGACGTAAATCCAACGCTTGTTACATTCGAACCGAAATTGACGATGCTCAAATTAACTTCATTGAGGGCTCGATCGAGGCAGCGAAGTTTGATTTGGGAGTCGCTACGATAAGGAGTTCTCACCGTGCACCTAAGGATATAGTCGCTTGAATCTTCGATGCACTGCCAAAAATCAATCGTTGCCATGTCAAACTCTGAAACGTCATCGTAGTTTCGGAGTTTGCTGCACATGTCAGGTTTAATTTTGTAGTTAAGGCGCGACTCCCATTTGATGTTCTTGCAATTTAGCGAAAGGGAGTCGCTGCTCAGGGTGCGACCGTCTTGGCCGATTTCGCTAAACTCAATTTTGATGGCGCGAGCATCGGGATCGGGGATTACAAGGACATATGAGTTCGATTCACAGCTATTGTCCCGGAATTTTAGGAGGGATAAAGGCAAGCAGCGGTTATCGTCTGAAGCCGCCTGGGCTGTTACGCTGGAGCCTTTATGGATGCCTTCAATCTTAAGCTGCTGGTAGATTTTCCAGTTTCCTCTGCATACTCCGGTTGTTTCGACTCGCATTGTTTGCCTTTCGTTTGTTGGACACTGCTCATTGTACTTTTTCATTTGTTGCCTCGCTAGAAATGCAGAAAGAGTTGCGTGTTTCTGCTGTCCGATTTAAATAAGAAGACGGGGAGGTTGCTGCCGGTGCGTATAATTTAATTAACTATGCATCTGTAATCAGCGGCTTTTGCTCAACGATTGTCAATCGAGAGGATTTTTATGAAAGGCATCATCCTCGCCGGCGGGTCCGGCACGCGCCTGTACCCGCTCACGCTCGTGACCTCCAAGCAGCTGCTGCCGG
>CALHUX010000010.1:0-37745 GCA_938039325.1 uncultured Collinsella sp. | reverse complement strand
GGATTTGAATCTATGCCCAATTAACAACCGTCAGGGAATTGTAATTGATGGTGAATGTTCAAAGGTAATTTGCAAAGACTAATTTGAAAATTCCAGTTTGCTGTACTCGTTCCTAGCAGGGTTTGGGGCGGGCACGCCCCAACAAGAAGCTCTCCCAAAGGGGCAAGAATGGGGACTGCGGACGATTTCTTGGACCGTTACGCGGCCCTTCCCAGCGCGGAGCGGAACTCGGCCGGCGTGCGGCCACCAAGCGCATCGCTGCGCCTCTCCGTATTGTAGCGGCCGATCCAGGCCCCGAGCTCCTCGATGAAGCTGGCGTTGGTCCAGTCCGACCAGTCCCTGCCGTGCCAGAACTCCTTCTTAAGCAGGCCGAAGAAGCCCTCCATCGCCGCGTTGTCCGGGCTGCAGCCCTTGGCGGACTGGATTGGCTACACTGATGTGGACAGTTCCGGGAGGGGCGCAAAAGACGGGAAGGCCGTGTGCGCGTTCCTGCGCGAGGGCCGCGGGGAGGGGCTGCCTGGGTACGGCGCCTGTCAACTCGGTCTACGTCTTTGATGACCGGGTCGTACTCAATATCAACTTCACGGATGATGCCAAAACGGTCACCCGTGAGGAAGTCTTGGGTTCGAGTGCTGTGGACAATGTTCCAGCATGCTGGGGTCAAATTCGCTTGCGGGGATCACACGGTACCCGTGACGCAGCAGCAGATCGACAAAAACGCCGTTGCCCGCGGTGAGCGTACCGCTAAAGGTGCCATCGTAGACGTGACCCGTACCGCACGAGGGGCTGCGGTCCTGCAAAATGCACGCAACGATCTCGGACGGGCCGCCCGCCTGCTCGCACATATCGAGCGCGCGCTGAGCACCCTGGCGAAACTCGCGATCGACTGAGGTGCCCTCGCAGGTACGGACTTCGCCGTTCACAATCTCGGACGGCTTGCGCGGTGTGGGCAAGCCACCAAAAACCTCGGGGCACACCAAGAGAACCTCGGTCCCCGTTCGCTCGCAGGCCTCGACCAACGCGCGATGGTAATTGTCGAGCCCGTTATATTTGCAGCTCTCTCCCATCAAGCAGGCACTCACCACGATCTTCATACATATCCCTCCCAAACAAAACGCCCCATTTGAGATAGAAACTCAAATGGGGCGTTCGACGTTGTGCAACCAGCCTTACTGCTGCTTTGGCATCAGCGGATTCTCGCGCGTGAGGAGATTCATGAACTCCTCGCCCGTGATCGTCTCCTTCTTGTACAGATAACGAGCCAGCTCATGGAGCTTAAACTTGTTCTCCTTGAGGATCTGCAGGGCGCGGTCATGTGCGTCCTCGATCAGCTTGGCGACGATCGCGTCGACGCGCTCGGCCGTACCGGGGGCACAGGTGAGCGACGTGTCCTGGTTGAGGTAGGCATTCTGAACGGTACCGAGCGCCATCATGCCAAACTCTTCCGACATACCAAAGCGCGTCACCATGTTGCGGGCGAGCTTGGTGGCCTGCTCGATATCATTGGCCGCGCCAGTCGTCATCTCACCAAAGATGAGCTCCTCGGCAGCACGTCCGCCGCAGTAGACAGCGAGCTTGTCGAGCACCTCCTGGCGCGTGGTCAAGAAGCGCTCGTCCTCCTCGACCTGCATGGTGTAGCCCAGAGCACCGCTCGTACGCGGCACGATGGTGATCTTCGTAACCGGCGCAGAACCCTTCTGGCGGGCGGCAACGATGGCATGGCCGATCTCGTGATAGGACACGACCTGTTTCTCGTGATCGGACAGCACCGTGGACTTACGCTGCTGGCCGGCGATGACGACCTCCACCGACTCCTCAAAGTCATCCTGAGTCGCGCGCTTGCGACCCTCGCGGACGGCGCGCAGGGCGCCCTCGTTGATGATGTTGGCCAGGTCGGCACCCGAGGCGCCAGGCGTGGCGCGGGCGATCGCGGTCAGGTCGATCGGCGGCTGCGTCTTCACGCTCTTGGCGTGCAGTTCAAGGATATTCTTGCGACCGGTCAGGTCGGGCAGCTCAACGGGGATGCGGCGGTCGAAGCGGCCGGGGCGCAGCAGGGCCGGATCAAGGCTGTCGGGACGGTTGGTCGCAGCGAGGACGACGATACCCTTGTGGTTATCGAATCCATCCATCTCGGTCAGCAGCTGATTGAGCGTCTGCTCGCGCTCGTCGTTGCCACTAAAGCCGCCGCCATCGCGCTTCTTGCCGATGGTATCGATCTCGTCGATAAAGACGATGCACGGGGCCTTTTCCTTGGCCTGCTTAAACAGGTCGCGAACCTTAGCGGCGCCGCGGCCGACAAACATCTCAACAAACTCAGAACCAGAAATACTAAAGAACGGCACGCCCGCCTCACCGGCCACAGCCTTGGCGAGCAGGGTTTTACCGGTACCCGGAGGGCCGACAAGGAGAGCGCCGCGTGGCAGTTTGGCGCCGATCTCCTCGTAGCGCTGCGGCTTCTCCAGAAAGTCGACGACCTCCTTGAGGGACTCCTTGGCCTCTTCCTGGCCGGCGACATCCTTAAAGGTCACGCCCACGTCCTTGGAGGCGATCACGCGCGCGCCGGACTTGCCCAGTCCACCGCCGCCAAAACCACCGCCGCCAAAGTTCATCGACGGACCGTCATCACCCATGGCCTTCTTCATGCGGCGGTTGAGCCACCAGCCAATCAGGAAGAAAATCACCATGGGAAGAATGAGGGTGAGCAGGTAGTAGGTCATCAGGCCCGAGTTCTTATCGGGAACGACCGACTCAAGCGAAGCACCGGACTCAAGCACGCGATCGGTAAAGCCCGCGTCATTCGGCACACCGGTCGTCTTGTAGGCGATATTCTCGTCCTCGCCCTTCTTGGTGTAATAAATCGTGTAATCGTCCGTGTTGTACTCGACCTTGTCGACGCTCTTCTTATCGAGCGCTTTGACAAACGTCGAGTAATCGGTCTTCGTAATCTGCTGCGTGTGACCGATGTTGGGGAACAGAACGGTCGAGAGCACGAGGTAGACGACGAAGGCGATGAGCACGTAGAGGATCATATTCCGTCTACGTTTATTGTCATCCATCTCCATCTGCTTGAACTCCATCTACTGGGGTTGATAATGTTTTCTAGAATACCCAACCCGGACGGCGATAAACCGACGCCGGGCACGAAAGGACAGAGATGGCATCACTGGAAGTCGGCAAGGTTCAGATCTACACGGGCGATGGCAAGGGCAAGACGACGGCTGCGCTGGGGCTTGCACTGCGCGCCACGGGCTATGGACTTAGCGTGCTTATGCTGCAGTTTGCCAAGAAGCTGCACTGCGCCGAGCATGATGCGGCGCCCCGTTTAGGTCTGCGCATCGTACAAGCCGACCGCGACACGCCCGAAGCCTGTGCCGCACAGATCCTGGAGCTGGCGCGCGAGCAGATTAGCCAGGTCGACGTGCTGATCTTGGATGAGCTGGGAGAAGCCATGCGCCGAGGCTTTGTGACGCGCGAAGATGTCGAAGCGTTGATCGCAATGAAACCGACCACCACAGAGCTCGTGCTCACCGGCCGCGGCTTGCTGCCACTGGCCGATCTCGCGGACCTAGTAACCGAAATGCGCCCCGTCAAACACTACTTCGACGAAGGCCTCCTAGCCCGCCAAGGCATCGAATACTAAATGATCCGTAGGGGACGGAGGAAAACGGATCATTTTGCCTTATCGCCAGGTCAATGATCCGTTTTCCTCCGTCCCCTACGGATCATTAGGCGGTGGCGCGGCCGAGCCAGTTGCCGCTGTGGTGGTAGATGGTAAACATCGTGGCCGTGATGAGCCAGGTTACGGGGTAAACCAGCAGCAGGTGCTCAAGCGACGGATCGAACGGCATAATCGCAAACACCCAGATCACCCTGAGCACGACGGTGCCAAAAATCGTGAGCATCATAGGCTGGAAGCTCACGCCAGCGCCGCGGATGGAGCCGGACGCGTTTTCGATAATCGAGAAGATCGCGTAGAACGGCGCGATGAAATGAAGAATCGTCGTGGTGTAGGCCGAAATCGAAGCATCGTCGACAAACAGACGCGACAACGGACCCGAGAACACCAGTAGCACGGCAGACAGGCCACCAATGAGCATAAACGACAGCACAAGCGACGTATGGTAGCCCTTGCGCATGCGCTCGTAGTTGCGCGCGCCAAAGTTCTGTGCCGAGAACGTGGTGATCGAAACGCCAAGCGCCTCGGTAACCATCCAGACAATGCCATCCAAACGGCCCGAAAGACCCCACGCCGTGGTGACATCGGCACCAAACGAGTTGACCGACACCTGAATCAAAACGTTGGAAATCGAATACGCAGCAGACTGAAAGCCAAGCGGCAGACCACACGAGATCATGCTCTTACAAATGCCAGGATCAATGCAGAGTTTGGACAGTGAAAGCCGCCACGCACCCGGAGCGTGCATCATACGAATCACGATCATCGTGGCGTTGGAGCAAATGGTCAGCGCCACCGCGATGCCGCAGCCCAGAGCCTCCATATGAAGCACGGCAACGAAGATGACATCCAGCACCGCATTAACAAGGCAGCCGGAAGCAATGATCACAGCAGGACCGCGTGTGTCGCCCACGGCGCGCAGCAGCGCCGTTCCCATATTGAGCAGCAGCGCCGCAACCATGGCGGCAAAATAGCAACGAGCATAGGCCACGCCCTCGGCCAATAGTACATGCGGCGTGTTCATAAGTACCAGCATGGGCTCAACGAACACTATGCCAAGAATCGAGAAAACGATACCGCCCACCAGCGCGAGCGTCATGGCCGTATGGACCGAACGACTCAATCGCTCATCATCGTGCTGACCAAAATACTGACCGGTAATGACCGCGCAGCCAGCGCCAACGCCAACGCAAAAGCCAATGCAGAGCTCGGTGAGCACCATCGTGGCCTGAATGCCACCCAGCGCGAGCTTGCCGCCAAACTGGCCGACGATATACGTACCAATAAGCGTGTAAGCCTGCTGAAAAAACGAGCTAAAGAAGATAGGGACGCACAGCGACAGCAGCTGTTGCCAAATGACACCCTGCGTTACATCGATAGCCGTAGATTTCTTAGCCACACGCCCTCCCCACCAGCGTACGTCAAACAACAAAACGGCAATTTAAGACCAAAGCCAATACCAGCTTAGCACCGACCGACGTCGGCCGAAACGCCCCGAACCAGAGCCCGGTGCTAACTGTCTGCCTAGTGATACAGCCCCGGCTGGTAGTGGTACTCGTTGCTCACATGCGGGCACAGCTGCCAAAAGGCAACAGCGCTTGCCGCGGCCACGTTGAGTGAATCGACCCCATGCGCCATCGGAATACGCACGGCGCGGTCGCAGCCTGCAATGGTCTTGGCGCCCAAGCCAGCACCCTCGGTGCCCATAAAGATTGCCAGGCGGTCAATCTCCTGGAGCGCGGGATCGTCCAGCGACACCGAATCATCCGTCAACGCCATAGCGGCACACGAAAAGCCGGCATCGTGTAGCGCCGCCAGCCCATCATGCGGCCATACGCGCGCTTCGCTGCCAATGCGTGTCCAGGGCACCTGGAACACCGTGCCCATGCTCACGCGGGCCGAACGACGATACAGCGGATCACAACACGTAGGACTGACCAAAATGCCGTCGACGTTGAGCGCGGCCGCCGAGCGGAATATTGCGCCCACATTGGTATGGTCGACAATGCCCTCGAGCACGCACACGCGCACCGGGCGCTCCCCCGCCGCCTCGACGACGCCGCCCAAGAACTCATCAACCGGAATCTGTCGCGGGCGACGAAATGCCGCGAGCGCACCGCGCGTCACGTTAAAACCCGTCAGACGCTCCATAAGCTCCATCGAGGCCACGAACACAGGAACCGGGCCGGCGCCCTCGCACACAACCAGGCGCTCAAACAGCGGCATCATTTGATCGAGCCAGCGTTCGCCCAAAAGAAAGCTCACCGGCTGGTATCCGGCACGCACCGCGCGCTCAATAACCTTGGCACTCTCGGCGATAAAGATGCCCTTTTGCGGCTCCAACACGCAGCGCAGCTCGCGCTCGGTCAGTCGCACGTAGGCATCGAGCCGCTCGTCCTCGAGCGAATCAATTCGCAGAACCTCAACGGCATCAGTCATAGCAGCCAGCCAGCACCCTTCTTTACAGCACATCTATACCAAACGAGGCGACGCTAAGCGCCGCCCCATGCATTCAATCAACCCGATGATACCGTTCACGTCAGGCGATTTACGCCTCAACGCGACGATACGTCACGAACTCATAATCGAGGCCCTCGTCACCCTCGCCCGAGGCAATCGTGGCAACCCCGCCACGCCTTGCAATTTCCCACGCGGGAGCGGCGTCCAAGTCGGGAAAGTACGTGTCCACGGGATGGACGCAGTGGTTATGCGTGACCTCGGCCTCCACGCAGTACGGCAAAAACTGCCGATAGACATCGCCGCCACCAATCACCCAGGCAACGGGTTCATCGGCAACCGCGGCGAGCGCCTCGTCGATGCTATGCACCACGTCGACGCCCTCGGGGGCAAAGCCCTCGTCGCGGGTAAGCACGATATTGCGGCGGTTTTTGAGCGGACGCCCACCGGGAAAACTCAGCAGCGTCTTGCGCCCCATAATGACCGGGCAACCTTTGGTACACGCCACAAAATGGCGCATGTCGGCGCGATTGGACACCACCATGTCGCCCTCGCACCCAATACCCCAATCGTCACACACGGCGACGATGGCAGAAAGCTTACACGTCATGAGCACCACCTACACCGCAATGGGAATGTTCTTGACCTGCGGGCCGTGCTCATAGCCCTCGACGATGAGGTCATCGGTCGTAAACGCGTAGAAATCATGCACGTCGGGGTTAAGCGTCACCTTAGGCGCCGCAAACTGCGGACGCTCGATAAGCTCGCGGACAATATCGACATGACGGTCGTAAATATGAGCGTCAGCGATCACGTGCAGCAGCTCGCCAGCGATCATGTCGACCGACTGCGCGACCATCATCAGCAAAATGGCGTACTGGCACACATTCCAGTTGTTCGCGGCCAAAATATCCTGGCTACGCTGGTTGAGAATCATGTTGAGCGTCGGCTTGTCGTCCTGCGGGCGCTGCGTCACGTTATACGTCACGCTGTAGGCGCACGGATACAGGTGCATCTCGGACAGGTCGCTAAACACATAGGTGTTCGTCATGATGCGGCGGCTGTACGGCGTATGCTTAAGGTCGTACAGCACGCGATCCATCTGGTCAAAGTCGCCCTCGGCATAATGGCTCTTCTGACCAATCTGGTACCCGTAGGCCTTGCCGATGGAGCCGGTCTCATCGGCCCACTCATCCCAAATATGGCTGTTGAGGTCATGGACGTTATTGGACTTCTTTTGATAGATCCACAGGATCTCGTCCATCGCAGACTTAAGCGCCGTGCGGCGCAGGGTAAGCGCGGGAAACTCCTCGCGCAGGTCGTAGCGAGCCGTAACGCCAAAGTTTTTAATGGTATAGGCAGGGGTGCCGTCCTCCCACACCGGGCGGACCTTTTGGCCCTCGGTGGTGGTGCCATGGTCCAGAATATCGCGGCACATGGTTACAAACTGTTGATCAGCCTTGCTCATTGACCCTCCTGTCAGTCGCCTACAAGCGAGATTCATTGTAGCCCAGGCACACGCGGCCCCACAGCCCAAACATAAGCCCTCGTTTTCTGGCATATGCCAGAAATTCCTTGCGCAAATCTACGCGTTCGCTATTCTATTGTTGACATATGTCAGATAAGGAGGGCGCATGGCAGGAAGACGAGAGAAACTGCGCCGCGTCGGGATCATCCCCGAATACCGCGGCTTCACCCCCGACGGCCTAGCCAGTGGAGACGCCATCGACATGACAATCGACGAGCTCGAAGTCCTGCGACTGTGCGACCTGGAAGGCCTCAATCAGGAGGCCGTCGCCCAGCACATGGGAATTGCCCGTGCCACGGTGGCGGCTATTTGCAGCCGAGCGCATCGCAAGGTGGCAAACGCGTTGGTCAATGGTCGGGCGCTCATCATCGAAGGCGGCAATATCACGTACTCCCCCATCACCACAACAACGGCCGCATGGCCAGCAAAGGAGGTCGACACCATGAGGGTGGCAACCACGTACGACAACGGCAACATCTTTATGCACTTTGGCCGCAGCGAGCAGTTCAAGATCTACGACATTCAGGATGGCAAGGTACTCAACGAGCAGGTCGTGGGCACCGGCGGCACCGGCCACGGTGCCCTTGCGGGCCTGCTTGCCAACGGCGGCGTGGACACGCTCATCTGCGGCGGCATCGGAGGTGGCGCTATCAACGCGCTTGCCCAAGCCGGCATCACGGTATACGCAGGTGCCCAGGGCAGCTGCGACGCTTGCGTCGAGGCCCTTATCGCCGGCACGCTCGCACAGAACGGCGAGGCCACGTGCGGCTGCCACGGCCACGACCACGAGCATGGCGATTCCTGCGGCTGCCACGGCCATCACGAGCACGAGGGCCACGAGGGCTGCGGCTGCCACTAACGGCACGGCACCGCGAGCTCGGGGCGCGATGCTGAACGCAATCCAACAATCAAAGCCAACAACAAAGGCCACCCGGTAACTTCCGAGTGGCCTTTGCCATATCAAGCTGGAATTACAGCTCTATTTGTTATTACGCATCTGCGCTTCCATCTGGCGCAGCAGCTCCATATCGGACTTGGGACCGCCCGTACCCAGGCCGCCCATGCCGCCCAGACCCATAGCGTCCAGGCCAGGGATATTGGGCATGCGTATCTTCTTGCCCTTCTTTCCCTTTTTGCCCTTTTTGCCGCCGGCCTGTGCCTGATTGGCCATCGTGCGCATGCGGCCCATCATCTTATTCATCTCGCCCCACTGCTTCATAAGGCTGTTGACCTCGGTGGGGGTTACGCCGGCTCCCTTGGCAATGCGGGCGCGGCGCTGGCCGTTGATGATGGAGGGACGCAGGCGCTCCTCCTTGGTCATCGACATGATGATGGCCTCGTTCTTATCGAAGATGCCCTCGTCCAGGTTGCCGCCCATCTGGTTTAGTGCGCGCTGACCACCGGGGAGCATGCCCAGGATACCCTTCATGCCGCCCATCTTCTTGACGGCTTTCATCTGGTCGAGCATATCGTTCATGGTAAAGCCCTCGCGTAGCATACGCTCGGCAGCCTCGAGCTGCTCTGCATCGGCTGCCTCCTGGGCCTTCTCGATGATGCCGACGACATCGCCCATGCCCAAGATGCGCTTGGCCATGCGGTCCGGGTAAAACGGCTCAAGCGAGTCGGGCTTCTCGCCCATGCTCACAAACTTGATGGGCTTACCGGTCACTTGACGCACCGAAAGTGCGCCGCCGCCACGGGCGTCACCGTCGAGCTTGGAGATAATCACGCCGTCAAAGTCGGTGCGATCGGCGAAGGTCGAGACGACGTTGACGATATCCTGGCCGGTCATGGCGTCGACGACCATCAGCACCTGGTCGGGCTTGACGGCCTTCTTGATGTCGACGGCCTCCTGCATCATCTGCTCGTCGATCTGCAGACGACCGGCGGTATCGACGATGACCACGTCACGCAGGTGGTCGACGGCCTCCTGGATGGCGCCCTTTGCAATATCGATCGGGTGCGCACCGTCGCCGCGGAAGACCGGTACGCCGATCTCGCCACCGAGCGTGGCCAGCTGGTCGGCAGCGGCGGGACGGTAGACGTCGCACGCGGCGAGCAACGGCGAGCGGCCCTGCTTCTTGAGCAGGTAGGCCAGTTTCACGGCCGCCGTGGTCTTACCGGAGCCCTGCAGGCCCACGAGCATGATGACATTGGGAATGCGGTTGCTAAAGACGAGTTTGCTCTCGGTTGAGCCGAGCATCTCGGTGAGCTCGTCGAGCACGATCTTGACGACGTTTTGCGCCGGCGACAGCGACTCCATGACCTCGGCGGTCATGCAGCGCTCCTTGGTCTTGGCAACGAACTCCTTGACGACCTTAAAGTTAACGTCGGCCTCGAGCAGCGCCATGCGAATGTCGCGCATGGCCGAAGTAATATCGGCCTCGGTCAGTTTACCCTTGCCGCGCAGGCGGTCAAATGTGTCGTTGAGGCGATCGCTCAGGGAATCAAACACTGGTTACTCCTTAATTGGACTCGCCCACCAGGGCGCGGCAGAAATCTTTGGCGTTAAACTCCTGCAGGTCATCGACCTGCTCGCCCACGCCGATGCGCAGGATCGGGAGCTTGAGTTTTTCGGCCACGGCCATGGCGATACCGCCCTTAGCCGTGCCGTCGAGCTTAGTCATGATAATACCGTCAAGGCCCAACGCCTCGTTAAACTCGAGCGCCTGGTTCAGACCGTTCTGACCAGTGGCGGCATCGATCACGAGGACAACCGAGACGGGCATGGGGCCGGCGGCCATATTGGCGGCGCGCTTACGCGTCACGTTGACCACCTTGGCGAGCTCGCGCATGAGCTCGGGGCTCGTGTGCAGACGGCCGGCGGTATCGATGAGCACCAGGTCGCTGCCGCGCTTATCGGCCTCGTCGAGCACGTCATAGCACACGCTCGCCGGATCGGAGCCGCGGTCACGCTTGATAACCGGTACGCCGGCACGCTGGCCCCACACATCGAGCTGCTCGATGGCGGCGGCGCGGAAGGTGTCGGCCGAACCGATCACCACGTTCTTGCCGCGGGCGGCCATGGCGCTCGCAATCTTGCCGACCGTAGTGGTCTTGCCGGCACCGTTAATACCGACAAACAGCACACAGCTCGGCGTATCGGAAAACGGATCGCGCTCAACAGGCACAAAATGGCCCTCGAGCTGCTCGGCCAGGGCGCGGCGAAGCTGCGGGGCGGTCTTGAGGTTCTTCTTGGCCGCGGCGTCGCGCAGGTCATCGGAGACCTGAATGGCGACCTCGGCACCCATGTCACCCATAACGAGGGTGTCCTCTAGGTCCTCCCAAAAATCCTCGTCGACCTCGCCGCCAAAGTAGAAGACCTCGTTGAGGGCCTCGCGGCTGCGCTCAAGTCCGCGCGAGAGAGCGTCAAAGAATCCCATTATGCATTCACGACCTTTCCGGTTTCGCGATCGAGTTTTTGCGAGACGACGCGACTGACGCCGTCGGCTTGCATCGAGACGCCGTAGAGGACGTCAGCGTCCTCCATAGTACGGCGCTGATGCGAGATAACCAAGAGCTGTGTATCGGAACGCAGCACGTCGAGTGCGCCGATGAGCTTGGACAGGTTGGCGTCGTCGAGTGCCGCCTCGACCTCGTCCAGCACATAGAACGGCACCGTGCGCGTACGGTACACGGCAAAGAGCAGGGCGAGCGCCGTCAGGCTCTTCTCGCCACCCGACATGAGCATCATCTTGGTGATGCGCTTGCCGCGCGGCTGCGCCACGACCTCGATACCCGTCTCGGCCGGGTGCTCGGGGTCGGTCATCTCCAGATGAGCCTGGCCTCCCGGGAACAGCATAGCGAAGATCTCGCGGAAGTTCGCGTCGACCTTCTCAAACGTCACAAGGAACGCCTTGCGCATCTTGCGATCAATAGCCACCGTGATCTTGGTGAGCGCCTTACGCGCGCTCTCCAGATCGGCCAGCTGCTCCTCGATGTAGTCAGCGCGGCGCTTGAGCTGCTCGTACTCCTCCATGGCAACTTGGTTCACGGGACCAAGGTTGTTGATCTGGCGCACAAGCTGGTTGAGCTCGCGCTCGGCGGCATCGCGGTCCGTGGGCGCAGGAAGCATAAGCGCTTCCTCGAGTACCGTGTTGCCATCGGCGGTAATGGCCTTAATGGCGGCCTCTACCTGCACCTCAAGCTTGCCACGCGCGACCTTAAACTCGTTTTGCGTGGCGGTGGCGGTATCGACCTTCTCCTTAGCGCGGGCAACCTCTGCCTTGGCATCCTCGATGGTCTTCTTGAGCGAAGCGGAGTCCGCCTCCTCCAGAGAGGCCTGGTCACGCAGACGCGCTGCCCAATCCGACGCGCGCTCCAGCAGGGCCGAATAGCGCTCGTGCATGGGATCGACGCGCAGGCGCAGCAGCTCGAGTGAGCGCGAGGCCTGGCGTGTTCCGCGGATACGGCGGTCGATGCCCTCCAGGCGATGCTCCAGATCGGGTACTCGGCCCTTCAGAGAACGAAGGCGCTCGCTCGTCTGGGCCAGGCGGACCTTGGCATCGGCGAGCTTGCCGGCGGCCTCGGAATCGTCACGGCGAACGCGGTCGAGTTCGTCGTTGGCTTCGGCAATCTGAAGGCCAAGATCGCTTGCCTGCGCTCGGGCCTCGTCACGCGAGCGGGTGAGCTCGTCCACGCGCGGGCGCGCAGCGCGAACGGCCTCGGCGGCCTGCTCGCGGCGCTTGGAGATGCGCACGCGCTCGACCTCGGCGTTGTTGGCGCTTTGCTCCAGGCGGCCAATCTCGGAGAGCAGCGAGCGGCGCTCGCCCTCAAGACGGGCGATCTCGCCGGCGGCATCGCCCTCAGCGGCACGCGCCTCTTCGACGGCCGCATTGGCCTCGACGACCTGATCCGACACATGCTCAAACACAGCAGCCAGATCGGGTTCCAGGCCCTCGAGCTCACGGATGCGACGCTTGCGCTCCAAAGCACCCGAAGCCTCTCCGGCGTCGAGCCCCACACGCACCAGGCCGCCGCAGGCGACGCGGGCGCCATCGGGGGTCACGTAAGTCACGCCGTCAACGACAGGCGCGGCCAGCGCAGCCGCCAAGTCGTCGACAACGTAATAGCCGCCGAGCAGCGCCTCGACAACCGGGCCATAGCCGGCGCGTACGGACAGGCGATCGACCAGGCGGGAACCGGCAGCGCCCTTAGCGGCAGCAGAGGCGCTCACACCGCGCGCGACCAGCAGCGCCTCGCCCGAGGCCTTCTTCTGGTCCAGAGCGGCACGACCGGCACGCTCAAGCGCGGACGCATCGTCGAACAGCAGCGCATCGATATCGCCGACGAGCAATTGCTCAACCAGGCCCTCAAGCTCACGCGGGGCCTCGAGCACGTCGCCCAGACGACCCGAGACATCGTCGCCCAGCGCACCCATCAGACGGCTCACCAGCGGCGAGCTGTCAGCCATGCGGGCATCGAGCTTCTTTTGGCTGGCAAGCTCCGAGCGCACCTCGGACAGTTTGTTGCGCGCCTCGCTCTCGCGGGCACGCAGGTCCTTAAGGGCTGCACGGGCGACCTCGGTAGCCTCGCGAGCATCAATCTGGGCTTGACGGGCCTGATCAAGTGCACTGTCGAGCTCCTCGGCGCGGTCGCGACGGCTCTCGAGTGAGGCCGTGACTTCCTCGAGCTGCTCGTCGATCTGCTCCAGGCGTGAGGCGTACATGTTGTCCTCGACCTCGGCGTTGCTCAGCGAGTCCTTCACCTTGGCGAGTTCGAGCGCCGCGTTATCGGCCACACGCTGCACATCGCGTTGCTCACGCGTAAGCTGCGAAATCTGATTGTCGAGCGCCACGCGCCGCTCGTGGAGCTGAGCGGCGGCAGGACCAGCGGCGTCAACGTCCTCCTGGGCCTGCATGTGCGCGCCGGTCACTTCCTCAAGCTGCGCACGCGCGTCCTCGAGCTCCTCTACCACGCGACGACGCTGATGCTCGGAGCTCGAGATCTGGCCGCGCATGTCGGACAGGCGCGACACCATGTTGTGGCCCTTTTCCTCGAGCAGGCGCATATCGGAGTTAATGCGGCCGACCACGTCTTGCATATGGCGGCGCTGCTCGCCCAGATCGCCCACAAACAGGCCCTTTTCCTCGAGCATGACCTGGAGCTTCTCGAGCTCGCGTTCCTTTTCGCCCAAGCGGTACTGCGCAAGCTCCAGCTCGGCGGCACCTTCCTTGGAGCGGCTCTCCAAGTCGTTCCACTGCGACTGCAGCGAACGCAGCTCGTCGACGGCTAGCATCTGCGTAAGCTCGTTCGCGCGCGAGGACAGCTCTTTGTACTTGCGCGCACGATCGACCTGACGCTCCAGCGGTCGCAGCTGACGGGCGATTTCCTTATTGATGTCGCGGGCACGCGTCAGGTGCTCGTCCATCGACTTAATCTTTTTGAGCGCACGCTCCTTGCGGCGCTTGTGCTTGGAGATGCCGGCGGCCTCCTCGATGAGGGCGCGGCGCTCCTCGGGGCGGCTTTGCAAAATGGCGTCGAGCTTGCCCTGGCTGATGATGGAATGCGTATCCTTGCCCAAGCCCGAATCGTGCAGGATGTCCTGAATGTCCATCAGGCGGCACGGGCTCGAGTTGATGAGGTACTCGCTTTCGCCCGAGCGATACATACGACGGGTGATGGCGACCTCGTCAAAGTCGACGGGCAGCATATGGTCCGAATTATCGAGCACCAGCGTGACCTCGGCGACACCCACCGGCTTGCGCGCTGACGAGCCCGAGAAGATGACATCCTCCATGGCCTGGCCGCGCAGCTGCTTGGCGCTCTGCTCGCCCAGGACCCACAGAATCGAGTCAGAGATGTTCGATTTTCCCGAGCCGTTGGGACCGACGATGACGGTCAGGCCCGGCTCAAACGTCATATGGGCGCGGTCGGCAAACGACTTGAACCCTTTGAGCGTGAGGGACTTGAGATACACGGTTCCTCGCTTAAACAGGCTTCTTGTTGAGAATCACGCCGTTGGTGGTGTAGCCCATGCGGTCAAGCGCCTCGAGCGCAGCGGCTCCCTCGGCTTCCTTCTTTGAGGAGCCGGAGCCGCGACCCTGGCGAATACCATCGATCAACACCACGGCGGTAAAGGTGGGCGCATGCGCCGGGCCCTCGGAGCCAACGAGCTTATACGCCGGGGGTTCGTGACCGTCGGCTTGCACGCACTCCTGCAAATACGACTTGGGGTTCGCAGGGTGCTCGGCACGCTCGGATGCCAAATGTGGCTTAAGCGTACGGTGGATAAACTCCGCCGCGGCATCCCAGCCGGCGTCCAGATACAGCGCGCCCACGAGCGACTCGTAGACGTTCTCGAGCGCCGAGTGCAGGCCGCGCGCGCCGGTACCGGTCTCGGAGGCACCAAAGATGATGATGTCATCGATACCCAGCTCGTGCGACACCTCGGACAGCGTGGCGCCCGACACTAAGGATACCTTCAGGCGCGTGAGCTTCCCCTCGTCAAACTCGGGATAGGACTCAAAGAGCGAACGGGCCACCACGGCGCCCAAAATGGAATCGCCCAAAAACTCAAGGCGCTCATAGCTGGCAGAAACCGGCTGGCCCTCGACTGCCGAGGGATGCGTAAGCGCCGCGCGCAGCAGCACCTTATTATTGAACTCGTGGCCCAGGATTTCCTGGGCACGCGTAAGTCGTTCAGACAAAGCCAAGACCTAGGCCTCCCTGGCGTTTTCGATCGCGTCGACGGCGTCGGCGACAGAGTTGAGCGAGAGCAGAGTCTCGTCATCGATCTCGAGGTTGAACTCGTCCTCGATAGCCGTAACCAGCTGCAGGCGCTCGAGCGAGTTGGCATCGAGATCGTCAAAGGTGGTCTCATCGCTAATTTCGGCAACATCGACGCCCAGAACGTCAGCAGCGACCTCGGCGATCTTGTCGAAGATTTCGGAGCGGTCCATAGCGCTTCCTCTCATAGTGCATGAATACCAAAAGAATGGTACCGCCCGGGCGGTACCAAGACACGGTTCTGATTCTACCCCACGAAGCAGGCCGCGAGGCACATAACAGCGCTCTAACTCGCTCTTACAAAACGATGCCGTCCATGGAGTTGGCGACGTTCTCGACCAGCCCCGCGCGCACGGCTTCGGCCGCCGCGAGCGTACCGTTTTTAACAGCCTCGACCGAGGTGGCGCCATGGCCGATTAGGACCACGCCACGCAGGCCCAAAAGAATCGCGCCGCCCTTGGCATCACCAGAGAGCTTGGCCTTAATCTCGCGCATCTGCTTTTTGATGAGCAGCGCGGCGATCTTGGTGCCGAGCGAGGCCATAAAGGCGCCCTTGAGCTCCTGCAGCAAAAACTTGGCAGCGCCCTCGGTAGCCTTGAGCGCAATATTGCCCGACATGCCGTCGGCGACCACGACGTCAAAATTGCCCGACGTAAGATCGGTGCCTTCGCAGTTACCCACAAAATCGGGAACGGCGGCTTTCATGACCGGGAAGCAGGCCTTGGTAAAGTTGGAACCCTTCTCGTCCTCGGTGCCATTAGCAAGCAGGCCCACGCGAGGATGCTCGATGCCCAGGACAACGCGGGCATAGGCGCTACCCATCTGGGCAAAACGCACCATGTCGTCGACCTCGACATCGGGGTTGGCGCCCATATCGCACAGCACCGTCAGACCGCCGGCGCGATTGGGCAGCGCATTGGTCAGACAGGGGCGCACCGGCTGCTTCTTGCCTTCGGCTTGATACCTAAACGGTGTGACGTAGGCGGTCGCGGCAGCTGTCATGGCACCGGTCGAGCCGGCGGAGAAGAACGCGTCCGCATTTCCCTTCTTGATGGCGCGGCAGGCAAGCACGATCGAGGACTTGCGCTTGGTCATCACGGCGCGAATAGGATCGTCATCCATGGCGATAACGTCGGGTGCCTCAAGGGCCTCAACACGTGCATGGGAAGCAGCAAAGGGATTAACGATTTCGGCGGGGCCAGCTGCCAAGACCTCGATATCGGGATCAGCGGCAAGTGCAGCCTCGATACCATCGAGAACAACCTGAGGTTTCTCGTCTCCGCCCACAACGTCTACACAAACGCGAACGTTACTCATATACATACTCCTTATACAAAAATGGCCGACTCATTGAGCCGGCCATTGTGGTTCCATTTGGAACGGCATCGCATCCAGAGTATACCGTTACTCGGTAACGATAACCTCGCGGTCCTTGTAGAAACCGCAGCTGGGGCACACGTGGTGCGGAAGCTTGACAGCGCCGCAACGGGGGCACGTGGACTGAGCCGCAGCCGAGATCTTCATGTTGGCGGAACGACGGGTGTGAGTGCGGATACGACCCTGCTTTTGTTTAGGTACGGGCATAGTGACCTTCCTTATGAACTATCCAGTGTGGCGATTACGCGCAAGTAGCGATACTACCACAGTTTTACTCATCGAGCTTGAGATTCTTCAATGCTGCAAATGGATTTTCCGTGGCAGCGGCCCATTCTGCCTCTGCCTGGGCGGCGCAATCGCATTGCTCGACGTTGAGATTGCAACCGCAAGTGGGACACAGACCGCGGCAATCGGGCTTGCAGAGCACCACAAACGGCGTGTCCATAACGACCGCGTCATTGATGGGCTCACCTAGATCGACGATGCGGTCCTCACCCAGGAGCTCGTAGCCGTCCTCGTAGGCCTCGGGATCCTCGGGCTCCTCGAAGAGGTAGAACTCCTCGATCTCGCCGGCGATATCAAACGAGGCAGGCTCCAGGCAACGGTCGCACTCGCCGATGGCGTGCGCGCGGACCATGCCCGTGAGCAAGACACCGGTACCGGCATTGGTAAAGACAACGTCGTAGTCGATGCCGTCCTGTAGCTGGTACTCCTTCTCGCCCACCGTGTAGGTGGCAACATCGACCTTGCCGGTCAGCGGATACGAATCACCAGGAAACTCGAGCTGCTCGGAAAGATCGACGGTAACGCTCGGGAACTCAGCCATTACCACTGACCATTCTGTTGGGCGGCACCCTCGTTGAGCTGCTGACGGCAACGGGTAACGGTGCCGGTCAGGCTCTTGAGGTTCTCCTCCAGGTGCGTAAAGACCTGCTCTGCGTAGTCCTCGGCAGCATAACGCGTCTCGCGCTCGTACTGCTGGGCACGATCGCGGATGTCGTCGGCCTGCTGCTGTGCCAAGCGGACGATCTCCTGCTCACCGGCAATGGTGAGGGCCTGCTGCTGAGCGTCGGCGATGATGGAATCGGCCTGAGCGGCGGCGGAAGCCATAAGCTCCTCGCGCTCCTTAAGGATACGGCGGGACTTCTGCCACTCCTCGGGATAGCTCATGCGGATCTCGTCGAGGATGTTGAAGAACACGTCGGCGTCGATGACCTTGAACTGAGCGTTCTTGCCGAAAGGCGGCTTGGCTTCCTCGATCAGCCCTTCGAGCTCATCGACCAAGCTGACGATCCTATCGCCAGGAAAATTCTCGCCCGGCATCCGGTCTCCTTTCATAGGTAACATATCATCGTGCTAGTTTACCACATGCCACCAGGCAATAAAAAACGTCACGAAAAGCGATGTCTGAGCGCTTCGACCACGTTGGGCGGGACAAACGTCGATACATCGCTGCCGAGCGAGGCGATCTGGCGAACGACCGAACTCGAGATATAGCCGTACTGTGGCGCACTCATGACAAAGATGGACTCCAGCTCGTTATCCAAGCGATAGTTGAGGTCTGCCTGCTGCAGCTCGTACTCAAAGTCGGTCATGGCGCGCAGGCCCTTGACAACGGCCCCCGCCCCCTGCTCGCGAGCGAAGTCGACCAAGAGGCCGGTAAAGGGCAGGACCTCGACGCCGTCGATATCACCGAGCGCCTCGCGAGCCAGCGCCACGCGCTCATCGAGCATAAACGTGGTGCCCACACCGTTTTTACCCTGCGACTCGGCAACAGCGACGATCACGCTGGGAAAGATGCGGCGGGCGCGGCGGATGACGTCGATATGGCCAAACGTGATGGGATCGAAGGTGCCCGGGACGATTACACGGTTAATGGTGTCACTCATGAGCATCCTCCGTGGGTGCGTCGCTATCGTTGCCATCATCCTCACCGTTGCCAACCCAACGAAGCAGGTCGACCGAGGTAATGCCGTAGCGCTTCTCGCGCACGATCTCAAAGCCTGCCGGATGCGCGCCCGCATCGGCGGCGGCATGCTCAAACAGGGCATAAGCGCCAGGTGCAAGCAGACCCTGCTGAGCCAGGTTCTGCAGCAGTATCTCGACCGGCTCGGCACCAAAAGCATAGGGCGGGTCGAGCAGGACCAGATCAAAGGGGCCGCCCGGCACACGACCGCGCGAGGCGCTCGCCAGCATGTCGCCCGTTACCACGCGCCAACGCGCACGGTCACGGCAGAGCGACTCGATATTCTTGGTAATGAGCCGCGCGGCATTCCGTTCGATCTCGAACGTCGTGAGCGAGCGGGCACCACGTGAGAGCATCTCTAACCCTAAGGCACCGGAGCCGCCAAAGGCGTCCAGCACGCGGACCTCGTCCAGATCGAAGTCGAATGCCGACATGACCATAGATGCGCATGCCTCGCGCACACGATCGGTCGTGGGGCGGGTGACATCGCGACCACGGGGCTCCTCGATCTTACGACCGCGCCATTCGCCGCCGATGATTCTCATCCTCCGCTGACCTCCTTAAAAATGTGTCGATATCGCATGGCGACCGCATCGCGCAGGGGGCGCGTCGCCACGGAGTCAAGGTTGCAAGCATACCGCAAGAGCTCGACCGCGTCCAAATGGGCCCACTCGATCAGCTCCTCGTCGGCATCCAGGTCGACAAAGCGCAGAGTCACACCGCCATGCTGTCGGTACCCCAGGATTTCGCCCTCGTGGCGCAGACGAAGGTCCATCTGGGCGAGCGTAAAGCCGTCCGAGGTCTTTTCGAGCGACTGGAGACGGTCTTGCGCCGCCGAAGCGCCGCCGTTGCCCTTGGAGTGCGTCATGACCAGGCAGGTGCCCGACACGCTGCCGCGGCCCACGCGGCCGCGCAGCTGGTGCAGGGCCGCCAAGCCAAAGCGCTCACCGTTCTCGATGACCATGACGGTGGCGTTGGGCACGTCGACGCCCACCTCGACCACCGTAGTCGAGACGAGCACGTCGATCTCGCCGCGCTTGAAGGCATCGATAACCTGGTCCTTCTCCCCCGCTGGCATGCGGCTGTGAAGGCGCTCGATGGCAAGACCCGGCAACGCCAGACGCAGGCGATCGAGCTCGGTCGCCGTATCGTGCAGCGGCACGGGGACCGTCACGCGGCCCTCGTCGTCGCGGGCGATACCGGGCACGTCCTCCAGATCATCGACCGAGTCACTCGGCTCCACGAGCGGGCAAATCACGTAGGCCTGCTGACCCTTTTCATGCGCCTCGCGGATGGCGCCATAGGCAAGGTCGCGGCTCGACTCGGTAAGCACGCGTGTCGTCACGCCAGCGCCAGGGACGGGCCGATGGCGGATGATGCTCGTGTCCAGATCGCCGTAGACCGAAAGCGCCAGCGTACGCGGGATGGGCGTTGCCGTCATAACGAGCAGATCGGCACCAGGGCCCTTCGCACGCAGGGCGTTGCGTTGGCCGACGCCAAACCGGTGCTGCTCATCGATGACCACGAGCGACAGATGCTTAAACGCCACGTTGTCCGAAAGCACCGCGTGGGTGCCAAAGAGGACGTCGAGTTCGCCCGATTCCAGCTGGGCATGGATCCGCTCGCGCTCGGCCGCCGGCGTGGCGCCCGTCAGGAGCGCCCAGGTCATGCCGGCCTGCGAGAACAAGGGGCCGGTCTTATCGGCATATTGACGCGCCAGCACGCCCGTGGGCGCCATAACGCAGGCCTGCGTGCCGCTATCGGCAGCCACAGCCAGCGCGCACGCGGCAACGGCGGTCTTGCCAGTACCGACGTCGCCCAGCAGCAGGCGGTTCATCACGCGCCCGCCATCGCACATATCGCGCAGGATATCTTGGAACGCGGCCTCCTGCTCGTCGCTCAGCGAAAACGGCAGGGCCTGCTTAAGCGCGGCCAGGTGCTCGCCCGCGGCGTGGGCATAGGGCACCACATCGACCAGGCCGCCGTCGTTGCGCAGGCGCAGCGCCAGCTGCAGGTAGAGGCACTCCTCGTAGGCAAGCCGTGCGCGCGCGATATCGCGCTCAGCCATGCTCGAGGGAAAATGGATCGATCGAAGCGCACGGGCATTGCTCATCAGGCGACGTTTAACGCGTAAGCGTGCCGGAATGGGATCAAAGGGATTGCCGACGACCTCGAGCGCGCCACTTACGATGCGGCGCATCCACGCCTGGCTCACGCCATCACTCACGTAATGGACCGGCAGGATAGTGCCAGCGGCACGCCCTTCCTCAAGCTTTTCAAAGTGCGGCGAGGCCATCTGCTTAAAGCCGTAGGCAAACTCGACCTTGCCCATCACGGCCAGGCGGTCGCCCTGCTTAAGCTGCTGGGCAATCCAGGGCTGACGGAAAAAGGCGACCTGCAGCACGCCCGTCTCGTCAACGAGTGAGACCTCGGTCACCTGCATGCGAGGACGCGGCTGCTTTTGAACGATACGGTCGACCGTGGCGATGATGGTGCACACGGTACCGATGGGCGCCATCTCGATGGACCAGGAGCGCGTAAAGTCCAGGTATCGATGAGGGATATGGAGAAGGAGGTCCCCCACCGTCCGAATTCCCAGACGGCGAAGGGCCTCCTCACGTTTACCCGAAACATATTTGAGTCGCGCGATATCCTCGTCGAGCGCATTGCTCTGGGCAAAGCGATCCGAGACGCGCTGCACGGAGCAGAGCTCGGACATGGGCAGATGCCTACTCGATCGAGAAGATCACGGGATAGAGCGGCTGCTCGCCACGATGGGCGTCGATCTCCAGGTCGGGCTGAGCCTCCTCGATAGCGTCGACGATCTCCTGGAAGGCTTCATCGGACAGCTCCTCGCCGGCCAGAATCGTCAGCGCGTCGCCCTCCTCTTCCTCCTGCATACGGTTGATACAATCGAGCGTGACCTGTTTCACATCGGAGCCGACCACATCGATGGAACCGGCAATGATACCCATGACGTCACCGGAGTGAATCGGGGAGCCGTCCGAGGCGCTGGAGTCGCGCACGGCGCGGGTGACCTCGCCATCGCGGACCTCGCTGATGGCGTCGACCATAGCGGCGACGGCGTCCTCGAGCTCGGAATCGGGCAGGACCGCGAACAGCGCGGAGAAGGCCTGCGGAACGGTCTTGGTGGGAACGACGGCGACCTTCTTGTCGGTGCAGGCAGAGGCGGCGGCCTCGGCAGCCATGCGGATGTTACCGTTGTTGGGAAGGATGATAACCGAGGTCGCGTTGACCTGGTCGACGGCGCCCAGCAGGTCTGCAGTCGAGGGGTTCATGGTCTGACCACCCGACACGATCACGTCGACGCCGAGGGACTTGAGGATGTCGGCCTCGCCCGAACCGGCGGCAACGGCGACAAAGCCCAGCGCCTTGGCGGGCTCGGCAGCTTTCTCCTGGTCCTCATGAATCTTGGCGGTACGGTCGTGAGCCTCCATCTCCATGTTGTGGATAAAGACCTCGTAGATCTGACCGAGCTGCAGCATGTGCTCGAGCACCAGGTTGGGGGTGTTGGAGTGCACGTGGATCTTGTAGTCGGGGTAGGCGCCCACGAGCAACTCACAGTCACCCATGGAGCCCAGGAACTTGAGGCACTCGTCCTCGTCAAAAGGAGCGTCGGCCTTAAAGAGGAACTCGTTGCAGTAGCGGAACTCCGAGCCCTCCCAGTCGTCGTTGGCCTCGATCTCAACACGACCAAGGGCCGCATCGCGGGCAGAGCCAGCGGAATCGAACGTAGCGGAGAAATCCTCGACAACGGTGCTGCGACCAAGTGCTGCAGCCACAAAGTTCTCCAGGAAAATAGCAAAGCCGAAGGCGCCGGAGTCGACCACGCCGTTCTCTTTGAGGACGGGCAGCAGGTCGGGCGTGCGGGCGACGGACTGGTAGGCCTCGACGACGATAGCGTCGAGCGCATCCTCGGCCGAGAACTTCTTCTTTTCGCACTCGTCGGCCTTGGTCGAGACATCGCGCAGCACTGTGAGGATCGTGCCCTCGATGGGCTTACGGACGGCCTGGAAGGCGACCTTGACGGCTCGGCGGAACGCATAGGCAATGTTGGCGGACGTAATGGGCTCGTCGGCAGAGACAAGACCCTCGGCCACGCCGCGCAGGATCTGCGAGGTAATGACGCCGGAGTTGCCGCGGGCGCCCATCAGGGAGCCGTGGGTGATGGCGCCGGCAATGGCCTCCATGTCGGCATCGGCGGGAAGGGCAGAAAGCTCCTTGGTCACCGAGGCGAGCGTGAGCGACATGTTGGTGCCGGTGTCGCCGTCGGGCACGGGAAAGACGTTGAGCTTGTTGATCTCCTCGGCCTTGTCGGAAACGGCAGCCGCAGCGATCGGAAAACAGGTGCGAATGGTCTTTGCAATCATGGGTATTTGAATCTCCGTTTTCGGATGCTAGTTCAGACGGCTCTTGAGCGCGTCGATATGGATGCCGATCTTAAGGCTGGCGGGATCGATCTGGGCGATCTCCTGCAGGGTGAAGGCAACGGAGCTCGAAAGATTGTGGCAGACGGACTTCATGTTGACGCCGTTCTCGAGCACGACGTGAAGATCGACCGTAAGGCCGTTCTCGTCGGCGGAGACAAGCACGCCCTTGCGGAGGCGCTGGCCGGCAAGCAGGCGCACGCTCTCGGCGCCCTGGAGCTGCTCAGCCATACCGACGACGCCATAGCACGTCATCGCGGCATAACCGGCAATATCGGCAATAACGTCGTTCGAGACGCTCAGGCTGCCGTTAATGGTCTCAGACACAAGAATCTCCTTATCTGGTGCTCGCGGCACCATGTCGTGGGAGCAATCATTGCAATATTTTACAACGACCGCGCCATGTTGAGGTGGTGGGTCGCGGGATTACATCCTCGACACGAAATGTTGATATGGCAACGTTCGAGTCAAGTGGTCGCGGCATGAAAAAACCCGCCGCATAAGCGACGGGTTTTACAACCTGGCTCCCCGGGTAGGACTCGAACCTACAACAGCGCGGTTAACAGCCGCGTGCTCTACCATTGAGCTACCGAGGAATAGGTGCGTGCTCTCAAGCAACGAAGTTTATTATACGGACGAATCAGCTCAGGGCAAGAACTTTTTTAAGAATTTTTCCGACCTAGTCATTGGGGACGTCCCCAATGACCACATGAAAGCGCCCCCAAGCGGATGTGCTTGAGGGCGCTTCTTGCTTGCCAGGTTATGACTCGATGTAGTCCTTCAGCTTGCTGCTGCGGCTCGGGTGGCGGAGCTTGGCCAAGGTCTTGGACTCGATCTGGCGGATACGCTCGCGCGTGACGCCAAACTCGCGGCCGACTTCCTCGAGCGTGCGGGGATGCCCGTCGACAAGGCCAAAGCGCAGCTCGATAACCTTGCGCTCACGATCGGCAAGCGAGTCGAGCACCTGAGTGAGTTGCTCCTGCAGCATGGAGAAGCTGGCGGCATCGGGCGGAACGATAGCCTGGGAGTCCTCGATAAAGTCGCCCAGCTGGGAATCCTCTTCCTCGCCGATGGGGGTCTCAAGCGACACGGGCTCCTGCGAGATCTTCTGGATCTCGCGGACGCGGTCGGCGCTCATGTCCATCTCGGCACCGATCTCCTCGGGGGTCGGGTCGCGACCCAGGTCCTGAAGGAGCTGGCGCTGCACGCGGACGAGCTTGTTGATAGTCTCGACCATATGCACGGGAATACGGATGGTACGGGCCTGGTCGGCGATAGCGCGCGTAATGGCCTGACGGATCCACCACGTGGCGTACGTGGAGAACTTAAAGCCCTTCTGGTAGTCGAACTTCTCGACGGCGCGAATCAGACCGAGGTTACCCTCCTGGATCAGGTCAAGGAACAGCATGCCGCGGCCGACATAGCGCTTGGCGATGGAGACGACCAGACGCAGGTTTGCGCTGATGAGTGCCTGCTTGGCTTCGAGGCCCACGTTCTCAATGCGCGTAAGACGACGCATCTCGGCACGCGTGAGCTCGAGCTCACCGGCATCAGCGGCCTCGAGCTTCTCGGTGGCCTCAAGACCGGCCTCGATCTTCATGGCCAGATCGACCTCTTCGGAGGCAGTCAGCAGGTCGACCTTGCCGATCTCTTTGAGGTACATACGAACCGGATCGCCGGTCAGCATCACCGTGGAGGCATCGATGCCACGCACGCGGGAGCGTGAACGGGACGTGCGCACGGTGCGCTTCTTCTTGCTCTTGGAAGAACCCATCTCGGCATCGGCCTGACGGGCCATCTTGAGCTCGTGATCGTCGAGCGAGCCGGAATCGTGCTCGTCGTCGTCATCGAAATCGTCGGTATCGGTATCGTTATCGTCATCGTCGACGTCCATGGGGGCGTCGTCGTTACCGCTCGCGGAGATAATCTGGATGCCGCTGTTGCGCAGCGCGGAATACACCGCGGTGAGCTGCTCGTCAGAAACATCGATATCCTTCAGGGCGACCTGAATCTCGTCCTCGGTTACCGAAGTCCTGTTTGAGCCGTTGCCCATGAGCTTTGCAACGTAGGGTTCCAGCCCAGTACCCGTGCTCTCAGTCTTTTTTGGCACAGATTCTCCCTTCATAGTCCACAGGACTCAATACTTTAGCACACACATCGACGTCTATACCCAAAAAGAGGACAGGATATAGGCGAGAATACGCTGGTTGACCACAACATCTAGGCCTATTCGGCGTCTGCGGCCTCCAGACCGATCAAACGGAACGGGTCCGCCACGCCGCCGATCGACTTTTGCAGTTCGCGTTGACGCTGCGAATCCTGCGCGGCCTGCACGGTCAGCGCGCGACGGGCCTCATCGTCGAGCGAACGGTCCTGGCGCAGCTTGGCCTGTGCGGCACGCATGCGGCGCTTGATGGTGTAGAGCTCGAGCGTATCGAGCATAAACACGATGTTCGTCTCGGTGGGGTGCTTGCTCGTCGCCGAGATGCGCCCGGCACTCACAAGCGTTGCCGCCTCGGGACACACCGAGCGCGCCGCATCCATGCAGGCTGCAGGATCGGTTCCCGGCGGCGTTGCCAGAACGGCCCATGCGATGGACTCGTGACGTGGGTCAACCCACTCGATAGAGCAGATGCGGTCGGCATACGTGCGGAACAGGTCGGGGTAGCTCGTGAGCATGGTCAGCAGCTCACGCTCCCCTGCCAAGGACTTACGCTCAAGATCAGTAAGAACCATCGGCGCCGCCGCAGCCGGAGCACCCGAACCATAAGTCACAGGTACAGCACCCATACCATCAGGCGCGTCGATCGGCGGCAGGTCGTCGACGACCTCCACGGGCGCGGCGCCGTAGGCATCGAGCGGGACGTAGTCATACGGCTCTTCTTCGACCGGCGCGGACACCGGCGGCGTCGCGCCCGATGCCCAAGCACCGCGAGATGCCCCCTGCGAACCAGACGTCCGACCGCCCGCGCTACCAGAGCGCTCAGCCTGTGCCCGCTGGCGCTCATAGTTCTGCTCACGACGTCGTTCCGCATCCTCGCGCTTGGCGACATCGCGAAACACACGGCCCGAGCTCGCACGCACTGTCTCCAGATCCAAACCCAACAGGTCGGCAATTTGAATAAAGTACGTGTCGATCATATAGCTGTCGCGCAGCGGATAGATAAGCGTCAGCGCATCCTCCAGCGCCTTGGCGCGACCGCCCGGCGTGGAGATGTCGCTCGACTCCTGCAGCGAACGGTACACGAAGTCCATGAGCGGCTCGGCGGCGTCAATACGTTTCTGCAGCTCCCCTCCGCCGTGCGCCGTGATGAACTCCATGGGATCGTTACCGTCGGGCAGCACCACGCAGCGCAGGTCCATAGAATCCTGCTCGATAAACTGAATCGCACGGCGAGCGGCCTTTTGACCGGCGGCATCGCCGTCAAACATATACACGATGCGCTTGGCAAAGCGGGTGAGCGTCTTGACGTGATGCTCCGTGAGTGCGGTGCCCAGCGTGGCGACGACGTTTTTAATCCCCGCCTCCCAACAGGCGATGCAGTCGGTATAGCCCTCTACCACGATGGCAGTATCCTGCGCGACGATAAACTCCTTGGCCCAATTAAAGCCGTAGAGGTTTCGCTTTTTATGAAACACGGTCGTCTCGGCGGTGTTGAGGTACTTGGGTTGGCCGTCTCCCATGATGCGACCGCCAAAGGCGATGTTGTGACCCTGCTCATCAAAAATGGGGAACATCACGCGGTCGTAGAAGCGGTCGGCAAGCTGCCCGCGCCCGCGGCTCACGGCAACGTTGGCATCGATCATCTCCTGCGGGGTAAAACCCGCCTGGGACAGGTGCGACACCAGCGCGTTGCGGCCAGGCGCAAAGCCCAGGCAGTAGCGGCGGCAGACGTCGCCACCCATGCCGCGGCTGGCAAAGTAATCGCGCGGACGGCCGTCCTTACCGCGCATAAGCATGGTGTGATAGAACTGGGCGGTCTCGGCGCACAGATCGTAGATGCGGGCACGCTTGGTACCGCGCTCGCGACGATCTCCGGTGTCATGCAGCTCAATACCCGCACGATCGGCCAAATAGCGGATTGACTCGGGAAAGCTCAGGTTCTCGCGCTTCATGATATAGGTGAAGACGTCGCCACCCTCGCCGCAGCCAAAGCAATGCCACACCTGCGTGGCGGGGATAATATGGAAAGAAGGCGTCTTTTCGCCATGGAAGGGGCAGCAACCCCAAAACTCATGGCCGCGGGGCTTGAGCTCAACCGTTTCCTGCACGATGGCAACCAGGTCAGACGCAGCGCGTACCTGGTCTTTTTCCTCATCGCTAATCACGGATGCTCACCCCCTGCTCACCCAAGTTATGACGAATACCCTCGATATTACCCTCGACGGTCGCAATCAACTCATCCAGCGAGTCGAACACACGCGAGGGACGCAGCCAGCGCGTAAACGCCAGCGAAACGGAAGCGCCGTACAGGTCGCCCGTATAACCAATTAAGTTAGCCTCGAGATGCGATGAAGCGGCATCGTCGGCATACGTCGGCGGCAGGCCGACATTAACGGCAGCGGGCCACGCGATGTCATCGACGAGCACCAGACCCTCATACACACCATCGGCAGGCACCTGAATGCCGTCGGGAACCTGCAGGTTTGCCGTGGGAAAGCCCATGTCAGAACCCTCGTGACGGCCGCGAATAACACCGCCACGCACCATATACGGGCGGCCGAGTAACTCAGCAGCAAGCTCCACATGGCCCTGTCCCAGCTCATGACGAATGCGGGTGGCGCAAATGGCCTCGCCGCCCTCGCAAAGCAGGTCGTGACCATACACGTCAACGCCGCGCTCGGAACCCCAGGCGCGCATCTCGGCAACACCAGAAGCACCGCCGCGACCCAGCCTAAAATCGCTGCCAACGCGAATCGAACGAATGTCGACAACGCGTGACAACAGTGCGAGAAAACCGACATGGTCGAGTGCCGCAACCTCAGGCGTAAAGGGAACGGCCACTACCGCATCGACCCCGGTCTGAGCCAAGGCATGTAGACGGTCGGCCGTCGTCATCAATTTTTGAGCGGGCGAAGGGCTCACCACGACGTCCGGGTCGGGATCGAAAGTGACCACGACCGCCTTACAGCCATGGGCACGGGCATCACAGACAAGCGCTTCGATGAGTTCCTGGTGTCCACGGTGCACACCATCGAAAACGCCAATGGCGATGGAGGCAGCACCCAAGTGCTCGCACCCATCAAATGCATCGGCAGCAACGATGCGAGCCTCGTCCGACTCGCCCGCGAAAAAGATACGCGCGAGCTCGCGAGCGGACAACATCATCGAACACCGCCGATTGCCTGCGGAAACACGTGCTCCATGACAAAGCGGCCACTCTGAATGCGGGCGAGCGCCTTGAGTCCCCCATCGAGCACCAACGCAAACGGCGCCTTCGAGGCATCGAAATCGGCAAGCGCACGCTCAACGGGAATGCGTCGGCCGCAGAGCAGGTCGTCGGCAAGATTGCCCGGCAAGTCAACACGCGTGGCGCCCAGGGCCGCAATGGGATCCAGGGCAAAGCCAGCCGCGGACTCGGGGGAAAGTTCCTCGACCGCATGACAAGCGCCAATGGAAACAACACCGGAGGCCGTGCGGCGCAACGCGGAAATGTGCGCGGCGCTCTCACAGGCGCGGCCCAAGTCGCGAGCGAGCGCACGGATATAGGTGCCCTTGCTCACCGAGAACGCCACGGTCCACACACACGTATCACCTTCGCCGCCCACGGCGATCAGGTCGGCGGCATAGACCTCGACAGGGCGCGGAGGTAGGTCCACCGCATTGCCCTCGCGAGCAGACTTGTAGGCGCGAACGCCATTGACCGAGATAGCCGAAAACGCCGGCGGCACCTGCATCTGCGGACCCAGCATAGCGACCAAGCGCTCACGGGCATAGGCAGGATCGCGGAGCTCGTTGGCAACAGCCACCGTGCGGACCGCCTCGCCCTCCGCATCATCGGTATTGGTCTCGGCGCCAAACGAAATGTCGGCGACATAGCTTTTGGTATCGAGGGTTAGCATGCCCAGCAGACGGGTGGCCTGGCCCACACCCACCACCATGACACCCGATGCCATGGGGTCGAGCGTGCCGGCATGGCCGACGCGCCGCTCATGGAGGGCGCGTCGGCATTTCGAAACCACATCGTGGGACGTGCAGCCCACCGGCTTATCGACGGCGAGCAGCATATTCAGTTGAGAAGGCGTACGACGAGCCATGTACCATCCAAAAAGTTAAAGCTCGACGGTCACCGAAGCGGGATCCTCCCCCACCAGCTCGGCCAGCATGGGAAGTGCCACGGTAAGCGTCTCGAGAATCGTTCCGTTGTTGGAGAAACCGGCGGCAGCGGGATGTCCGCCTCCGCCAAAGGCAGCAGCGATCTCGGACACGTTGAGGTCGCCCTTGGAGCGCAGGTTGCCGCGCACCTTGGTATCGCCCTCAATGCCCTTCAGGAACAGACAGACCTCGACGCCCATCACCGAGCGCACCACGTCAACCAGACCGTCGCACTCGTCCGAGGTGACACCGCAGGCCTCAAGGTCACTCTGGTACGCGTAGCTATACGCGACGCGCCCGTGGGCCACCGTCTTAATGCGGCCCATAACGATGGACTTGAGGTGCAAAAACTCAACGCGCATGCTCTGGTAAACCTCGAGTGCCACACGCGCCGGATCGGCACCGTGGGCAACCAGACGCGAGGCTGCATGGAACGCGGCTGCATCGGCGTTTTGGTACTGAAAACGGCCGGTATCGGTAACCAAGCCACACAGCAGGCAGGTCGCAACGCCATCACGTGCGACAATGCCGCAATTGTCCAAGAAGCGGTCGATGATCATGGCGCAGGCTGCAGCTTCGACGCGCCTCAGGCTGAGCTCGGCAAACTCCTCGCGCGCCGGATGGTGATCGAAGCACACCACATGCTTGGAGCGACGAAGCACCTCGGCGGAATTATTGAGACGCTCGACGACCGGCACGTCCACCGAGATGAACAGGTCCGGATTGCCGGTATACGCAGATGCCGGCACCAGGCGATCGGAGCCTTCCATAAAGCGGTAGATACGCGGAACCGGGTCATCGTCTGCCAACAGCAGCGCAATGTCCTTGTTGGGAAAAAACTTCATGAGCGAAAGGCCCAGACCCAACACGGAGCCCAGGGCGTCGCCATCGGGAGAAGTGTGTCCCGAAATCGCAATGGAGGACGCACCCTCGATGAGCTCGAGGATGCGTCGCTGAATATCTGCAGACTCGCACGAGGCGAGGTCGGCGGAATTAGTCATCTAAAGCTGCCTCCTGGGCGGCATCCGCTATCGGATAGCCGTCCTCGTCCTTTTCGATCGCAAGCGTGGCGGGAACGTTTTCCAGCGCACGCGTGATGCGCTCGGCCTCATCGGTCGAGCGATCGATGCGAAAATCGAGCTCGGGCGTAACACGCCAATCGAGCGAGCGAGCCAACAGGCTGCGAATACGGCCCTTGGCGCTAGCGAGCGCCTCCATGACCTCGTCGTAGCGGCTCGCATCGCACGACACGTACACACGCGCGAACGAACGGTCCACCGCGACCTCAACCGCGGTCAAAGTAACCAGGTCGAGACGCGGATCGGAAACCTCAAAGAGCAGGATATAACCAAGCTTCTCGCGAAGCTGCTCGCCCAGACGGCGGGTTGCCTGCGTTTGCTTCATAGCGCTACCCCCTACTCGGTACGGGCAACCTGGTCGATGCGGTAACCCTCGATCTGGTCGCCGGGCTTGATGTCCTGGAAGTTCTCCAGACCAATGCCGCCCTCGGAACCGCTCTTGAGGCTCTTGGCCTCATCCTTGTAGTGGCGCATCGAGGCGATCTTGCCGTTGAAGACCACGATGCCGTCGCGCACCAGACGCACGGAATCGGTCGCGGCGATCTCGCCCTCTTCGACGCGGACACCGGCAGCGATACCGACTTTGGGCACCTTGAAGGTGTCCAGGACGGTCGCGGTACCCGTGGAGACCTCGACCTCGGTGGGCTTGAGCATGCCGATACGGGCAGCGTCAAGTTCCTCGAGGCACTTGTAGATAACGTCGTAGCAACGGATCTCGACGCCCTCGCGCTCGGCGGCGGAACGTGCCTTACCGTCGGGGCGGACGCCAAAGCCGATGATGATGGCGTTGGAGGCGTCGGCCAGGACGACGTCGGTCTCGTTGATGGCACCAACGGCGGAGTGGATCGTGTTGATGCGAACCTCGGACTGATCCATCTTGTCGAGCGAGTCCTGAAGGGCCTCGATGGAACCCTGGACGTCGGCCTTGATGATCAGGTTAAGCTCCTTGACCTCGGCGTCGGCAATGGTCTCGAAGAGGTTCTCGAGCGTGACGTGCTTGACGCGGCTCTGCTCCTCGATACGGGCCTTGAGCGAACGCTCGTCGGCAAGGGCACGAGCCTCGCGCTCGTCCTCGAACACGCGGAACTCGTCACCGGCGTTGGGCACGGACTGCAGGCCCAGGATCTCGACGGCGTCGGAGGGACCGGCCTCGGTGACGGCGCGGCCCTTGGGGTCGAGCATGGCGCGGACGCGGCCGTAGGTGAGGCCGGCGACCAGCGTATCGCCCACGTGCAGGGTACCGCGGGTCACGAGCACAGTAGCGACCGAGCCGCGGCCCTTGTCGAGCTTGGCCTCGAGGACGTTGCCGGAGGCAAAGGTGTCCGGGTTGGCCTTGAGCTCGAGCACATCTGCCTGGAGCAGCACGGTCTCGAGCAGATCGTCGATACCGATCTTCTGCTTGGCCGAGATGTTGACGAACATGTTCTGTCCGCCCCACTCCTCGGGGATGACGCCGTACTCGGTGAGCTCCTGACGCACACGGTCGGGGTTGGCGCCGGGCTTATCGATCTTGTTGACGGCGACAACGATGGGTACGCCAGCGGCCTTGGCGTGGTTGATCGACTCGACCGTCTGGGGCATGACACCGTCGTCGGCAGCCACGATCAGAATGACGATGTCGGTCACCTTGGCGCCACGGGCACGCATAGCCGTAAAGGTGGCGTGACCGGGGGTATCGATGAAGGTGATCTTGCGGTCGTTGATCATGACCTGCGAAGCACCGATGGCCTGCGTAATGCCGCCCGCCTCGCCGGCAGCAACGCCGGTGTGACGGATGGCGTCGAGCAGCGACGTCTTGCCGTGGTCGACGTGGCCCATGACGGTGACGACCGGGGCGCGCGGCTTAAGGTCGGCGGGATCGTCGTAGAACGAGAAGGTGTTCTCCTCCTCGGGGGTGATGATCTTGATCTGACGACCCAAGTCGTCGGCAACGAGCTCGACGAGGTCGTCGGACATGGACTGCGTCATGGTGAGCGGCGTACCCAGCAGGAACAGGCGCTTGATGATGTCGTTGGCCGGAACGTCGAGCGCCTCGGCGAGCTCCTGGACGGTAACGCCCTGGGAAACCTTGATGGCGTCGAGCTCCTCGGGGTTCACGCCCTGGGCCAATGCCTCCTCAATCTTGCGCTCCTCCTGAGCCTTGGCAGCCTCGCGCTCGCGCTTCTCCTTGCGCTTCTTGCGGCGACCGGTGGACTCACGAGAGGCCTCCTCGACGGCAGCGCGGGCCTCCTCGAGGACCTTCTCGCGGCTGTACTCCTCGGCCTCGCGAGCCATGCGGCTGTAGTGGTCCTCTTCGTTGTTGTGACCGCCCTTGCGCTTCTTGCCCTTGCCCTGCTTATCGGGGTTGGGGAAGTCCATGCCGGCAGCGACGTTGTTGCTGGCGTTGGTGCGATGGCTGTGCGGACGGCTCTCGGAGGCGTTGCGCTCGGAGTTGTTGTCGGAAGCGTTGCGATCGTTACGACGGCCACCGCGGCGGTCGTTGTTGCCGCCACGACGGTTACCGCGCTCGGCGGCGCGCTCGGCCTTGGCCTTGTCCTCGGCGTCCTTCTTCTCCTTGAGCACGGTCTCCTGTGCGGCGATCTGGTCGAGCAGCGAACGGAAGCGCGAACCGGAGTCGGAAGCGGGAACGGCGCGGCGCTGGGCCTCGCGGGCAGCCTCCTCCTTCTCGCGGGCAAGGCGCTCCTGCTCGGCCTTCTTCTTGGCCTCGGCCTCGGCGCGGGCAGCCTCCTCGGCAGCCTGGGCTGCGGCAAACTGGCGGCGCTCCTCCTCGCGGGCCTTCTCGGCGGCGATGCGCTCGCGCTCGGCCTCGGCAGCGCGTGCGGCCTCCTCGGCGGCAGCTGCCTGCTCCTCGGCCTGCTTGGCGGCCTCGACTTCCTGAGCGCGGGCCTCGATCACCGAGGCGAGCTGCTTGCGGACCATGGCGACATAAGCGTCCTCCAAGGTGGAGGAAGCGGACTTAGCGGGAATCTTCATATCGGCGAGATGACCCATCAGTTCCTTGGAGGTCATGCCGAACTCTTTGGCCAGGGTGGACACACGGACTTTTGCCATATGACTTCACCTACCCTTTCTGGCACCTTGGGTGCCTAGAGACTGAACGAGCGTGGGAGATGCGCCGGGACCTGCCCGGCGCGACCGCGCGCTAGATCAGGTCCTCCGCATCATCGAAGGCGTCGGTGTCGTGGACACCGCAGAAACGGGAGCCGGGACGGGCCTGGTTGCGGCACTGGATGCCGTCCTCGGACACGTACTCGCAGCGGCGGACGTCCTCGTCCTCCTCGTCACCGATCAGGTCGGCGGCGGGCTCCTCGTGAACGGGAACGTTCTTGAGGATGTCGGCGGCAAGCGTCTCGGACTTAATGTCGATGTGCCAGCCGGTCAGGCGCGCGGCGAGGCGGGCGTTCTGGCCCTCCTTGCCGATGGCAAGGGACAGCTGGTCGTCGGGCACGATGACGCCGGCGTAGGCCTTCTCCTCGTCGATGAGGACGCGGGTGACCTTAGCGGGCGACAGGGCGTTGGCGACGTAGACGGCAGGATCGGCATCCCACAGGATGACGTCGACGCGCTCGCCACGGAGCTCGCCCACGACAGCGCGAACACGGCTGCCCTTGGGGCCGACGCAGGCACCCACGGGATCCAGACGGTCGTCGAGCGAGTGGACAGCGACCTTGGAACGCTGGCCGGGCTCGCGGGCGATCGACTTGATCTGGACGGTGCCCTCATAGATCTCGGGCACCTCCTGCTCAAACAGACGACGCATGAGCTCGGGGTGGGTACGGGAGATGACAATCGGCGGACGGCTGTGCTCGCCACGAACCGGCTGCAGGTTGGAGTTGGGGTCGCGAACGTCAATGATCACGGCCTTGATATGCTGGTTGTGCAGGTAGCGCTCGCCCATCGGACGCTCGTTGCGCTCGTTCTCGTAACGGCGCTGATCGAAGTGCGGAAGCTCGGCCTCGACGCCTTCGCGAATCTTGACGATCGTGAAGTCGGGCGTGGACTGCAGCACGGTACCGCTGATGAGGTCACCGATGCGGCCGGAGAACTCCTCGTAGATCTGCTCACGGGCGGAGTTACGCACGATGGCGTTGATCTCGGCCTTGGCGTGCTGGGCGGCGATGCGGCTCGTGTTCTTGGGGGTAACGTCGATCTCCTCGAACTCGGTGAAGTTGCCCTCCTCGTCCATGGAATCGTCGATCGGCTCCAGGCGGTAGACGTAGATCTTGCCGGTGGTGCGGTCGATGGTCACCTTGGCGCCCCACTCAAGATGCAGGATCTCGGCATAGCTCTTGGCGAGCGACTGCTCCAGGCGGTCGATCAGGTAGAGCTGGTCGATGTGCTTCTCCTGGCAAAGCTCCATCAGGGCGGACATCATGTCGGATGCTGCCATCTTACTTTCCTTCCTTCGCGGGCTTGAAGTCGTAGGTGGGCTTCAACTTGCACTTTTTAACATCAGAGAAATCGAGGGTGACGGACTCGCCGTCCTCGAGCTCGAGGGTCACGTTCGTCTCGGTGGCGGCGGCAATCTTGCCGGCGTACTTGCGACGGCCCTCGGTAGCGGTGGAGGTGAGCTCACAGTTCTCGCCCACAAAGCGGGCAAAGTCGCACGGGCGGCGCAGCGGGCGCGCCATACCCGGGCTCGACACCTCGAGCGTATAGCTCGAAGAGATGGGGTCGAGCTCCTCAATCACATCGCCGACCCACTTGGTGTTGGCCGTGACGTCGTTGAGAGACAGGCTCTGACCCTCGGCACCCTCGATACGTACGCGCACGCAGGGGGCCTTGGTGGCACCCACGAGCTCGACGTCGACGATGTCGACATCGTGCTGGGGAGCAACGGCCTCGAGCGCGACGATGATCGCCTGCTCGGTCTTGGTCTTGACCATTGCGGCACCTCCATCCATACAAAAAAGAAGCGGGGCCGAAACCCCACTTCTTTCAATTACAACTTCATTTGCAAGCAAACTATACCAATAGCTGCGGAAACGTGCAAGCACCGTACGAATCTGCAGGTCAGCGTGCGCACAGCTTCTCCACAAGAATAGGACAATTGAGCGAGGAACCCCATGCGGCGCACCCTCAACAGCCCCAAAACGGGCCATGCGTCCCATTCCACAGGCCCGTTCGGACCCCAAGGGCATTCCTCCCCGAGCCCCTATCGATCAGACTTACGCTAAGGGGCATTCTGCAACAAGCCAGCCAGCAAGTCGCGCAACGACGAACCATTCCAAATCCTCTACGGCAAGGAGGCACACATGAAACGTCTAGGCACCCCCTGCATAACTGCGCTCGCCATCGCAACGTGCTCGTTGGCCCTCTTAGGCTGCGGCAACACGAATGGCAAAACCGGAACATGCGAACCGAACCCTGGCAGCACCAAAGCCATCGAAAAAACCGAACCCCCGGTGAGCTTCGACAAAATAGACGAGGACATCGTCGATCACCAGGGTTTGGGCCCCGACCCCCAAGAACAGTTCCCCATCGACCTAGAGGCGGACGAGAACGTCCACGTCACCTGCGTTGATAAGGACACCGACGGCTACGGGGACGCCGCGCTCGTCTTTACGGTAACCAACAATACCGGTGTCGACATGATGTTTGGCGATGTGGACTCCTATGCCTACGTCAACGGCGTGGTCCGCGATGTGCGCATGCGCCAGCAGGTCGCAGCGGGCGAGGAAACGCGCGCCATGCTCACGTTTGTAGGCACCTTCGACGACCCGGACTTTGATGTAAACAACGACCTCAACGACATCTACCTCAATATCTGGATGTTCGAAGAGGCAACGGGCAACGTTTACTTTAGGGACCTGGTACACATCCCGTAGAAGACGGTGCGACGCACTGACTAAGCAGGGCAGACAACACAAAACGAGGGACGACCCAACCGGACCGTCCCTCGTCTCTTACACGTCAGCTATGCGTGCGGTGTTTACTTGACCACCAGGTTGACCAGCTTGCCGGGCACGCAGATGGCCTTGACAACGGTCTTGCCCTCGGTCCACTTGGCGACAGCGGCCTCGGCGGCAGCCTGCATCTCCTCGTTGGAGGCATCGCGGGCTACGTCGATGCGGCCACGAACCTTGCCGAGCACCTGCACGACAATCTGCACCGTGTCCTCGATGGACTCGGCCAAGTCGAACTCGGGCCAGGCGGCGGTGTAGGCGTTGCCCTCGCAGCCGAGGGCCTCGTGCCACAGCTCGTCGGCCCAGAACGGGCAGATGGGGGCAAGGACGCTCACGATATCCTTAGCCAAGCCGTAGCACAGCGCCTTGTCGCGGTCAGTACCCTCGGTGGCGTTGAGGTAGGCGCTCGCCGCGTTAACGAGTTCCATGACGGCCGAGATCGCGGTGTTGAACTGGCCGCGATCGAAGTCCTCGGTGCACTTGGCGATGGTCCGGTGACGCTCGCGATAGAGCTTCATCGCAACCTCGTCGAGCGCGGACTTGTCGAAGGCCACGTTGGCGTCGCCGGACTGGACGAGCTGCCACACGATACGCCAGGCGCGCTTGATGAAGCGGTTGGCGCCCTCAACGGCCTTGGGATCCCAGTCGAAGTCCTTCTCGGGCGGGGCGATAAACAGGATCGCCAGACGCATGGTGTCGGCGCCGTAGGGCTCGATGACCGAGCTCGGGGGCACGACGTTGCCCTTGGACTTGGACATGGTGTCGCCGTTCTCGTCCTTAACCATGCCCTGGCACAGCAGGTTGGTGAAGGGCTCGTCCACGCTCAGCAGGCCCAAGTCGCGCAGCGCCTTGGTAAAGAAGCGGCTGTAGAGCAGGTGCAGGATGGCGTGCTCGATGCCGCCGATGTAGTTATCGACGGGCATCCAACGGTCGGCGGCTTCGCGGGAGAAGGGCAGCTCGGTGTTGTGCGGGTCGGTATAGCGCAGGTAATACCAGCTGGAGCAGGTAAAGGTGTCCATGGTATCGGTCTCGCGCTTGGCCGGGCGGCCGCAGACCGGGCAGGTGGTCTCGTAGAAGTCCTTGCACTCGGCAAGCGTCTCGCCGGCACCCAGGTCCAGGTTCTCGGGCAGCGTCACCGGCAGCTGATCCTCGGGCACGGGCACGATGCCGCAGTGCTCGCAGTGGATGGCCGGGATGGGGTTGCCCCAATAGCGCTGGCGGCTGATGAGCCAGTCGCGCAGGCGGAACTCGACCTTGCGACGAC
>CALHUX010000009.1:0-3972 GCA_938039325.1 uncultured Collinsella sp. | reverse complement strand
TCCGGCACGCGCCTGTACCCGCTCACGCTCGTGACCTCCAAGCAGCTGCTGCCGGTCTACGACAAGCCCATGATCTACTATCCGCTTAGCACCCTCATGCTGGCGGGCATCCGGGACATCCTGGTCATCTCCACGCCGACCGACCTGCCCAACTTCGAGCGCCTGCTCGGGGACGGCTCGCGCTACGGCGTGAACCTGTCCTACGCCGAGCAGCCCAGCCCGGACGGCCTGGCGCAGGCCTTCACCATCGGCGAGGAGTTCATCGCCGGCGAGCCGTGCGCCCTGGTGCTCGGCGACAACATCTTCTACGGCAACGGCCTGTCGCGCCACCTGACGCGCGCCGTCCAGAACGCCGAGTCGGGCCGCGCCACGGTCTTCGGCTACCACGTGGACGACCCCGAGCGCTTCGGCGTCGTGGAGTTCGACCGCGAGGGCCGTGCCGTCTCCATCGAGGAGAAGCCCGAGCGCCCCAAGAGCTCCTACGCCGTCACCGGCCTGTACTTCTACCCGGGCGACGTGGCCGCCAAGGCGCATGAGGTCAAGCCGTCCGCGCGCGGCGAGCTGGAGATCACCACGCTCAACCAGATGTACCTGGAGGAGGGAACGCTGTCCGTCGTGACCCTGGGCCGCGGCTACGCGTGGCTCGACACCGGCACCATGGAGAGCCTGCACGAGGCCGCGGAGTTCGTCCGCGCCGTGGAGCACTCCCAGGACCTGCCCGTGTCCGTGCCCGAGGAGATCGCCTGGGAGAACGGCTGGATCACCACCGAGGGGCTCAAGGAGGCCGCCGAGGCCTACGGCAAGTCGGTCTACGGCCAGCACCTGAAGAAGGTCGCCGCCGGCGAGATCGTCAACAGCCCGCGTGAGTACTAGGGTAATTTGGGTAGAATCTGCCTAAACGTTATGGAGAAGGGAGTTATCAATGGCTACATCTAGTATTAAAGTGCCTATTCGGGTTACCTCTGTTGAGGGCGCCAGGGCCTTATGCGAAGCATATGAAAAAGGATTAGCGATGGATGCCTCGATTAAATCCCCGAAGCGCTTAACCGGCGGACGGCTATCAGTTGAGAAGCAAAAAGCAATCGATAAATTGTTCGCCAAAATGGGTATTTAGACATGGCTTTGGTCGCATATTCGTTATTTGATCTTTGCGAAGCTCAATCGGAGGAGAAGGTCGAATCGGTCCTCTCCTCCTTTTCGTGCGAGCGGAATTCTGACATTGAGCTTTTCGTGCGTTGTAAGGCTCTTGAATTTAACAAGCGCGGGGCTGCATCTTCATATTTGGTATTTGATGTCGACAGCGCCTCGTTTGTTGGTTTTTATGCACTTGCGCTAAAAGTTGCAAGTATTCCCGCGATCAATGTGAGTCGGTCGTTTCGAAAGAAATTCGAATATTTCGGTGAGTACGACTCGGCTTCTGATTCTATTGAGCTTCCTGTTGTGCTGCTTGCCCAATTTGGCAAAAATGACCGTTATGCTGATCTCGTGAGTGGCGATCAGTTAATGTCTCTTGCAGAGGATTCTGTGCGCGAGGTTCATCGCCTAGCCGGCGGTAGATTTGTCGTTCTTGACGCTGTTGATGCGCGAGGCCTGTTGAACTTTTATACTAATTCGGGCTTTAGGAAGTACGGTAACCGCGAGAATAGCGAGGACGTTTCTTCTGACAGTGCATCATTTGTTCAGATGTTTAAGTACGTTCATCCAAACGGGTAGATTTAAATTGGAGCATTATGTCTGAGTTTTTTGAACCTAAGAATATCATCGTCACGGGCGGCTGCGGCTTCATCGGCAGCAACTTCGTGCACTACGTCGTGAACAACCACCCCGGCGTGCACGTCACCGTCCTGGACAAGCTGACCTACGCCGGCAACCCCGAGAACATCGCGGGGCTGCCCTCCGACCGCGTGGAGCTCGTCGTGGGCGACATCTGCGACGCGGAGCTGCTGGACCGCATCGTCCCGGGCCACGACGCCGTCGTGCACTACGCCGCCGAGAGCCACAACGACAACTCCATCGCCGACCCGGAGCCGTTCCTGCGCACCAACGTCGAGGGCACCTTCCGCCTGCTGGAAGCCGTCCGCAAATACGGAATCCGCTACCACCACGTCTCCACCGACGAGGTCTACGGCGACCTGGCGCTCGACGACCCCGCCAAGTTCACCGAGGAGACGCCCTACAAGCCGTCCTCTCCGTACAGCTCGACCAAGGCGAGCTCCGACATGCTCGTGCGCGCCTGGACCCGTACCTACGGGCTTCGCACCACGATCTCCAACTGCTCCAACAACTACGGCCCCTACCAGCACGTGGAGAAGTTCATCCCCAGGCAGATCACGAACATCGTCGACGGCGTCCGCCCCAAGCTCTACGGAAAGGGCGAGAACGTCCGCGACTGGATCCACACCGAGGACCACTCCTCGGCCGTCTGGGACATCCTCACGAAGGGCCGCATGGGGGAGACCTACCTCATCGGAGCCGACGGGGAGAAGAACAACATCACCGTGCTCCGCATGATCCTGGAGGCCATGGGCCGCGACCCCGAGGACTTCGACTGGGTCGCCGACCGCCCCGGCCACGACCGCCGCTACGCCATCGACTCCACCAAGCTCCGGCGCGAGCTGGGCTGGAGGCCGGCGCACACCGACTTCGCCGAGGGCCTGAAGGCCACCATCGACTGGTACGTGGCCAACGAGGCCTGGTGGCGCCCGGCCAAGGAGGCCACCGAGGCCCGCTATAGGGCCCAGGGGCAGTAGGGGAGACTAGCATGGCAGACATCGCATTCGAGAAGGACCTCTCCGTCACGGAGACCGGCATCGGGGGCCTCAAGGTCGTCGACCTCGCCGTCCACGGCGACTCGCGCGGCTGGTTCAAGGAGAACTGGCAGCGCGCCAAGATGACCGCCCTGGGCATCCCCGACCTCAAGGTCGTCCAGAACAACGTCTCCTACAACGAGAAGAGGGGCGTCACCCGCGGCATCCACGCGGAGCCCTGGGACAAGTTCATCTCCGTGGCCCGCGGCTCGGTCTTCGGCGCCTGGGTGGACCTGCGCGAGGGCAGTTCCACCTACGGGAAGGTGTTCACCTGCACGCTCGACCCGTCCAGGGCCATCTACGTCCCGCGCGGCGTTGGTAACTCCTTCCAGGCGCTCGAGGACGGCACCGCCTACACCTACCTGGTGGACGCCCACTGGTCGCTCGAGCTGAAGAGGACCTACACCTTCGTGAACCTCGCCGACCCGGAGCTCAACATCCAGTGGCCGATCCCTCTCGACCAAGCCACCGTCTCCGAGGCCGACCTCAACCACCCGATGCTGAAGGACGTCGTCCCCATGGCGCCCAGGCGCACCCTCGTCACCGGCTGCAACGGCCAGCTGGGCCGCGCGGTGCGCGCGCTCGCCGAGGAGCGCGGCGTGGCGAAGGACTTCGACTTCTGCGACATCGACACCTTCGACATGTCCGACCCGGAGGCCTATTCGCAGTACGACTGGTCGCTCTACGGCGCCGTGATCAACTGCGGCGCCTACACCGCCGTGGATAAAGCCGAGACCCCCGAGGGCCGCGTGGCCGCCTGGAAGGCCAACGCGACCGGGCCGGCCCTGCTCGCCCGCACCTGCGCCGGGCACGGCATCACCCTGGTCCACGTGTCCAGCGACTACGTCTTCGACGGCACCGCGGAGGTCCACACCGAGGAGGAGCCCTTCTCCCCGCTGTCCGTCTACGGCCAGACCAAGGCCGCCGGCGACATCGCCGTGGCCGGGTGCCCGCGCCACTACATCATGCGCTCCAGCTGGGTCATCGGCGAGGGGCACAACTTCGTGAAGACCATGAAGGGGCTGTCCGACCGCGTCGCCGACCCCGAGGACGGGCTCGAGCAGGTCACTGTCGTGGACGACCAGCTGGGCCGCCTGACCTTCACCCGCGACATGGCCGAGGCCATCTTCCACGTGCTGGGGACGCACGCCCCCTACGGCACCTA
>CALHUX010000008.1:0-14938 GCA_938039325.1 uncultured Collinsella sp. | reverse complement strand
ATACGCCGCACCATTTGAGATTAAAGCTCCCGGCAACGGGGGCTTTTCTTTTACGTAAACACCGCATGGATTCGAACCTCGGTCGAGGCGCGGGCGTAAAGAAAACGCGGAGCGTTTTTAGCCCGCGGGCGAGCGCGCCGGCAGGCGGGCGAAGCCGGTGCGGATCCGCGCGGCGGATGCGCGGAATCCTATACGCCGCACCATTTGAGATTAAAGCTCCCGGCAACGGGGGCTTTTCTTTTACGCCAGCTTGAGTGCTTTCGTCCAAAGGGACGATTTCCTGTCGACTCGTGTAAGATTCCGAGTAGATGTCGCGGCCCATCCGCGACCACTCCTTCTCTCAACGACTGATCAGGGTGATATTTCGTGGCAGAGCGTCCGACATACAAGCTCAGGTTTCTCGATCCCAAGAAGCGCTTTCCGGCGATGCCCGAGCAGCCTGCGGGACGCTCATATGGCGTGGTCTGGAAACTCTTTGGCGAGGATCAGCATGAATCTTGTTATGTCGTCGAATTCGTTGGCAAAAGTCATGTGTCGCTTTTGGGCTACGTAAGCGTTTCGGGTGAGGTGTACAAGGTGGACCGCCCCGTTAGCGAGGCTCCGCTGCCGAACGATCCCGACATGAAACTCGTCCTTGACGAGTCGGACTCCGGTATTGGTGAGATTGTGGTTCGGGGGGCCAACGGCACAATGCGCGTGCGCGCGCGAACCGTCGGCTCTCCCGAAGGTCCCATGCGCGAACAGTCCGATCACGAGACATGGAATTCGGCCCGCTCCCTTCCTTACGGCGAGTTCATGGCATCGATGTTCCTGCGCTACGTGATATTCGCTGACTCCGAAACTATCATTGCGAGCACGGCGGACGCCGACGGACTCGATGCGGACATGCAAAACGTTGTCGACAAGATCAAGCTCGTAAAGTTGCCCGAGCCGGTCGAGGTGTTTTTGGGCTTTAACACGGCACCGCTCCCTGATGCTATCGAGACGCTGCTTTACCGCGTTGATCATGCCGAGAATCCGAGCGGTATCGAGCGTTATGCCGCCGCCCTTATGAGCGAGGTCGACTTGCCCCGTCTGCGCACCATTGCCGCCAAGTCCGAAATGAGCCTAGCGCGCATCGACCGGTCAAAGCTGTTCTATCTCAATTTTGATCGCAGCCTGCTGGATCAGGACGAGATTGACATGCTGCTTGCCATCGAGTGCCGTCTCAACCGCCTCTCCGGTATCCTTGAGCGCATCGGGGCCGGATTGGTCCCTGCGGCATCCTCGCCGAGCCTTGAGGGCTGCGCGCTCTTTGATGCGTGGCATATCGCCAAGACGACCAACGATGTTCCCCGACTGCTCGATACGGCCTCGAGCGATAACCCGTGGGGCAAACCGGGTACGGTGGCTTGCCAGCCGGGCGGTGAGTGGGATGTGCGTACCCGCTTCGCGCGTATTGTCGAGGCACTTAACGTGGTCACGCGGCTCGACTATACCTATCGGGCAAACGTTGCCGAGGGGATCATGCTCGTTCGGTTTGGGCAGTCTGTCGTTGATGCTATGCCGCAACGTGAATACGACGCTCAAGATGACGCCTGGCGCGAGTTGGACGAGGACACACGCGCGATTTGGGCCGCGGAGCACGATGCGCGCGTGGCACTCACGCTTGCGGCAGCGTGTTTTGCCGCGGGCACCTGCATCACGCGCTGCTATGTGCAGATTGCTGCTCCCGACAGTGAGCAGGGCGAGCGCGTTGTCGCAACGTATTTCTTTGGGCGCGCGGCCTATCTGGCCGATTGCGTGCCTGTCGCCAAGGATCTTGAGAGCATGGACATGGACGATATGCCGTGCAAGCGTGTGCTTGAGGCGTATGAGTCAACCGCTCCGGAGACGATTGAGCCTGCGGAGGTTCATGCTCGTCCGCGTGATGACCATCGCACGCTGCCGCCGGCGCTGCGCGATCTGCTGCTTGCCGATACGGCTGATGAGTTGGAGGTCATGGAAGAGGACGACGACCCATACGTGGCCCGTGTTGTTGAATTGCGCGAGCAGGCAAAAGTCGACCGTACAGGTGCTTTTGAAGGTTTTTCCCGTCTTGTTGAGGAGTTGGAGGCTAAGTGCGCCGTCGCCGAGCTTTTGGCGACAGGTCCGGTTCAAACGCAGTTTTGCGATAACCAGCTGGTGCGCATGGTGCTACCGGTGTTGGAAGAAGACCGCTCTGTGCGAATCCTTCGTGCGCCCGATGCGCTGTACTTTGCCCAGCACGAGATCTGCAGCTTTTACGCCGAGCAAGAGGACTTTGAACGAGCACTGCCCGAGGTGCGCCATCTTTACGATCTGGCGCGCTCGTCCATGCAATCGCACTTTGCGCTCATCAACGTGCTTGCGCGTCTGGAGCGCTTTGACGAGATTATCGAGGTGGCGCGCCACGGCCTACGTATTGCCAGCGATCGTTCTGCAATTGGCTACCTGTTCTATCGCTTGGCGTTTGCCTATTGGAATTGCGATCAGCTCGACCTGGCGCTGGCTTGTTACCGTCTGGTGCCGCGCGGCGAGGAGTCGGGTAGCAGCGCGCTGGAAGAAATGCAGGGCCTTATGAACGAGATGGGCGTCAGCGAGCCTCCGACGTTCGAGGAAGCGGTCGAGACCATCCACAAGGCTGGACTCGAGCTGCCGCCAGTGTCCGCTGTGACGAATCAGCTGGCAGATGCCGCTGTGCAACTGGTCGACAACGGTTTCTTTTTCCTGGCGCGCGGTTGTATCTTCCAAATGTGGCGCACCATGGGCAACGACGAGCTCGGCTCCCTCAATCGCTCGCTGGGGTAGTAGCGAAAACTGCAAGGAGGAAAGGCCACTGGACAATCAGAAAATTCCCTCTTGCCCAACTTCGACTGTTTGGTTACTATAGAACGGCTGTTACGGAGAGCTGACCGAGAGGCCGAAGGTGCTCGCCTGCTAAGCGAGTATGCCCCAAAAGGGCATCTGGGGTTCGAATCCCCAGCTCTCCGCCAGTAAGACTTTAAAGAAGGGTTCCGAAAGGGACCCTTTTTTAGTTGAACCACGTTAGCTGGGGATTCGAACCCTCAAAAAAGGAGGCATCCTTTCGGACGCCTCCTTTCAGTGGGCTTATTATTCTTGCGCCCTACACCTCGGGCGCCTTGGCGACGGTCTCGCTCTCGGCTGTGAGTGGGCGGTTGTCGATGCGACGGCCCAAGCGATCGAGCTTCACGAGTAGCCATTCAATGGGATTCGGCCCTGCGCCTTCCTCGTCGGCAACCAGGTCCATGACGGCGATCTTGGTGCCGTCCTGCTTGAGCGTGACGCTACCCACCTTGTCGCCCACATGCACCGTGCCCGAAAGATCGTCGTAGCTAACCTTTTCGGTCACCTCGCCGGCAAGGGAAAACACGGTCGCTTGCGCCGTGGGATCGGCGAGTGTGGCGTCGATCGTCTTATCCGTCCAGTCGGTTTGGCCAATGCGCGCCATAAGCGGGTTGCCGTTGGCGGTCTTTTCCTGTGTGTTGGCGATTGCGACCGTCACCTTGTGGCCGTAGTACCAGTTGGCAAGGGTGGCGGTATCGGTAAAGCGCTGGTCGGTGGTGGTGGAGTTCAAAACGACGGTGTAGATCTCGTCGCCGTCGCGGTTGTAGGCGCTCGTGAAGCAGTAGCCCGCGTCGTCGGTGGTGCCGGTCTTGCCGCCAATGTTGCCATCTTGGCCCAGCAAATAGTTATGCGTGTCCATGGAATGCGAATGGTCGGTGCCGTCGGCGCCCGTGACCTCGATCCAGGAATCCTCGCTCGCTACGACCTCGCGGATCGTATCGTTTTTCATGGCCTCCTGCATCATCAGCGCTACGTCGTGTGCGGTTGAGTGCATATCGCCAGCCCACTCATCAAAGTCCAGACCATGCGGGTTTTCAAAAAGCGTACCGGTGCAGCCGAGCTTCTTAGCGCGCTCGTTCATGGCCTTCACAAAGGTTGCCTCGGCGTCTTTGGTCTTAGGCTCGATCTTCTTGCCCACATATTCGGCGAGCACGACGGCGGCGTCGTTGCCCGAGGGAATCATCAGGCCGCGCAGTGCCTGCTCCACGGTAAGCTCGTCGCCTTCGAGCAAGCCGGCGGTCGAATTACCCACGGTGGCTGCGGCGTTGCTCACCGTGACCTTCTCGTCCATCTTGCAATTCTCGACGGTTAGGATTGCGGTCATGACCTTGGTGATCGAGGCGATTTTGACCTGCTCATCGGCGCCGCGCCCGTAGTAGACGGTGCCGTCTTTGCCCATGACGAGCGCATTGGTCGCATCGATATCGGGCAGATTTTCGGCCGTGATGCCGCGCGCATCGGCGGTTTTGCCGCAAACATTGTCGGTCGTGAGCACTTGGGCGCCGGCGACGGTGGGCACGCCAGCGGCAAGGGCGATAGCGCAGACAAAGCCGGCGGCAAGCTGAGCTGAGCGCTTTGCAAAAGAGGTGAGGGACTTCACAGATTTCGCTTTCGACGGGATGGTCTCTTCTGGAACTAGAGTATATCGTTTGCCGGTGTCGGCGATCATCGCGTGCGTGCGTGGCCCACATCCGCGCCCGAACGGGCACAAGGGTGCTTAAGGCCGACTTAATCACCCACGCTTGTTGTGTGTGGCATGCGCCCCCTCGGGCATAATGGAGCGCGAGAGGAGCACGCATGAACGAGCGCATTTTGGTAGTTGATGACGAAAAGGCCATCGCCGACTTGGTTGGTATCTACCTTACAAAAGAAGGCTTTGACGTACAGGTCGCCTATAGCGGGGCCGATGCTGCCAAGGCAATCTTGGAGCAGGAGTTCGATCTGGCGCTGCTGGATGTCATGCTGCCCGATATCGATGGGCTTGAGTTGCTGCGTACGATCCGTTCCAGCCATACCTATCCCGTGATCATGCTGACGGCGCGCGATGCCCAGCAAGACAAGATCGAGGGCCTTTCGCTTGGCGCGGACGATTACGTGGTTAAGCCGTTCCGCCCGCTGGAGCTCATCGCGCGCGTGCACGCTCAGCTTCGTCGCTACACCAGCTACGGTAGCCGTGCGCAGGCGGCCGAGTCGCCGACCATCCAGTTCGACGGCCTAGAGATCAACCGCGATGCCCGTTCCGTAACGGTGGACGGTGCGCCGGTTCGCCTCACGCCCATCGAGTATTCCATCTTGCTGTATCTGGTCGAGCATCGCGGCAGTGTGGTGGCCGTGGAGGATCTGTTCCGCGCGGTGTGGAACGAGGATTTTATGCCCGGCTCCAACAATACGGTGATGGTGCACATTCGCCACCTGCGCGAAAAGATCGGTGACGACGCTCAAAAGCCGCGCTTTATCAAAAACGTCTGGGGCGTCGGCTACATAATCGAATAACGCCTTTGATGGTGGGGAAGTGGATATGACAAAAGACGATAGACAGGCGTTCGAGGTGCCCGATCGACTCTTTGAATACGTGAGGTCGGTCGTCGACAACCGCGCGCTTGCAACGGTGCTGCTCTTTTTGCTGAGCCTGCTGCTGATTGGCATCGACAACATCGTCGGAATCTTGGCGGTTCTGCTCATTGGCTTTTTGCTGATCGATCGATTTGAAATCGTACGCCGCTGCGTGGTGATTGGCGGTGCCGCGTGGGCCATGACGTTGGCGATTGGCGCCATGGCACTCGGCGGCATCGAAGGGCCGGTGCTGTTCGATGCCGGCTTTGTATTCAACATGCTTGGCTTTGTGCTGGCGCTTGCCGTGTGCGTGCTGTTCTTTTGCGGCCGCGCCCTGTACTACCAGGGCTATGAGCAGGGCGAGCAGCATGCCGATTGTGTGCTGGCCGCTCGTATTCAAGATCGCCTGATCGATCACCCCGACACCTGGGACAACATCGACGGCGACTTCCTGGAGGTCGAGGGCGCACTCAACCGCGTGCGCGATCGCGAGCGCAAGGTGCAACAGGCCTTGCGTGACGAGTCTCATCGCAAGGACGATCTGGTCACGTACTTGGCACATGACCTACGCACCCCGCTTGCCAGTGTGGTGGGCTATCTTTCGCTGCTGCAAGAGGCTCCTGAGCTGCCGGTTGAGCAACGTGCACACTTTACGGGCGTGGCGCTCGACAAGGCGCACCGGCTCGATGCACTCATCGAAGAGTTCTTCGATATCACGCGCTTTGACTTCCACGATATCGTGCTCACGCGCGGCTATGTTGATCTGGGGTTGCTGCTGGCTCAGGTGGCTGACGAGTTCTATCCCATCCTCAACGAGCAGCATAAGGAAGCCCAGGTTGATATTCGCGAGGACCTGACGGTGCTCGTGGATGGCGATAAGATGGCCCGCGTGTTCAACAACATCATGAAAAACGCCGTCGCCTATAGCTATGAGGGCTCGACTATCACGATTGAGGCCAGGCGCCAAGACGATGGCGGCGTGCGCGTGCGCTTTATCAATCAGGGCGATCCTATCCCTGCGGCTAAGCTCAAGGTGATCTTTGAGAAGTTCTATCGCCTGGATGCGGCGCGTGCGACCAATCGCGGTGGTGCCGGTTTGGGCCTTGCTATTGCCAAGGAGATCATCGCGGCACACGGCGGTACCGTTGCATGTGAATCGACGCCCGAACACACGATATTCACCATCGAGCTGCCCGCCGCATAGCTAGCGTGCCCTTACAAACACTTGACAATGTGCTCACGTGCGTATGAGCCGCGATTCCTACTATCGATACTGCTGAATTGATATCGATATGGAGGTGTGCGGTATGACGGCTGCTGCGGCTGTGGAGCCCACGGAGCTTGAAGAACTCATGGAAGCGCAGGCCGAGGCCGCGCATGAGCGCGAGGTTGGGGACGCGACTCACCCCACGGCAGAGGATCTTGCCGCCTCGCCGACGCGTATCGATGTCGAGGGCCTCGACCTGTTCTATGGCGACCACCATGCGCTCAAGGACGTGAATATCAAGATCCGCGACAAGCAGATCACCTCGTTCATCGGGCCTTCGGGCTGCGGAAAGTCTACGTTGCTGCGCTGCTTTAACCGCATGAACGACGGCATCAAGGATTGCCGCATCGAGGGCAAGATTGCGCTCGATGGTCAAGATATCCTGGGCGATTACGACATCTGCCGTTTGCGCCAGCGCGTGGGCATGGTGTTCCAGCGCCCCAACCCATTTCCCATGAGCATCTACGACAACGTCGCCTACGGTCCTCGCGGTATGGGCGTGCGCGACCGCGCCGTGCTCGATGAGCTGGTCGAGGACTCCCTTCGTCGCGCTGCGCTATGGGATGAGGTCAAGGACAAGCTCAAGGAGTCGGGCCTGGGTCTTTCGGGCGGTCAGCAGCAACGCCTGTGCATCGCCCGCGCACTTGCCGTGCAGCCCGACATTCTGCTGATGGACGAGCCGACCTCGGCACTCGACCCTGTGTCGACGTTGGTGGTGGAGCAGCTGGCCTGCGAGCTCAAGGAGACCTGCACGCTGGTGGTCGTGACGCACAACATGCAGCAGGCCGCGCGTATTTCCGATTCGGTTGCGTTCTTTTTGCTGGGTGAGCTGGTGGAGCACGCGCCCACCGCGCAACTCTTCAAGAATCCGTCCGATCCGCGCACCGCGGATTATTTGACGGGGCGTTTTGGCTGACGCTGTCTTTTACAGGTGCCTTTAGGGTTAAGATGCGGTCATATCGGCCGCAAAGGGGTTCAACATGATCTATTACGTCGAGGACGATGACAACATCAGGGATTTGACAGTCTACGCGCTGCGCAAGCAGGGAATCGAGGCCGAGGGCTTTTCGTGCGATGGCGAGTTTAAAGCTGCCGTGGCGCGACGGGTGCCCGATGCTGTGCTGCTCGATATCATGCTGCCCGACACCGATGGCTTGGCGATTATGCGTCGTCTGCGTGCCGATCGCCTGACGGCGACGGTGCCCATCATGATGCTTACCGCCAAGGACACCGAGCTCGACAAGGTGATGGCGCTCGATGGCGGTGCCGACGATTACCTGACTAAGCCGTTTTCGCTCATGGAGCTTGCGAGCCGCTGCCGCGCACTGCTGCGTCGCGGCGGCATGGTCAAGCAGGCGAGCGATGTGCTCAGCGTGGGTGACATCGTGCTCTCGCCCAGCCATCGCGAGGTGACCGTTGCCGGCGAGCCGCTTAAGCTCACCCTGCGCGAGTTCGACCTGCTCGAGTACCTCATGCGCAAGCCCGGCGTGGTCTTTACCCGCGAGTCGTTGCTGCAGAGCGTGTGGGGCTGGGACTTCGACGGCGGTTCGCGCACCGTCGACGTGCACGTGCAGACGCTTCGCCAAAAACTGGGCGAGCATGCCAGCGCCATCGAGACCGTGCGCGGCGTGGGTTATCGCCTGGCCGAGCCTTCTGCCGGTGATGGTGCCGAAGGCGACGACACCGCGGCCACCGCATCGGAGGAGTAACCCGTGGTCTTCGCCCCCCAGGGAAAACATACGCTGTCGCACCGCGTTTTTGTGACGATCTTTGTCTGCGCCATGGCAGTTATCGTGGCGTTTACGGTGCTGGGTGCGTTCTTTGTGCAAAACACTTTGGTGGATGCCACGAGTGCCAATCTGGCGCAGGAAACCGAGCTCATTGCTGCCGCCCTCGACGAGCAGCAGGAGCCCATTCCGTTCTTGCGAAGCCTCGATCGCGAGGATCTTCGTATCACGCTGATCAATAAGGACGGATCTGTTGCCTACGACAACGAGGCGTCGCCTTCCACACTGCCCAACCATGGCGATCGCCCCGAGGTCATCGAGGCCTTTGAGAGTGGTTCGGGTTCCGCCGAGCGCGCAAGCTCTACACTCGACGAGATTATGCTGTATCGCGCCGTCACCCTTGATAACGGCCAGGTCGTTCGCTTGGCGCAGGCCCAGCCTGGCGTTGCGGCGATTTTGCTGTCGATGCTGGCGCCGATGCTGCTTATCGCAGCAGCGGGTGCAGTACTCTCGTTTTTTATGGCGCGCCGTGAGTCCCGTGCCATCATCGCGCCGTTGCAAGAGGTGGATTTGGATCACCCGCGCCGTAGCTATGAGCACGCCTATGCCGAGATGGTCCCCATGCTTGAGCGTATCGAGTCGCAGCGCCAGGAACTCAAGCGCCAAATGGCGGTGCTGGCGGACAACGACCGTATGCGCCGCGAGTTCACGGCGAATATCACCCATGAGCTCAAGACGCCGCTTACGGCGATTTCGGGCTATGCCGAGCTCATCGCAAATGGCATGGTCGAGGGCGAGGACGACCTGCGCAACTTTGGCGGTCGCATCTATCGTGAGGCGGGCCGCTTGGCAGCGCTTGTCAACGACATCCTTACGCTGTCTAACTTGGACGAGGCCGAACGTGCAACTGAAGGCGAGGCAGTGCCCATTGGGTCCACGGAGCCTATTGAGCTCTCGCGTGCGATCTACGCGGTTGAACAGCGTCTTGAACAGGTCGCCCGTCAAGCGAATGTGACGATAAGTCATGAGACCAAGCCTGTGGTCATCGAAGGCGTGTCGCGCTTGATCGACGAGCTCATCTATAATCTGGCAAGCAACGCCATCCGCTACAATCGGCCCGGCGGTACGGTTACGCTGCAGTGCGGCACCAACGACGAAGGCCATCCGTTCCTCGCTGTCGCCGACACGGGAATCGGTATCGCGCCTGAAGAACAGGGCAAGGTATTTGAGCGGTTCTATCGCGTGGACAAGAGTAGGTCCAAGGCACGCGGCGGAACCGGCCTGGGGCTTGCCATTGTCAAGCATGCGGCCCTGTATCATCACGCCACGCTCGACCTGTCGAGCGAGTTGGGCGTGGGAACCACCATTACGGTGACGTTTCCCATACAGCAGGACGAGCCATTCGCATAGCGATACAACATAGATATTGATGTAGACGCCGCATTTGACTTTCGGGTGCGGCGTTGTTGTGCAATTTTACGATTGCTTCCGACATTTTTACAGGAGAGCCTGTTTCTTATGTATAGAGTTTGGTCTCGGTAAAAAGATGCGATAACATACGGACAGTTTTGTCAATCCGAACTGGGGAAATGAAAGGCAAGCTGCATGACCCTTCTCGAACTGTTCCAGCTGCTGAAGAAGCACCTCAAGCTGGTCATCACCCTTCCGGTGGTCTGCGCGATCGCCATGGGCATCGTGTCCTTCGTTGCGATGGACAACACCTATACCGCGACGACGAGCATGTACATTCTCGCCAAGACCGACGATAGCGGTCAGATGAGCTACAACGATCTCTCGGCGAGCCAGATGCTTTCCAACGATATCGCCACGCTGCTGGATAGCGATAGCGTTAAGAGCGGCGCCGCCAAAGAACTGGGCCTCACCGATCTGGATGACTACAAGGTGTCTGTTTCCTCCGAGACCACCACGCGTGTCATTACGCTTTCGGTTACCGGCACCGATGCCAAGGAGACGGCTGAGGTCGCAAAGGCCATTGCCAGCTCGGTGAGTACGGTCGCTCAGAACGTCGGCGCTGCCCAGAGCATCAACGTTATCGACGAGGCTAAGACCCCCGAAGCCCCCAGCGGCCCCAAGCGCACGCTGTATATTGCCGTCGCGTTCCTCGCCGGTATCTTTATCGCAGTTGCCTATGTCGTTTTGGCAGACATGCTCAATACACGCATCCGCGGTGCCGAAGAGGCAGAAGAGCTCCTGGGTATTCCCGTTGTTGGCCGAATTCCGGCTATGAAAGGTGGTAAATAGGCATGGCTAAGGCAAAGAACACCGATAAGCTCGTTGTGCAGAATGCCGCCAAGACCCTTCTGGCCAACATCCGCTTTGCGAGCGTGGACGACCCCATTCGCACCATCACCGTTACCTCCTCGATTCCCAACGAGGGCAAGTCTACGGTTTCCATTAATCTTGCTCAGGCAATCGCCACGAGCGGCAAGTCCGTGCTCCTGGTCGAGGCCGATATGCGCCGCAGGTCCCTTTCCGATATGCTTGGCGTTCGTTCGCGCGGCGGACTCTATGCGGTCCTTTCCGAGCAGATCTCCATTGACCAGGCAATTGTCGAGACGGGTCAGAAGAACTTCTACTTCCTCGATGCCGAGCCGCACATTCCCAATCCTGCCGACATCATCGTCTCCCATCGCTTTGCCAAGCTGGTAAAGGCACTGTCCGCCAAGTTCCAGTACGTCATCTTCGATGCTCCTCCGGTCGGCACCTTCATCGATGCTGCCGAGATTGCCAGCTTGACCGACGGCGCGCTGTTCGTGGTGCGCGAGGACTTTACCAAGCGCGAAGAGGCGCTCAACGCTATCGCCCAGCTTAAGAAGTCCGAGAAGGTCAAGCTCATCGGTACCGTCATGAATTACTGTGAGACCGAGACCAGCGAGTACTACTATTCTTACTACACCAAGGACGGTAAGAAGGTTAAGAAGGGCTCCGACGATCGGGGCACTTCCAAAAAGGGCATCTTCACCAACCGAGCAAACGTTTAGTTGATTAAGGCTGACCTATGCGTGACATTCATTGCCATATCTTGCCGGGTGTAGACGACGGCGCCGCCGATCTCGAAGAGAGCTTGGCGATGCTCGAGGCTGCCAAGCGGGCCGGTGTAACCAGAATCGTTTGCACTCCTCACTGCCGTGATCCCTATTTTGATTACGACAAGATGTGGGATGCCTTTGAGCTGCTGCGCGATAACGCTGACGGTTTTCCGCTCCAGATGGGCTTCGAGGTCAACCATCGAAAGCTCGTTGAGCTTGGTATCGATGCCGCGGATCACTTGCATTTCGATGGGACCAACGAGTTTCTGCTCGAGCTTTCGACGCATGCCGATGCGTATGCGTTTAGAGAGTACGAGAACACGATTTACGATTTGCAGTGCCGTGGCTACCAGGTGATCATCGCTCATCCTGAGCGCTATCGTGCGGTTCAAAAGGATGTAAGCGTGGCGGAGCGCCTGGTCGATATGGGCTGCAAGCTGCAGGCTTCGGCGGACTTTATTGCCGGCGGTCGCTTTGGTCGCGAGAAAAAGCCGGCACAGCGCCTGTTCGATCAGAACCTGTACAGCTTCATCGCGAGCGATGCCCATAACGTGGGTCATTACGACTGCCTGGCGAAGGCTCGCGCGAAGTTTAGCGTGCGCGGAGCTCATTTTCGCTAATATCTGTCCCTAACGTTCGCGTTGAATGAAAGGGCAGCTATGGATATCCAACTTAAGACGGGATGCTTTGATGACGCGGCGTTGGTGCGCCGCGTCGTTTTTATGGACGAGCAGGGCTACGAGAATGAGTTCGACGCTATCGACGAGGATCCGAACTGCATTCATGTGACACTCTATGTAGACGGCGAGCTTGCCGGCTGCTCGCGCGTGTTTCCTGAAGAGCTTGAGCGCGCAGCTGACGCAGAGGCTCCGGTGTCGCCGGCGTGCGACTTGGACGAAGGCGTCGCGGCGGGGGAGACCTACATTATGGGGCGCGTGGCCGTGCTACCGAGCATGCGCCGTCGCGGTTTGGCGAGCAAGATTGTCGAGGCCAGTGATACGTGCGCGCGTGATGCCGGCGCCAAGCTCATTAAGCTGCACGCGCAGGAATACGTGCTACCACTCTATGCCAAGGCGGGCTACACGCAGCTTGCCCCGGTGGACTACGAAGACGAGGGCCAGCCCCATGTTTGGATGGCCAAGCGCGTAGATGGCAGATAGGGACGTTCCTTTCCTGCCGGCAGTCGGGGACACTCCTTGGCAATTGGCGCATCAGAGCGTTTGGACATACAGTTTTTCGATTCCGTATGTATATATGCGCGCTAATGGGTTATAAAATCTAAGTCTGAACATAGCAGGTCTGCGATGCGGCTCGGGCAACCGGGCCGTTTTTGCGGACGGGGGTAGCGCGAAAGGACTGCACATGCGTCAATTTAAGACCGAGAGCAAAAAACTGCTCGACCTCATGATCAACTCCATCTACACCAATAAGGAAATCTTCCTGCGCGAGCTTATCTCCAACGCGAGCGATGCCGTCGACAAGCTCAACTTTAAGAGCCTGCAGGATCCGAGTGTCAAGCTCGACCAGGGCGACCTGGCCATCCGTGTTTCCTTTGATAAAGATGCCCGTACCATCACCATTTCGGATAACGGTATCGGCATGACCGCCGAGGAGCTCGAGCGCAATCTGGGCACCATCGCCCATTCCGGCTCCGAGGAGTTTAAGACTGAGAACGCCGAGCAGCAGGGTTCCGATGTCGACATCATCGGTCAGTTTGGCGTGGGTTTCTACTCCGCCTTTATGGTCGCCAGCCACGTGAAGGTCGTCAGCCGCGCTTATGGCGAGGATACCGCCCACGTTTGGGAGTCCGACGGTCTTGAGGGCTACACCATCGAGGATGGCGAGCGTGCTGAGCACGGTACCGATGTCATCCTGACGCTGCGCGAGAACGAGAAGCTCGACGCCGACGGCGAGGCCGAGACCTACGATCGCTTCCTGACCGAGTGGGGCCTCAAGAGCCTGATTCAGCAGTACAGCAACTATGTGCGCTACCCGATTCAGATGATGGTGAGCAAGAGCCGCCAGAAACCCAAGCCCGAGGACGCCGGCGACGACTACAAGCCCGAGTACGAGGACTACCAGGAGCTCGAGACCATCAACTCCATGACGCCGATTTGGAAAAAGCGCAGCTCCGACGTTGAGCAGAAGGATTACAACGAGTTCTACAAGTCCACGTTCCACGACTTTGACGATCCCGCGCGCACTATCAGCTTCCATGCCGAGGGTACGCTCGAGTACGACGCCCTGCTGTTTGTGCCGGGCCGCGCCCCGTTCGATCTGTACAGCAAGGACTACGAGAAGGGCCTGGCGCTCTACAGCTCCAACGTGCTGATTATGGAGAAGTGCGACGACCTGCTGCCCGACTACTACAACTTTGTCCGTGGCGTCGTGGATTCTGCCGACGTGTCGCTCAACATCTCGCGTGAGACGCTGCAGCAGAACCGTCAGCTCAAGGCCATCGCCAAGCGCGTGGAGAAGAAGATTACCGCCGATCTTGAGGATATGCGCGACAACGACCGCGAGGCCTACGAGAAGTTCTTTGAGAACTTTGGCCGCGGTCTTAAGTACGGCATCTACTCGAGCTATGGCATGAAGGCCGATGAGCTCGCCGACCTGCTGCTGTTCTGGTCTGCCAAGGAGCAGAAGATGATTACCCTGGCCGAGTATGCCAAGGGCATGCCCGAGGATCAGAAGGCCATCTACTACGCCGCCGGCGACTCGCGTGAGCGCTTGGCCAAAATGCCTGTGGTAAAGGGCGTGCTCGACCGCGGCTATGACGTGCTGTTGCTGACGCAGGATGTGGATGAGTTCACGTTCCAGGCTATGCGTGAGTACGTTGCCGCCGATATGCCTAAGATCTACGAGGACGACGCCGCCCGCGAGGCTGCCGAGAAGGCCGTTGCCGACGGTGCCGAGCCCGAGGTCGAGGATCGTCACCTGGAGCTCAAGAACGTCGCGACTGGCGATCTTGATCTGGCGACCGAGGACGAGAAGAAGGAGGCCGAGGACGCCACCAAGGAAAACGAGGACCTCTTTAGCGCTATGAAGGAGGCGCTCGGTGACAAGGTCGAGAAAGTTGCCGTCTCCGCGCGCCTGACCGATGCCCCCGCTTGCATCACCACCGAGGGCCCGCTTTCGCTCGAGATGGAGAAGGTGCTCCAGAAGGGACCCGAGGGCGCGCCCGACGGTATGCCCAAGAGCCAGCGCGTGCTCGAGCTCAACGCCAAGCACCCGGTCTTTGACAAGCTTGTCGCTGCCCAGAAGGCAGGCGACGCCGACAAGATTAAGCAGTACTCCGGTCTGCTCTATGACCAGGCTCTGCTGGTCGAGGGCATCCTCCCTGAGGACCCCGTTGCCTTTGCGGCGGCTGTCTGCGAGCTTATGTAATCGGTTCCGCCGTTCTACCGAACGGCGGACCGGCCGACGCTGCAAGCCCGCCAGAGCGGCAATCTGCCTTTCAACTTCGGCGGCATGAC
>CALHUX010000007.1:0-3076 GCA_938039325.1 uncultured Collinsella sp. | reverse complement strand
CAAGGAGGTGCGACATGGCTACCGCGGTCACATCAATGAGGATTCCAACCGAGTTGAACGAGCGCTACAGCCGTCTTGCGAAGGAGACTGGCAGGTCGAGGAGCTTCTACGTTAACGAAGCCCTGCAAGAAGCTATCGACCGTTTCGAGTACGAGTACGGGATTCTCAAGGATATCGAGGACTATCGTGCTGGCAGGCTTGAGACCTACAACATCGACGAGGTAAGGGCGCACTGTGGCCTGGCGAATTGATTTCACGAGGAACGCCGACAAGGCGATGCGCAAGCTCGATAAGGGCGTTGCCGCGCGGGTGTTTGACGAGCTTGACGAGATAGCGAAGCTCGAAGACCCAAGAAGCAGGGGCAAGGCATTGACGGGAAACTTGGCAGGCGTGTGGCGATACAGGGTCGGTGACTACCGAATCCTGTGCGACATCAATGACGGCAGGCTCGTCATTCTCGTGGTCGATGTTGCGCATAGACGCGAGGTTTACAAGCGCAGATAAAAAAGAAAAGCCCCAGCAAGCTTGGCGGCAGCAGGGGCATTCGAGACAAGGAGATTATAGCATGGCGGCAAACGCTGGCGAGACGAAGGTGAAGCTCTGGGAGGGCATCTGCTACCCAGAGAACATGCGCGATGACTGGCAGGACGAGATAGACGACATTCTTCAAGTGCCTTTCGCTTATGCGGTTCACGACATAGACCATGACCAGAAGAGCAAGCAGCGCAAGACGCATGCGCACGTCATTGTTGTCTGGGGCGGCAACACGACACGCAAGGCAATCATCAACGTCTTGAACCGATTGAGCGCGGACGGCAAGAAGTGCTGTTCGTCAGCCGAGCCAATCAACAACATCAGGCATGCGTATGACTATCTGATTCACGACACGGCTTCCTGTCGCAAGAAGGGCAAGGAGCTGTATCCGGTCGAAGCACGCATCGAGGGAAACAACTTCGACATTGGTCAGCTCGAACAGCTCTCGACTAAGGACAAGCAGGACATGCTCTTCGAGTTGGTCGGCTTCATCATGTGCGAGAGGTTCGAGACCATCAACGATTTCACGGCTGCGGCGCTGAGGGAGTTTCCCGAGCAGTACCGCGAAATCATCGTGGGGTACAACTCGATTCTCGAGCGCTATTGTCGCGGGAACTATCTGAACGCCGAACGTAAGCGCAAGTGCGTGGAACAGTCAGGTGCCAAAGAGTAGTCGGGTCAATGCAGCAATGCGTGACTACGGGGCGGCGTGGTCTGCGCTCGCGCAGATCTAAGCCGACTCGTTCACGGATTGCGGAATTGACGCGACGGCCAACCGAATAGACCAGACTTGATTAAGGGTCGATGGACGCTCTGCTCCATCGACCCTTTCCTTGCCCGTGTCTCGACTGGATGAGACCTGCAGAATCGGGCGGCTCATTATTTTTCGCTAACTACGTCCGAAAAATAATGTGACAAATGACAAATGACAAATGACCACAGGGGGGAGAGGGCTGGGGCACGGATTCCCATGGGCGAGGTACTACGACCTCGCCCATGGGAATCCGATATCCGATACCGATACGTCGGGGTGGTTCGGAGGGGTTTCACCCCTCCATCTCGGCGGAGCCGAGCGGGCAAGGAAGAGGTGCCGCCACCGATGACGCGCAGCAATCTCGACCGCTGGGAGGATTGCGGAGAAGCCCCGCAGGGCACGTCCTTAGCGCAGCTAAGGTCTAACGTGCTAGACTTTAGTCGATTAAGTCTGTACGGCTCGGAGGTTTCCATGGCTCACATCGCGAAATACAAGGCTCCATCGGTCGGGCACATGCTCGCCCACTACCGCCGCGACCGCAGCAGCCTGGAGCGCGACAATATCGACCCCGAGCGCATCAAGAACGACTTGGTGGTCGGCCACTACACGAACAAGGACGGCAAGCTCGTTGTGGGGCGCGTGGAGCCGCGCGAGGGCGAGCCGAACTGGGGCACGGTGGAGAGTCGCATCGAGCGCGTGAACGAAGCCCAGAAGGCCGCAGGGAAGCGCGCCACGCGCAAGGATGCGGTCGTTATGGCTGACGTTGTTGTGACGCTTCCCGACAATGTGCGCAAGGGCGATGAGGACAGGTTCTTCCGCCTGACGTACTGGTACCTGTCGAAGAAGTTCGGCATCGAGAACATGATGGGCGGGTACGTCCACAAGGACGAGGTGCTGAAGGACGGCACGCCCGCCCGCGACCACATGCACGTGCCGTTCACGCCCATCCTCGATGGGCGCTTCAACTACAAGAAGATGTGCCCCCGCAGCTTCTACCAGAGCATGCACAAGGAGCTTGGGGATTACCTAGAGGGGCGCATGGGCTACCGCCCCGCAATCGAGCTTGACGAGGAGACGCGGGCGCAGCGCGTGTACACGGACAAGTCAGTGGACATCGACAAGGTGCGCGGCGCGGTCGATAGGGCGGTCGTGCAACCTGCCGAGGACGAAGCGGCGCGAATCGTCGCGGCGGCTAGGGAAGAAGCCGCCGCTTTGCTAAACGATGCCGAAGCGCGTAAGGCAAAGCTTGTTACCGAGATTGCCGACAAGGAGGGTGACCTTGCCGAGCTTGACAGCCAGCTCGAGGACGTGAAGCTCGATATCGAAGATGAGCAAGACCGATTGGAGTGTCTTCGGCAACGAGCGGGCGGAGTTGCGCGAGACATTGGAGAGCTTCAACCCATCGCTGCCGAGGTTCGGGGCTGGGAAGCTGCGGGAAAAGCTGAGCGCGGCGCAATCCTCGATAACATCGTTGTTAAGTGCGATGGACTCGCGAGCCGCATCAGAGCAGGAGTTGCGGGAATGCGAATCAAAGTGGAAGAGCTTAGAAGCCGAATATTGCGCCCGCTCGAATATCTGATGCGCAGAAAGCAGCCAAGGCAACAGAGCCTTAATGACGTGCTGCGCGATGCGCAGCAGGCGGCGGATGCGTGGAACCGCGACCACGCTGCACCGCAGAGGACGTATCGCGGGCGGGCTAGATGATGTGTTATAGTAGTACCTGTAATACACGACAAGGAGGTGCGACATGGCTACCGCGGTCACATCAATGAGGATTCCAACCGAGTT
>CALHUX010000006.1:0-1455 GCA_938039325.1 uncultured Collinsella sp. | reverse complement strand
TCAAAACGCTGGCAGTAATCGCGCACCGCAACATCGCCGTTGGCACGCACGTTGGCCACGATATCGCGGGCGGCGTTGACGATGTTTTGCGGTAGCACGCCCTTGCGGTTGAGCTGATTGGTAACGAGACGCTCGCCGGGAGCAAGTTTGATGGTCTTCATATCGGTATCCCCTATCGGTCGAGATTGTGTTCGAAAAACGAGAGGCCGGGCGGCGGCGCCAATTGGCCCGCAGCCCGTACGTTGGGGCGCCCGTGCGCGCTCGCGCTATTGTGCCGAGCCCGCGACGGGCTCAAAATGCTTGTCCTTCACGGCCGCCACCAAGCGATCTGCCAGATTGCGCACGCGCGGATCCAAGCGAGCGGCACCCGGGTTGACAAAGAAGCGGGCCGTGCAGTCTATAATGCGGCCGGTGATGACCAGGTCGTTGTCGCGCAGGGTGGCACCCGTGGCGGTAATGTCCACGATGCGATCGGTCATGCCGACAATGGGGCCCAGCTCGATGTTGCCGTGCAGCGAGACGATATCGGCGTTCACGCCGCGCTCGGCATACCAGGCACTCGCGATGCGCGGGTACTTGGTTGCCACGCGAAGCGAACCGCGGCGGGCATAGTTTCGCTCGGCCTGCCCGGCGCGCCATGCGGGCTCCGCCTCGATAAAGGTGCACAGGCCATAGCCCAGGTCGACCAGCTGCAGCAAGTTGAGGTCAGCCTCGATGAGCGAGTCCCAGCCGCAGATGCCACAGTCGGCACCGCCGCAGCCCACAAAGGCAGGCGCATCGCTGGGGCGCACGATGACAAACTCGATATCGCCGACCGTGCCCTCGCCAGCACGCGTGTCGCGACCGCGCACAATCAGGTGACGGCCGGGATCACGCAGCTCAGAGACGTCCAGGCCCGCGGCCTCGAGCACGTCGAGCGTATCGGCCTTAAGCGAGCCCTTGGGCACGGCGATGCGCAGCGGACCCTCGGCACCACGGCCCGCGGCGTGATCGCCATCGGAAGCGGCGTCCTCGACCGAGGTGCGCGCGGCCTCCAGGCGCTCGAGCGAAAAGGCGAAGCCCGCCGCCGGCACCTCGATGCCATCGCCAAATGCACCGGTAAAGATGGAGTCATAGCGTCCGCCCGAGCCGACCGGATCGGGTAAGCCGCCGGCATAGGCCTTAAAGACCAGGCCCGTATAGTAATCGAAAGAGTTCATGATAGAAAAGTCGAACGACAGCACCTGAGCGTCCTCGGGAGCCAGGCCCTCGACCAGGGCACGCAGTTCACGCGTCAGCGGCGCGGCGATACCGGCAGCCTCCAGCAGCGCGTCCACGCGGTCGAGCACCTCGGCTCCGCCGTGCAAGCGCGGCAGCTCGCTAATGGCGGCCTTGACGGCATCGGACTCGGCGCTTGCCGCCACGCGGGCATCGAGGCCCACAAAGTCGTTGGCGTGCACGCAGCGCAGGGCCTCG
>CALHUX010000005.1:0-3669 GCA_938039325.1 uncultured Collinsella sp. | reverse complement strand
GTCAATGGTTCCGCCGGCATCGCCGTCGGCATGGCGACGAACATCCCGCCGCATAACCTCGGCGAGGCCATCGACGCGACCATCGCCGTCATGGAAAACCCCGACATCTCGCTCGACGAGCTGCTGCAGATCATGCCCGGCCCGGACTTCCCGACCGGTGCGACCATCATGGGCCGAGCCGGTATCCGCGAGGCGTACGAGACCGGTCACGGCTCGATTACCATCCGCGCCAAGGCCCACGTCGAGAAGAGCACCTCGGGTCGCAACCGCATCGTCGTGACCGAGATTCCGTACCAGGTCAACAAGGCCAAGCTCATCGAGAAGATCGCCGACCTGGTCAAGCAGAAGACGGTCACGGAGATTTCCGGACTCAACGACGAGTCGGACCGCAAGGGCATGCGCATCGTCATCGACCTCAAGCGCGGCGAGGAACCGCAGGTCGTGCTCAACAAGCTCTACAAGCACACGCAACTGCAAACGGGCTTTGGCATCAACAACCTTGCCCTGGTCAACGGCGTGCCGCATATCCTGAGCCTCAAGGACATGCTCTACAACTACATCGACCACCAGGTCGACGTCATCCAGCGCCGCACACGCTACGAGCTGCGCAAGGCCGAGGAGCGTGCCCACATCCTCGAGGGTCTCGTCATCGCCCTCGACAACATCGACGAGGTCATCTCCATCATCCGCTCCTCGCGCGATGATGCCGAGGCCCGCGCCAAATTGATCGAGCGCTTCGGCCTCTCCGAGGTGCAGTCCAACCATATTCTCGAGATGCGCCTGCGTCGCCTGACCGGCCTCGAGCGCGAGAAGATCGAGACCGAGCTCGCCGAGCTGCGCGAGAAGATCGCCTACTACAAGCGCGTCCTGGGTGACGAGAACCTCGTCAAGGAAATCATCCGCGACGAGATGCTCGAGATCAAGCGCCGCTATGGCGACAAGCGCCGTACCGAGATTGCCGACGAGGCGCGTGACCTCGACATCGAGGATCTCATCGCCGACGAGGACATGGTCGTCACCATCACCCGCAGCGGCTACATCAAGCGCCTGCCGGTGGCCACGTACCGCCAGCAGAAGCGCGGCGGCAAGGGCATGAGCGGCGTGAAGCTCAAGGAGAACGACTTCGTCGAGCAGCTCTTCATCGCATCGACGCACGACTACATGCTCTTCTTCACGAGCAAGGGCAAGGTATATCGCCAGAAGGTGCATCAGATTCCGCTTGGCAGCCGCCAGGCCAAGGGCACGCCTGTCGTCAACCTGCTTCCCATCGAGGATGACGAGAAGGTCGCGACCGTCATCAACACGCGTGACTTCCCCGCCGACGAGTATCTGCTCTTCGCGACCGCACACGGCATGGTCAAGAAGACGGCCTTCGACGCGTACAAGAACGTGCGCTCCAACGGTCTCATCGCCATCAACCTACGCGATGCCGACGAGCTCATCGCCGTGCGCCGCGTGGCTCCCGGCATGAAGGTCATGATGGTGAGCAGCGCTGGCAAGGCCATACGCTTTGATGAGTCCGAAGCGCGCCCCATGGGCCGCGACACCACGGGCGTTCATGGCATCCGCATCGACGTCAAGGGCGGCGACCGCGTGCTTGGCATGGAGATCGCGCCTGACGATAGCGACCTCTTCGTCATCACCGAGCGCGGTTACGGCAAGCGCACCAAGGTCACCGAGTACACCGAGCACCATCGCGGTGGTGGCGGTATGTCGACGATCAAGATGACCGACAAGAAGGGCAAGATCGCCGCGATGAAGATCATCAACGAGAAGCACGAGATGATGATCGTGTCCGAGGAAGGCGTCGTGATCCGCGTGAAGGCGGGCGACATCTCCGAGCTTTCGCGTGCCACCCAGGGCGTCAAGGTCATGAACGTCGACGATTCCGACCGCGTCGTGGCAGTTGCACGCGTGGCCGGCGGCAAGAAAAAGAAGAAGGAGATCATCGAAGGCCAGACCGAGCTTCTCACCGAGGAAATCTCCGGCCAGATGAAGACCGAAGTCCCCGCCGACGCTGAAGACGACATCGACGAAGACGAGATCGATACCACCGACTAGTAGCCGCAAGTGACTAGGATATGAGACAGCGTGCCAGGCACGCTGTCTCATAGGGGCCGCTCGTGTCGTTTGTGGGGCACTTCCGCGGAAACGAGGAGAACTTTCTCGAATATTCGCTTCCCAAGGAACTAAGATTGTGGCAGTATACATGCTCGCGTATTTGCGCGGGCCTTTAGCTCAGTTGGCTAGAGCGCACGACTGATAATCGTGAGGTCGGTGGTTCGAGTCCACTTGGGCCCACCATTTTTTCTAAAGATGGATGCAAGCATTTGCTGGGAAGCGAGTGTTTGGATCTGGTTTTAGAGACCAGAACGCACCTTGAAAACTGAACAAAGTAACCAAAGTATGAAGAGCAAGCAACAGAGGGAAACATAAAATTAATTGTGGAACTTTTTAGGGTAACACAAACAATTTCAATGATCTCTTTGAAGCCTGCATAATTCTAACTCAGAGAACCAAGCAGAGACATTTCTTTTTACGAAGGAATAGGTCAAGCTGTTAAGAGCGCAAGGGGAATGCCTTGGCATCAGGAGCCGATGAAGGACGTGACAAGCTGCGATAAGCTTCGGGGAGGCGCAAATAGCCGTTGATCCGGAGATTTCCGAATGGGGAAACCCGGCAGAGCAATACTCTGTCAGCGTGCATTGAATCAAATAGGTGTACGTGGGGAACCGCCTGAACTGAAACATCTAAGTAGGGCGAGGAAAAGACATCAACCGAGATTCCGCAAGTAGTGGCGAGCGAACGCGGAGGAGGCCAAACCAGAGGTCATTGATCTCTGGGGTAAGGACTTGCATCATGATCAGAGGTATCTAGTCGAATGGCGTGGGAAAGCCAACCACAGAGGGTGAGAGTCCCGTAGACGAAAGAGAAGACTGACAGCGAGTATCCAGAGTACCGCCGGACACGTGAAACCCGGTGGGAACATGGGAGGACCACCTTCCAAGCCTAAATACTACCTGATGACCGATAGAGAAGCAGTACCGTGAGGGAAAGGTGAAAAGAACCCCGGGAGGGGAGTGAAATAGTACCTGAAACCGTATGTCTACAAGCAGTCGAAGCGAAAGCGACGGCGTGCCTATTGAAGAATGAACCAACGAGTTATCTGCACTAGCGAGGTTAAGTGGAAGACACGGAGCCGCAGCGAAAGCGAGTCTTAAGAGGGCGCTAGTTAGTGTAGGTAGACCCGAAACCGCAGTGATCTACCCATGTCCAGGTTGAAGCGCAGGTAAAATTGCGTGGAGGACCGAACCGGTGAGCGTTGAAAAGCTTTCGGATGAGATGTGGGTAGGGGTGAAATTCCAATCGAACGCGGAGATAGCTGGTTCTCCCCGAAATAGCTTTAGGGCTAGCCTGAGGTAGTAAGTATAGGCGGTAGAGCACTGATCGGGCTAGGGGCCGTAAAGGTTACCGAACCCTGTCAAACTCCGAATGGATATACTGTAGAGCCTTGGAGTCAGACTACGAGTGATAAGATCCGTGGTCAAAAGGGAAACAGCCCAGACCACCAGCTAAGGTCCCCAATGTCGTACTAAGTGGAAAAGGATGTGGGGTTTCATAAACAACCAGGATGTTGGCTCAGAAGCAGCCACCATTTAAAGAGTGCGT
>CALHUX010000004.1:0-17811 GCA_938039325.1 uncultured Collinsella sp. | reverse complement strand
GCGCGTTCGGCGGGATACGTTTGCGAAAGTGGTAGATCTTAGATTAGCGCTAACAGCGGGGAGTCGAGCTACCGGATAGCGGTGGCGTCCTCGGGGGAGGCCCCCGGCTGGGCGGACGAGATTTACGTCCCCGCCGGCACGTGGGCCGTGTTCGGCTGCACCGGGCCGTGCGACGTCGCGACCGCCGAGCACTACCGCAGAATCTTCTCCGAGTGGCTCCCGTCCTCGGGCTACGAGCTCGCCGGCGACGTCAGCCTCGAGGTGTACCCGCATGGCGACTTCGCGTCGAGAGGGTATCGCAGCGAGATCTGGATGCCCGTGGCGAGGAGGCCCAGGGGGTGACCCGTCCTTCCTTTTGTCTGACGCGGGGGATGCCCCGCGGTGCCCGCGCGGGCGGGCGCTGAGTAGAGAGGAAGAAACATGCAGGAAAAACCGATGTCCATCCCCGCGACGGGGGCGGTCGGTAAGTCGACCGTGGCGGGCCTCATGCTCGCCTTGTTCGTCGCGGCGCTCGACTCGACCGTGGTGGCCACTGCCATGCCCACCGTCGCCGCGGCGCTCGGAGGGGAGGCCCACTATGCCTGGCCGATGACCGCCTACCTCGTGGCGAGCACCGTATCCACCCTCCTGTGCGGAGGGCTGGCGTTCTCGTTCGGCCTCAGGAGGGTGTACGTGGCGGGGCTCGCGCTCTTCGCCGCATCGTCCGTCCTGTGCGCCCTCGCACCGACGATAGAGGCGCTGGCGGCGTTCCGCCTGCTTCAGGGCGTGGGCGGCGGCGTTCTCGAGGCGGGTGTGTTCATTGCGGCGGCGATGATGCTCGCCCCGAGGGACAGGGGACCGTACCTCGGGGCGGCTTCGGCCATGTACGGGATTGCGAGCGTCGTAGGGCCCGTCATCGGCGGGGCCGTCGCCCAGGGGTTATCCTGGCACGTCATCTTCGTCGTCAACCTCCCCATCTCGATCGTCGCCCTGTTCCTGTCGGGGCGTTGCCTGCCCGGCAGGGCTCCCGGGGCCCCTGTAGTTGGCTTCGACGTCTCGGGGAGCGTCGCCGCCTCGCTGTGCGTTCTGAGCCTCGTCCTCGCCTTCAGCTTGGCGGGCAGCGTCTTTCCCATGGCCTCGCCGCAGTTCGTCGCCCTCGTCGTGCTGTCCGTTGCCTGCGCCGCGCTCCTTTCCCGCGTGGAGAGGGGCAAGGCCGCCCCGACCGTCCCCATGGGGCTGTTTCGCCGCGGGCAGGTCGTAGCGGGGTTCGTCTCCGGCTTCTGCGTCCAATTCGCCCTCATGGCGGGCGTCTCCTACCTGCCTAGGCTCCTCCAGGAGGGGCTGGGCATGGCCGCTGCCTCGTCCGGCGCGGTGCTCATTCCCATGACGCTTGCCCTCATGGTCGGCAGCAATACATCCGGCGCGGCGTTCCGCGCGACCGGGCGGCTCCGCGCCATCGCGGCGGCGTCATCCGCCGTCGTCCTTGCGGCGTCGGTGACGTTCTCTGCGATGTCCCCGATGCTAGCGGTCGCCTCCTGCGCCGCCGTCGCGGCGGTGCTGGGTCTCGGCGTCGGCATCGGCATGCCCGTGTCCAACCTTGCCGCCCAGACGGGCGCCGATCCGGCGGACGCCGGGCGCGCCACCTCCATGGCCATGTTCTTCAGGGGCTTCGGCGGCACCGTCTCGACTGCGGCGTGCGGCATGCTTGCCCCCGCCGCGACCGCCGCGGGTACGGCTGGGGTGTTCGGCGCGGTGTGCGTGGCGGCCGTCGCCGGCCTGGTCGCGTCGCGGTTCATCCCGAGGGAGATCCCCTCGTAGGCGCAGCCACTTCTCGGCTCTTTCGCAACCGGGATGGAGATGCAAGGGACGGCCCCTTGCCCGGGGCCGGGGCGGGGAGTCTTGGCTGCCGAGGGCGGCCCGGCATTGCCGCCGGGCCATCCCCGTCATGAGGTCATGCTCGACATCTCCTCAGCCTTTCGGGATTGGCCCGAAGTCGAGAGATTTCCATCAGCTTCCCGTCGGTCGATGACCGGTTCACCACGCAGGAAGAGCGTGACGGAAGGTCTCGCAAAAAGGCTCCGAGCGCGGCGTGCTCACGCCCGTCGTGGTGCGCCCGAAGGGGGATGGCTGCTACGAGCTCGATCATGTGCGAGGAGAAGACGAACCAGTCGTTGCAGATCCAATATGGATCTCGCCAACCTCGGCAAGCTGCTCGATGAGTGGAAGTCCTGTCGGGTCGTCTATTTCAACGCCACCCAGAATGATGGTGTCATCGCGCAGGTCGATCTGTGTGTTGAACACAGCGAGGTTAAAGCCGGAGGCCACAAATCCGATAGCAGCCAGGACGAGCCCCGTGGCAACAAGCACACCCGCTACGGCAAGGTAAATCCTTTTTACGCTGGACATGTTTGCACTCCTTCCTATGCCGTGAGCGGCGCCGCTTCGGCGCCCATGCGGCTCTTATTGCCTCGATCTTTCCAGAAGGGCGAAACGGCTTTCTTCGCCCAAAGGGCAGAGAGGCGCGCGATCTGCTTGGACGCCGTCCAGGCGCCGGCTCCCGTGAGGAGCGCCACACCGATGGAAGCGAATCCCATTCCCATCGAGGCCAAAACGTACGGAACATGCCCGATAATGATGCCGTCCACGGCGAACAGGAGCCCTACCAGGCCCGCGCCCCCGAATGCCGCGGCCACGATCCACACGCAGAGCGCAAGAACCCAAATACAGATGTAGACTGCAGCGGCAACGGCGACGAACGCGAGCAGCAGCGGAATCCATACCGGAGAGCCCACGATGGCGAGCGCCCATAGAAGTGCCGTGCTCTTGCGCTTGGTCCTCGCGATCGCGCGCGGCACGGCGGGCAGTTCGTCGAGCGTTGCCTCGGCGACCTCACCGGGCGTGCCCATGGCGGCCACAGCCTCGGCCTCCGTCATGCCGTCCTCCATACGGTCGGCGATGGCCTCCGCGTAGAACTCCTGCGTTTCCTTTACCTGATCTGCCGGCAGGCAGGCCAGAAGCTCGCCCAGCCGGTTCAAGAACTCATCGCGCGTCATGGTGCGCCCCCTCCACGTAACGGTAGATCTCCTGCACGGATGGCCATTCGGCGAGGAACTCGGCGATACGCTCGCGCCCGGCGTCCGTGATGCGGTAGTACCTCCGCAGCCGCCCGTTGTGCTCGGCGGAGCGCGCGGTGATGCAGCCCGCCTTCTCCAGGCGCTTGAGCAACGGATAGAGCGTGGATTCCGTGAGCCCCATACTCGCGGGCACGTCCTTCACGATCTGATAGCCGTAGGATTCCTCGCCCGAGACGGCCGCGAGCACGCAGGCCTCGAGGAAGCCGCGCTTCATCTGTGCCTCCATCCGCACACCTCCTTTCGTAGTATACTGTGTAACACCTACTATATGACACATAGTATATGATGTCAACAGTTGTCGTAGTCGTTGGGGACGTTCTTGAATGACTAGTCGTTTAAGAACGTCCCCAACGACTACTTCTATACAGCAAAAAGGGGTGCTGACCATTTCGGTCGGCACCCCTTTAAGTTGCGGTGAAATAGGGACTAAATGGGGGCTCTAGACGCCAAAACAGTCCCTATTCCACCGCAACTTCATGGGGATGTGTGACAATGCCCGTCGGAAAACATCTGCTGTCTTTGGGGGCCTATCTATGCTGTACGAGTTTTGTGCCGAGAACTTTGAGCGAGTGCCGGCGGCCATCGAGGCCGGTGCGGGGCGCATTGAGCTGTGTGACAACCTCGCCGTCGGTGGCACCACGCCTTCCGCCGGCGTTATCAGCGCTACGGTCGGCTACGCTCACGAGCATGACGCGCAAGTGATGTGTATGATCCGTCCGCGCGGTGGCGACTTTCATTACAACCAGGACGAGTTGCGTATGATGGAGATGGACCTGGGCCTTGCCGTGAGCGCCGGCGTCGATGGCCTGGTCTTTGGATGCTGCAAGCCCTGTGCCGGCGGATGGGCGCTCGACGAGCTCGCCCTCGGCGCCCTTGTGATGGCTGCGGGCTGCGCGACCGAGGAGTGCAAACGCGAGCCCATCGACATCACTTTCCACATGGCGTTTGATCAGCTCTCGCCTGAGACTCAGCTCGATGCCATTGATACGCTCGCCGACTGCGGCGTCACGCGCATTCTGACGCACGGTGGTGCTGCCGGTACGCCGATCGAGGACAACTTCGAAAACCTGGCTTGTTTAATCGAGTATGCGGGCGATCGTTTGACCATCCTTCCCGGCGGCGGCATCACTACGGCAAATCGCGACGCGGTCGCGGCGGCGCTAGACGTCTCCGAGCTCCATGGCACCAAGATCGTGCCGCCGGAGGTATAACCCGTGGCGCTGGTATTTGACGTTCAGCAGGCGAGCGGCAAGCCCGACGATAATCGTCGCCCTGGCACCGCGTGCCCTTTTTGCGACACGGAGGGGCTCGCCAACATCATCCAGCGCGATGGCGACTGCATCTGGCTCGAGAATAAGTTCAAGACCTTGCGGGCCACCCGTCAGACCGTATTGATCGAGTCGGCCAATCACGACGCCGACCTGGTGACCTATGAACCAGATGAGCTGCATCATGTGATGCGGTTTGCCCTGGGCTGCTGGCAGCACATGATTGATTCCCAACAGTACTACAGTGTGCTCATGTACAAGAACAAAGGCCCGCTTTCGGGCGGCAGCCTCGTCCATCCACACATGCAGATTGTGGGTTTGGAGCAGGAAGACGGCTATGCGGCGCTGACCTCGGCAAATTTTGAAGGCATCGATGTTTGGCGGCGGGGGAGAATCTCGGTCAATATCTCAACCGAGCCGATCATGGGATTCTTTGAGGTCAACGTCTCGGCTCCACGGGGAATCGCCGCCAGCGACGACGCCCGCGACCAAGCCGAAACGGACCTGTTTGCCGATGCGATTCAGGTGGCCCTGCGCTATATCCTGCACGAACACCACGGCGGTCGCGCGGAGTCGTACAACTTGTTCTTCTACCACATGGACGGCCGGACTATTGCCAAGGCGTTGCCACGTTGGGTGGTATCGCCCTACTTCGTGGGCTATCGTCTGGCCCAGGTTAATGCCGAGACCACGCTCGATATCGATGCTGAGCGCCTACGCGCGCATCTGGAAACGCTCGTATAGCAAGGCTAACACCCGCGCAATGCGGACAGACTAGCGTGCCATCGCGTCGCGCCCGGCCTTGACTCGCTTGCGCTGTTTGGCGCGCTCCTCGCCGGTCAGGCGCTCAAAGAGATGTCCGATAATCGAGGCCAGTACCTGCTGAAACAGCGTTCCGCACATGACGGGGAACACGACTTCGCCCGGAAAGTACTGCGTGGCGATGACGGCGCCCGAAGAGATGTTGCGCATGCCGCAGGTAAAGCACATGGTAGTCGTCTCGCTATATGGCAGATGCAGCGCGCGAGCGACCAGAAAACCGACGACAAAGCCGCTGATGGCGAAGGCCAAAATAAAGAGGGCGACTTCCAGGCGCACCGTGTTCATGTGCAGCACGTAGTCGCTCATGGCGGTGGAGTTGGACGCGATGACACCCATCATCATGAACTTGCAGGCAGGCGAAAGCGCGGGGGAGAGTTTCTCATGACCCCAGCCGCGCGTGAGTTCGTTAATGACGATACCGAGCACGGCGGGTATGGCGATCATAAAGGCCATGTTCTGCATCATACTCGGCACATCGATCGAGACGGTGGCGCCCAGCAGGAGCTTGAGCGTAAGAGGAATCGTCACAGGTGAGATGACCGAGGACGTCAGGATGATGGTGAGCGCGAGCGGGCCGTTGCCGCCGAACATGCTGATCCACATAAAGGCAGTGACTGCCACGGGTACGCTGTACTCGAGCACGATGCCGCAGACAAGGTTGGGGTTGGAACCAAAGAACAGTGAGCCCATGGCATACGCCGCGATGGGGATGAGCACGGCCGAGACAAATAACGCCAAAATCAAATGTAGGGGACGGCGGAACACCTCGGCCACCTGGTGAAAGGTGTTGCTGAGCGCACCTTGGAACGTCATAAAGGCAAACAGGGCGGGAACGATGGGCTTGAGCACGCCGATCTGCTGGGGAAAGAGCACGCCGAGCGTCACGCAAATCGGAACGATGACCTGCATGCGCCCCGCGAGAAACTTGCCCAGTCCAACCCATTGCTTCATATGCTCTTGTGACTCCCTTTGCTCGTGAATCCGTTTTGAATGGATATGCTAGACGCTCGCATGCGCCAGTGCGTCAGAAACGCTCGATTATTTCGAGGCTATTACCGGCATCGTTTACCGAAACCGCGGCGTGCTGCGGCGATTTGCGTCCGTGCTGCACGGTATAATAAATCCGTTCAACAGATCTGCCTGCCGAAGCGGGCATACACAGAGGACTCATCGCTATGAACCGTGAGAAGTATCGCGGCGACCTGCCCCTAACGGGGGTGGGCGCCTATGTCATCGCTTAAGACGACGCATCGCTGGGCGGTCGCTCAGCAAAACCCCGAGCTCGAGAAGGAACTTTCGGCTGGCCTGGGCATACCCGGGTTGGTGGCGCGCATTATGGTTGCGCACGGCATTACATCCATCGAAGAAGGCCAGCTGTTTTTGACGCCTTCGCTCGATCGCGACTGGGCCGACCCGCTCATTATCCCGGGCATGTCGGTCGTTGCCGACCGCGTCGAGCGTGCCATTCGCAACCACGAGCACATCGCGGTCTTTGGCGATTTTGACGTTGACGGTATTACGTCGACCTGCCTGTTGACCGAGGCACTGCGCACGTTTGGTGCCGATGTCACACCGTTTATTCCACATCGCTTTGACGAGGGCTACGGTCTTTCGCGCGCGGCGCTCGACCGCGTTAACGAGCTCGCTCGCCCCCAGCTGGTCGTGACCGTCGATAACGGCATTGCCGCCAAGGAAGAGGTCTCCTATCTGGAGAGCCTGGGGATCGATTTGGTGGTCACGGACCATCACGAGCCCTCCGACCAGGTGCCGCAGGGCGTGCCCCTGACCGACCCCAAGCTCGAGGACGAGGGTCCTTCGCGTGAGCTTGCCGGTGCCGGCGTGGCACTCAAGCTGGTGCAGGTTCTGGGCGAGCGTCTGGGCAAGCCGTCGTATTGGCGTTCGCTGATCGAGGTTGCGGCGCTTGGTACCGTGTCCGACATGATGCCGCTGACGCCCGAGAACCGCGCGCTGGTCGCCGAGGGCATCCAGCAGATGCGCGTGACCGCCCGCCCCGGCTATATCGCGCTGGCCGCGCTCGCCAAGGCCGACCTCTCTAGCATTACGGCCGATGGCCTGTCGTTTTCGCTCATTCCCCGCTTGAACGCCGCCGGCCGCATGGCCGATCCCAAGCTGGCACTCGACCTGCTGCTTGCCCGCGATCCTATCGAGGCAAGCGCGCTGGCGGCCGAGCTCGAGGAGATTAACCGTCAACGCCGCGAGATCGAGGCGGAGCTCACACGCGACGCTATGGCAAAGGTCGAGGAGACCTATGATGGCGGCCGCGCAATCGTCGTGGGTGGCGAGGGCTGGCACGAGGGCGTCAAGGGTATCGTAGCGAGCCGTCTGACCAACCGTTATCACGTGCCGGCACTGCTCTTTTCGATTGAAGACGGTATCGCTCGCGGTTCGGGTCGCTCGGTGGGCAAGGTCAACCTGTTCGACGCCGTAGAACGCTGCTCCGATCTGCTGATTCGTCGCGGCGGACATGCGGGCGCGGTGGGCGTGACCATCGAGGCGTCCAAGCTCGACGAGTTCCGTCGTCGTCTTTCCGCCGTACTGTCCGAACTTCCCGCCGAGGACTTTGAGGATACCGACGAGGTTGCCGCCACGGTCGACCTCTCCGAGCTGAATATCGAGACCATCGAGCAGATTTCCCGTCTTGAGCCGTTTGGCCAGGGCAACAAGGTGCCGCTTCTGGCCGCTGAGGGCGTGACGATGTGCGATCGCGCCGTGGTGGGCAAAACCGGCGAGCACATGCGCTTCGTGGCGACCGATGGCGCCGCGAGTGTGCCGGCCATTATGTTCCGCGTGCCGCAGATCGATAAGCTCATCAATTGCGATAGCGCCGTCGATTTGGTGTTCGAGGCGGTGGCCGAGCATTGGCAAGGTCGCGTAAAGCCAAAGCTCATGATCAAGGATGTCTTGGTCCGCGATACCACGGCGCCCAGCGTTGACGACCCGGTATGTGAGCTTCGCCGCGGCGTGGAGCCTGCGGACGGCGGTCTTCGTCTGGAGTCCCGCAAGCGCCAAACGCTCGCCCAGCTTTCCTATACCGAGCTCACGCGCTCGCTTATCCATAGCTTTATTGGCTCGAACCAGCCGCACCGCGCGCAGGCCGAGGCGCTCGATGCCCTGGCCGATCACCAAAGTGTTCTGGCCGTTATGGGAACGGGGCGCGGAAAGTCTCTTATCTTCCATGTGCATGCCGCGCGCGAGGCGGTCCTTCGTGGGCGTGCGAGTATCTTTGTCTATCCGCTGCGTGCGCTCGTTGCCGACCAGGCCTATCACCTCTCGTCGACGATGGCCGCGCTCGGTATTGGCGTCGGCGTGCTGACCGGCGAGACCGTGGAGGCGGCGCGCGATGACGTGTTTGCCGGCTTGGCTTCGGGCCGCACCGGCATCGTGCTCACGACGCCCGAGTTCCTGTCTATTCACCGCGATCGCTTTGCGCGTTCGGGGCGCATCGGTTTTGTCGTTATCGATGAGGCACATCATGCCGGTCTTGCCAAGGGCGGCGACCGCAGCGCCTATCTCGACATGCCCGATATCCTCAAGGCCCTGGGCGACCCAGTCGTTCTGGCCACGACTGCCACCGCAACGGCTCCGGTTGTGGCCGAGCTCGCCCGCGTGCTACCGATTACCCGCACGGTGGTCGACGAGACGGTGCGCGAGAACTTGCAGCTCGAGGATGACCGAGACCTTGCGAGCCGCGAGAACCGCCTGGTGTCAATCGTGGCGACGGGGGAGAAGACCGTCATCTACGTCAACTCGCGCGACCAGTCCGTGGCGCTTGCTAAGACGCTGCGCAAGCGGGTACCCGATTGCGCGACCCGCATCGCGTTCTATAACGCGGGGCTTGCGCGCTCCGATCGTCGCCGTGTCGAGGAAGCGTTTCGTGACGGAAGCCTCAGTTGCATCGTTTCGACTTCTGCCTTTGGTGAGGGCGTGAACCTGCCCGATATTCGCCATGTCGTGCTCTACCACATGCCGTTTGGCGCCATCGAGTTCAACCAGATGAGCGGACGCGCCGGTCGCGACGGCCAACCTGCCGTGATTCATCTGCTCTATTCGTCGCGTGACGCTCGTATTAACGAGCGCCTGCTCGACTGCTACGCGCCCGAGCGCGACGAGCTCGTCACGCTCTATCGAGCGCTGCAGACTATGTGGCGCTCCAACCGCGGCAAGACCGGGGACGATTCCTTTAGCGCGAGCGATATCGACATCGCGCAGATGTGCCTTGCCATCGATGCTCGCACGCCGGTTGACGAGCGCTCGGTGGAAAGCGGCCTGGGAATCTTCGAAGAGCTTGGTTTCTGTCGCGTTTCGGGGTTTGACGACACCCGTCGCATCGCGATGGCAGAAAACCCCGGCCGTGTGCAATTGAGCAGGTCAATCCGCTATTTGGAGGGTCTGCGCTCGCGCATGGAGTTCTCGGCTTTCCGGAGCTGGGCGCTCGATTCGTGCGCTTCTGATATGCTAGCCAAAGTTAACCGCCCGATCGTACCGCGGGCCTAGGGGAAGGGGACCTCGATGGATGCCGCAGCCCGTACCGCCCATGATTCCACCCTCCAGCCGTTTTCGGAGATGGAGCACTATAAGCATGCCGATGAGCTGCCGCCCGAGATTATGGCGGACAGCTACGACAAGCTGGAGCGCCTGTGCCTCAAATATATGAATGAGGACGACTTTTCTAAGGTGGAGCAGGCCTATTGCTTTGCTGCCGAGAAGCACTGTAACCAAAAGCGGCGCTCGGGTGAGATGTACATCAACCATCCCGTCGAGGTGGCCATCATTTTGGCCGATCTCAAGATGGACTGCGATGTGGTGTGCGCCGCGCTGCTGCACGATACCGTCGAGGATACCGAGACCTCGCTTGCCGATGTTTCCGGCCTGTTTGGCGATACGGTAGCCGAGCTCGTCGATGGCGTGACCAAGCTCACCAACATCGAAGTCGATAGCATGGACGAGAAGCAGGCGCTTACGCTGCGCAAGATGTTCCTCGCCATGTCCAAGGACATCCGCGTTATCATCGTCAAACTTGCCGACCGCCTGCATAACATGCGTACGCTGGCGGCCCTTCGCGAGGACCGTCGCCTGTTTAAGGCCCGCGAGACCATGGACGTGTATGCTCCCCTGGCCGACCGCCTGGGCATGAGCTCTATTAAGTGGGAGCTCGAGGACCTGTCCTTCTTCTACCTGGAGCCCGATGCCTACCAGCGCATCGCGCGCATGGTGGCGGAGTCGCGCGAGGTCCGTGAGCGCTATCTGGCCGAGACCATCAAGACGCTCACCGACGAGCTCAACCGCATTGGCCTGGAAGACTTCCAGATTAATGGCCGTTCCAAGCACTATTGGTCCATCTACCAAAAGATGAAGCGCAAGGGCAAGGAGTTCTCCGAGATCTACGACCTGGTGGCACTGCGCGTCATCACCCATTCGGTGCGCGATTGCTACTCCACGCTCGGCGCGGTGCATACGCTGTGGCACCCCATGCCCGGTCGCTTTAAAGACTATATCGCCATGCCCAAGGTCAATAACTACCAGTCGCTCCACACGACGGTTATCGGCCCCACGGCTCGTCCGCTCGAGATTCAGATTCGAACCTACGAGATGCATGAGCAGGCCGAGTACGGCATTGCCGCCCACTGGCTGTATAAGAAATCGGGCGGATCGTCTGCGTCTAAGACCAATGATGCCCAGCGTCTGGACGACCAGATTAACTGGCTCAAACATTCGCTTGATTGGGCTGCGTCTGACGAGATCACCGATGCCAAGGAATACCTGCACTCGCTGAAGGTCGACTTGTTTGACCAGGAGATTTTTGTCTTTACGCCCAAGGGCGAGGTCATGGCGCTTCGTGCCGGCTCCACGCCGCTCGACTTTGCCTATGCCGTTCATACCGAGGTGGGCAACCACTGCGTCGGCGCCAAGATCAACGGTGCGGTGGCCCCGCTCACGCACGAGATCAAGACGGGCGACCGCGTTGAAATCCTGACCAACAAGAGCTCCAAGCCGTCGCGTGATTGGCTCAAGATCGTCAAGACGCCTTCGGCCAAGTCAAAGATCCGCCGCTATTTTGCCGCCGCGACCAAGGACGACGACGCTGCCGCCGGCCGCGATATACTGGCCAAGGACCTGCGCAAGCGCGGGTACGGCATCTCTACGCCGCGATCCACGCGTGCGCTCAACGCCGTGGCGGAGCAGTTTAATTACAAGCAGCTCGAGGACCTGTTTGCCGCCGTCGGCGCCGGCAAGGTTGCCCCGCGCGCTGTGGGTAACAAGGTCGAGCAAATCTTGGACCCCAAGCCCGAGGAGCAGCTTTCCAAGGCCGAGGCTATTGCCGAGGTCGTCAAGCAGCCTGCCCGCGGTTCCAACCGCAAGCCGCAAAAGCGCGGCAAGAGCGCCAGCAACGGCATTATCGTCAAGGGCGAGAGCAACAGCGGCCTGCTGGTCCGTCTGGCGCATTGCTGCAATCCGGTGACGGGCGACGACATCGTCGGTTTCATCACGCGCGGTCGTGGCGTTTCGGTGCATCGCGCCAACTGCCCCAACGTCAAGGGTCTTATGGAGCATCCCGAGCGCATGATCGAAGTGGAGTGGGACGGCGCTGCCGACACCCTCTTCCAGGTCGAGATCGTGGTCGAGTGCCTGGACCGCATGGGCCTGCTCAAGGATGTCACCATTGCCATTGGCGATGCGGGCGGCAATATCCTTTCTGCCGCCACCTCGACCAACCGCGAGGGTATTGCAACCCTGCGCTTTATGGTCGAGATCTCGGACGCGAGTGGTCTGGATCCGCTGCTGGCCTCTATCAGCAGCGTCGACTCGGTCTACGACGCGCGCCGCCTGATGCCCGGCGAGGGTGGAGCCCAGCTTAAGCGCCGCGTTTAGTCGCGACGAACGTGTCACATTATTGATATTCGCTACGCTCGAGGCATCGTTTGATGCCTCGAGTTCTATAGAGAGGAGAGGGACATGAGTGCTGTGTCCTTGGATTTAACTCCCAAGGGATCGGTCGAGATTGAGACGCTCGTAAACGGTCCCATTCAGACCAATAGCTATGCTGTTATTTCGGACAATGAGTGCGTGATTATCGACCCCGCATGGGAAGGCGAGCGTTTGGTGGAGCATATTCGAGCCGAGCATCCCGGCGCACGCGTGCTTGGCGCCGTATGCACTCATGGCCATGCCGATCATGTTGGTGGTGTTGCCGGCGTGCGAACCACCGTCGGCGAGGGCTGCCAGTATGAGCTGTGTGCTAAGGATGTGGCGGTGCCGCATGCGAACATCGAGGAACAGCGAGCTATGTGGGGCATTGAGACGCCCAACCCCGGGGAGCCGACGCGCCTGCTCGCCGAGGGCGATGCTATCGAGGTGGGCGATATCTGCCTGCAGGTGATCGAGACGCCGGGGCATACGCCGGGTGGGATCGTCTTGTTTGCTGCCACCGAGCAGGGGAACATTGCCTTTGTGGGCGACACGCTATTCCCGGGCAGCCACGGCCGCACCGATCTTGCCGGTGGCGACGAGGCAGCGATTCTGTGCTCGCTCTCCAAGCTCGCCCGGCTTCTTCCGCCCGATACCGTTTGCCTAACCGGCCATGGCGATTCGACCACCATGGCACGCGAGCTCATGCAGAACCCTTTCATGCAGATGTAGCTTAATAGTCGGCTTTTGAAGCACGAGAAGCGTCCAAACGTCAAGCTATTTTTCCCCAACGGGTTGATTCCGTAGGGCAAACGGTCAAAAAAGTCTGTTTGGACGATATTCGTGAACAAACGAACGTTTATGCCCGGGTGCGCCGTGGTAAAATCTCAGGCGTTATCGGAGCAACCTTACAGGAGGTTTCTTTTATGCTCGTCAACGCAGCAGACATGCTCAAGAAGGCCGAGGCCGGCAAGTACGGTCTCGGTGCCTTCAACACCAACAACCTCGAGTGGACCCTGGCTATTCTCCAGGCCGCCGAGGAGGCCAAGTCTCCGCTGATCCTTCAGTGCACCGCTGGTGCCGCTAAGTGGATGGGCGGTTTCAAGGTCTGCGCCGACATGGTCAAGGCTGCCGTCGAGGCCACGGGCGTTACCGTTCCCGTCGCCCTTCACCTCGATCACGGTTCTTACGAGGACTGCTTCAAGTGCATCGAGGCCGGCTTCACGTCCATCATGTATGACGGCTCTCACGAGGAGACCTTCCAGCTTAACCTCGACCGCACCAAGGAGCTCGTTGAGCTTGCCCACTCCAAGGGCATGTCCATCGAGGCCGAGGTCGGCGGCATCGGCGGCACCGAGGACGGCGTGACCTCCAGCGGCGAGCTCGCTGATCCTGCTGAGTGCAAGCAGATCGCTGACCTGGGTGTCGACTTCCTCGCCTGCGGCATCGGCAACATCCACGGCGTGTACCCCGCCGACTGGGCTGGTCTTTCCTTCGAGCGTCTGGGCGAGATTAAGGCCCAGACCGGTGACCTGCCCCTCGTTCTGCACGGTGGCACCGGCATCCCCGAGGATCAGATCAAGAAGGCCATCTCCCTGGGCATCTCCAAGATCAACGTCAACACCGACCTGCAGCTCGTCTTCGCCAAGGGCGTCCGCGAGTACATCGAGGCTGGCAAGGATCAGCAGGGCAAGGGCTTTGACCCCCGCAAGCTCCTCAAGCCTGGTCGCGACAACATCGTTGCCCGCACCAAGGAGCTCATGGAGGAGTTTGGCTCCGTCAACAAGGCGTAAGCGTCGCTAAACTTCCCGCCGGAAGCCCCGTCCCCCTACACTGTTTCCTTTGCGCTCACCTGGTTTTGCCAGAAGTCGCGCCAAGAAAACAGCTCCGGGGGACGGGGCTTCCTTCGTTTAACGCCGCAGGGTTACGAGTCTGAATTAAGATGGCTACTGGCTTTGCCAGAAGTCGCGCGACGGAATCAGCTCCGGGGAAACGGGGCCTCCTTTGTTAACTTGCTACAGGGTTACTGGTCTGATTTTAGTTATATGGTTACCGTTCAGCGGTGTTGATGGCTCCCTTGTTGGGGCTTTCTTTTTATCTCGCTACAATGGGCTTCAAGCGTTCTAGTGACTTGGAGTTTTGGTATGGCTGTTATTAATGTGCTGCCTTCGGATGGGAAGGTTATTGACGAGGGTCCAGTTGGTTGCTCTGCTGATGTTTGCTGTGATGACTTTCGTCATCTCGATGTTGGACTGCCGCCCGAGATTCTTCGTCTTATGGATGCCGGGTATTTGACGCAGGCTGTTGCTGCCTGCGATCGCCTTTTGGAGCAGAACCCCGAGCCTTCGCTGGCTGCTTGTGTTCGTGCCGAGCGGTATCGCATGCTCGAGACGCCGCTTCATTTTTCGGTGTCGCGCGACCAGGCTATTGCGATGATTCGCGAGGAGTGGCCAGAGTTTACCGAAGAGCAGTTTGATGACCTGATTAATCGTAAGCGTATTGACTGGCGCTTTATCGATGGTGAGCTGTTCGTTCTCGACAACTTCCTCGATTCGCTTCGCGTATATCCCAAAGAGGTTCCCGGCATGCGGCCCGATTCTACGGACGGAATAGCACTGCGCAACGAGATGCTCAAGGAGATGGAGTCACAAAACGGATTGGCTCGCGTCATTACGCTTAAAGCGTCCGTGTCTGTCCCCGGTGCTCTAGATGGAGAGACTGTTCGCGCGTGGCTACCCGTTGCCGCCGCCTGTCGTCAACAGTCTCATATCGAGGTTCTCGATATGACGCCGGAGGGTGCTGTTGCCCCCGCGAATGCTTCGGCGCGTACCGCCTCGTGGTCTTCTTCGAGTGAGCGCTCATTCTCGGTGACCTATCGCTATCAAATTGATGCCGCTTATCGTGATGTCTATGGGGGTGCGCTTCCGGTGCATCCTTGCATGGACGCGCCACTGCCCGTGGACACCTCCGAGGACCGTCCGCACATTGCATTCACGCCGTATCTACAGCAGCTGACAGCCCGTGTCATTGACGGGCTCGAGGATCCGCTCGATCGCGCCCGTGCTATCTATGATTACCTGACGCAGTACATCGACTATCGCTATCAGCCGCCGTACTTGCTTTTGGGATCTATTGCCGATGACTGCGCGCATTCGCTCCGCGGCGATTGCGGCGTTATGGCGCTCACGTTTATCACCATGTGCCGTATCGCGGGCGTGCCTGCCCGTTGGCAGAGCGGCCTGTATGTTGCGCCCGATTCGGTGGGGTCGCACGACTGGGCAGAGTTCTATACGCCGCAGACCGGTTGGCTCAACGCCGACGTGTCATTTGGATCTTCTGCTCGCAGGATGGGGGAGGAGTGGCGCCGCCGTCACTACTTTGGCAATCTCGACCCGTGGCGTATGGTGGCCAACAATCGATTCCAGGCAGAGTTTGAGCCCTCTTTCGACGGCATGCGCGAGGACCCTTACGATAACCAGATGGGTGAGGCTTCGGTCGACGGTCGCGGATGCCGTCGGCGCGAGATGCTCCGCACGGTCGAACTCATCGAAATGCTCGAAGTTCCATTTTCGGACTAATCGGTAGAAAGCTGTGATAAACTAACTCACGCATTGCGTGCCCGAGTGGCGGAATTGGCAGACGCAGTGGACTCAAAATCCACCGTTGGCAACAACGTGCGAGTTCGAGTCTCGCCTCGGGCACCATACATGCAAGTGAGCGTTCAAGGGGGTTGCGGCCCCCTTTTTCGTGCCGAACTCGCGTGAGCGCGCGAAGCGTTAAGCAAACAGGCCTGTGGCCTGTTTGTAGCGGAGCGTGGCGAGGGCGCCACGCGCCCGAAGCCCGGGGCTTCGCGAAGCGAAGGCCCTTCGAGTCTCGCCTCGAGCACCATACATGCAAGCGAGCGTTCAAGGGGGTCAAGGTCCCTTTTTCGTGTACGTAATGTGATAACGCGCTGTACGTGTTATTATTCGCAAGGCGTTGTTCCCGCAATGCCCTAAAGAGGAACCTGAGGGTTCCCACCTTTTGGCGCCAATGAGCAGCTGACTGGTCATACAACTTAGATTCCCTTCCTCAAATCGAGGAAGTCTATGTGTACGACCTGGTTGCTGAGAAGCGCCGGGTTATTTTTTTATGAATGGAGGTAGGGAAAATAGCTAAGTCTGATGACACCCGCATCAACGACGAGATCACTGCATCTTCGTGTCGTTTGATTGGCGTCGATGGCTCTCAGCTCGGCCTGTTCGCCATCCGCGATGCCCAGCGCGTCGCCGACGATCAGGGTCTCGACCTGGTCGAGATCGCTCCCAACGCGGAGCCGCCGGTCTGCAAGGTCATGGACTACGGTAAGTTCAAGTACCAGCAGGCCATGAAGGCCAAGGCTGCTCGTAAGAACCAGTCCAAGGTCGAGGTCAAGGAAATGAAGTTCCGACCCAAGATCGACGTTGGCGACTACGAGACCAAGAAGGGCCACGTTCTGCGTTTCCTCAAGAAGGGCGCACGCGTTAAGATCACCATCATGTTCCGCGGCCGTGAGATGGCTCACCCGGAGCAGGGCCTTAACGTTCTCGAGCGTCTCGCCGAGGATCTCAAGCCTTACGCTACGGTCGAGTCCAAGCCTAAGATGGAAGGCCGTAACATGCTTATGCTGCTCGCCCCGATTAAGGGCGCCTTCGATGAGGATAAAGCGGCAAGCGATAGCAAGTAACTAGTGTTCTGTAACCGATTAAGGAGTATTTCATGCCTAAGATGAAGTCCCACAGCGGCACCAAGAAGCGTTTCCGCAAGACTGGTACCGGCAAGCTTATGCGCGCCAAGGCTTTCAAGAGCCACATCCTGAGCAAGAAGTCCACCAAGCGTAAGCGTGGCTTCCGTCAGGAGACCGAGATCGCCGCTGCCGACCGCAAGGTCATCAAGTCGCGTCTCGCCTAAGTTCGCGTTCCCGTTTTTCGTTTTACCGTCTAGGAGTTGATAGAACATGGCACGTATTAAGCGCGCTGTTGCCGCCAAGAAGAAGCGCCGTACCGTTATGCACCGTGCGAAGGGTTACTACGGTGCCGCTTCGCGTACTTACAAGCATGCTAAAGAGCAGGTCCAGCACTCCCTGCAGTATCAGTATCGTGATCGCCGCAACAAGAAGCGCGAGATCCGTTCTCTCTGGATCACCCGTATCAACGCTGCTGCTCGCCTGAACGACATCTCTTACTCTCAGTTCATGCACGGCCTGAAGGTTGCCGGCATCGAGCTCGACCGCAAGGTCCTGGCTCAGATGGCTTACGAGGACATCGAGTCCTTCAACGAGCTGGCTGCCATTGCCAAGAAGGCTCTCGAGGCCTAATAGATTCTGTTGAATCGCTAGGGGAGTGTCGCGTTGTGCGCGGCGCTCCCTCTTTTTATCTGAAGTGCGGTTTACATTGCTAAAAGCGCGGGTAGATAAACACTTACAGGTGACCGATCTCTATATATTCCTGAACCAAAGGGTCATCATCTGATATGTGCGGAAGATCCGCGCCAGTCTTTCTATTACCTATAGAAAGCGATATGTTGTGTAGGACTTGTGAAGAGCGGAATTGACGTCCCACAAGGCTTCGCGGTCTGGCAATATATCTACTTGCCGCGCGGCCCGGTCGGACCGGATCAGCCGCCAGGCGTGCACCTTGAGAACCGGATACTGCGAGGATGGA
>CALHUX010000003.1:0-46546 GCA_938039325.1 uncultured Collinsella sp. | reverse complement strand
GTAACAAGCTGCTTACCTTGGCGTGCAGCAACGATGTGTCCATCTACCTCTGCCAAAATTTCAGTATCCCCCTTAACCTTGCGGATATATGGTGCACGGATGAATGTCATAGGTATGTCCTCGCCTACTCCCTTCATTGGTGCTATGGTATAGAAGCTACCGAGCTGACGACCGTAGGCGTTACGGAGAACTTCCGTGTCCATAGTGGCGAGTCGGGTTGCAGGCTCGCCTTCAATCTGCTTTGAGAGTAGGATGAGTCCGGCACATGTTCCAAAGACGGGAAGTCCGTCGCTGATGGCGTTACGGATAGGTTCGAGCAAGTGTAGGTCGCTAAGCAACTTTGCTTGCACGGTGCTTTCACCTCCCGGGATTATCAGTCCATCCTTCGGCTGCTCCCAATCTGCCAGTTGTCTTATTTGGAAAGTTTCAACTCCAAGGCGCTGAAGCATTTGTTCGTGCTCCGCGAATGCGCCTTGAAGTGCCAATACTGCAATTCTCATTACTTGCCACGCTCAGCCATGAGCACTTCAATCTCGTGCTCGTTGATACCTACCATAGCTTCACCGAGGTCTTCAGAAAGCTCAGCAAGCTTCTTGGCATCGTTATAGTTAGTTACGGCCTGCACGATAGCAGCAGCACGCTTCTCAGGGTTACCGCTCTTGAAGATGCCACTTCCCACGAAGACGCCCTCGGCACCGAGCTGCATCATGAGTGCCGCGTCGGCTGGTGTCGCCACGCCGCCGGCTGCGAAGTTGACGACGGGCAGTTTGCCATGCTCGTGGACGTGGCGCAGCAGGTCGATGGGGACCTCCAGGCGCTTCGCCTCCTCGAAGAGCTCGTCTTCGCGCAGGGCGTCCACCGCACGTATCTCGCCGTTGATGAGGCGCATGTGGCTTACCGCCTGCACAACGTCTCCCGTGCCGGGCTCGCCCTTGGTGCGGATCATCGACGCGCCCTCGGCGATGCGGCGCAGTGCCTCGCCAAGGTTGCGCGCACCGCATACGAAGGGCACGGAAAACGCCGTCTTGTCGATATGGTAGATGTCGTCAGCCGGACTCAGTACCTCGGACTCGTCGATGTAGTCTATTTCGATGGCTTCGAGTACCTGGGCTTCGACGAAGTGTCCGATGCGGCACTTCGCCATGACGGGGATGCTCACGGCCTGCTGGATGCCGCGGATCATCGCCGGATCGCTCATGCGGCTCACGCCGCCGGCCGCGCGTATGTCTGCCGGGATGCGCTCGAGGGCCATGACCGCGCACGCGCCAGCCTCCTCGGCGATGCGTGCCTGCTCGGGCGTGGTGACGTCCATGATGACGCCGCCCTTGAGCATCTGCGCGAGCTCGCGATTGAGTTTGACGCGATCGGCCTTGTTGGTCTGTTCTGCCATGGTTGCTCCCTTGGTTGGCATGTGCATTGCTTGACGGAACATCCTATCGGGGAGCTGGGTATGGCGAAATACTCAGTTTTCGAGATAATTACAAGGTCAGACTAATACCAGAATGAATGACTTAATAAGGTCAGGTGACAAACTCATGCTTGACTACAATTTGGAAAAACGCGGCGAGGCATCGCTTTATGAGTATATTTATCAGCAAATTCGAGATGATATCGTTGCTGGACGCATTGCGGCGGGGGAGCATCTTCCGTCTAAGCGCGCCTTTGCCAGTCATCTGGGAATCAGTGTCATTACTATCGAGAATGCATATAGCCAGTTGCTTGCCGAGGGCTATATTTGCTCAATGCCGCGTCGTGGCTACTACGCGTGCGAGCTTCCGGATGCGCCGGTTTTGGCTTTGGCTGCGGGGGATATCGACCGAGATGCTGTCCCTGTTGGTCCCAGCGCGCATGATGCCATGGGGCAGGCAGAGCGATTCGACGCACTTTCTCCTTCCGCTTTGGAGGCGGCGCGGCTTTGGCAAAGTGCGCTACGGGCGACGCTGACGTCCGAAGACGAACGTGAAATCTTTTCGCCCGCACCGGCGCAGGGCACCGCTCGACTGCGACGTGCGATTGCACACCATCTGCGCGGGACAAGGGGCATGAATGTCAATCCCGACAATATCGTTATCGGTGCGGGCGCCCAGCTGCTCGATACCATGTTGGTTCAGTTGCTTGGCGCGGACAAGGTGTATGCCGTCGAGGATCCAGGCTATTTGCGCTTGACGCGCATCTATCAGGCCATGGGTTGCGAAGTGCGGCATGTCCCGTTGGATGCTGAGGGCGTGGACTTGAGCGCGCTGCAGAAAACCGGGACCGATGTCCTTCACCTGATGCCGTCTCATCAGTATCCGACCGGTCTTGTGACGAGCATTGCACGTCGCTATGCGTTGCTGAGCTGGGCCGCCGAGCGGCCAGGTCGGTATCTCATCGAAGACGACTTTGATTGTGAGTTTCGCCTTGCCGGCAAGCCGATTCCCGCGCTCGCGTCGATCGATGCCGCCCAGTCGGTTATCTACACCAACACGTTTTCGAAGAGCCTTTCATCGGCGTTGCGTTTGGCGTACATGGTGCTGCCCGATGAACTAATGGAGAGGTTTAAACGCAACCTTGGTTTCTACGCCTCGTCGGTAAGTTCTGTTGATCAGGTTGCCTTGGCGCGTTTGCTGGAATCGGGTGATTACGAGCGACATGTGAACCGCGTGCGCGCTCGTGCTCGTGGGGCGCGTGATGGCCTGGCGGCGCTTGTACGGAAAACGTTTCCGGCAGGGGAAGTCTCGATCGAGTACGCGGACGCCGGCCTTTACTGCGTCGTGGCCGTGGAGTGTGACGCGGGCGGAAGCTCTTTTGCACGGGCCCTCACGCGCTCGAGCATCCCTTTTATCGATATCGGTGACTGTTTTTGGTGTGCCGATGGCGCATCTGTCCCTGAAAACTCAACTCAAATTCTTGTTCAGTATGACGATCTGAGTCCAAAAGTACTAACTACCTTGGAATTGCAGCTAATGGGGAGCACTCTGCAACCTAAGTGAGTAGACTTTTAGCACTTTGGCGACCAGGCAGTTTTGTAACAAGCTATCTACCTGCGGTTTTGAAAAGCAGGATGACCGGCCTGCTCGGGATGTTCAAAAAAGTCTACTCACTTGCCGCGCACAGCTCCTGCATGAGAAAAAATGGGGTTTTCAACAGGGCTTCGTCCAGCTCTCGACAAGCTTTTGGCCAGTTGGGGAGGGCTGTTGAAAACTTGGCAGTCCGTTCGGCGCCATTTTTGGTGCGTTCGCGCCAATACGAGACCGACTGGGTTGAAATTCGTGTTTTCCTGTGCCTATGAAGGATCTACTTTGTGACATATCAGCTTTTAGGTACTGGCGTTTGCCTCCTCAAGTCCGCGCTTTGTGTCCGCCGCTTCCACGACCGGAAGAAGACCGGCAGCGATATGATCTCGCCCGCAACCCGACGGCTGCGGTCGCGCTCGGTTTTCCGTTGTATACATTGGTTCGGTCGAGAAACAAACGGACTTGTCCTGCCAGCATTAGGCAGCGGCTGTTTCTTGGTGAGCTTCCCAGGGAATCCGTGCTGGAAACGGAGCATGGGTTTTTGGTTACGTCTCCTCTACTGACGGCATTCATCATGTCGCGGCATCTGACGGATCTTCAGCTTCTTTTGGTATTGGCGGAGATGTGCGGCTTGTTTGCGGTGTGTGCCCTGCCGGCGGCACTTGAGGCGGAGCTTTCGCGTGCAATTGATTCGGGCGCGATTTCGACAACGTTCGGTTGGGTGCGCTGCCCGTCCGAGGACGGCACCGCCTCAAATTTATGGCGTCGAGACGCTTTGGTTTTGGGCGGAGACCTTGACCGTTTTTGTTCAGATGTTTGCGGGATGCGTTACGGCAATAGATTTATAGCGGTATCGCAACTCGTTCCATTGGGCGCCGCGTCGCCTTTTGAGGTCGAGGCGTATTTGCTACTTGCACTGCCGCGATCCCTGGGAGGCGAAGGTTTCTGCGGCATAGAGCTTAATGTTGAAGTGATGCTAAGCACAAGTGCTCGAGCGATTGTGGGAAAGTCCCGTGTGTATATCGACCTACTTCTTTCTTCGCCGGACGGCAGGCGACAGGTGGCCATTGAATGTCAGGGAAAGGCCTCGCACGGATGCGCAGGGGATGGCTTGCGTGACGCTGACCGCATGACGGCCCTTCAGGCCATGGGCTACGATGTACTTCTCCTGACACACAGACAGATATCCGATGAGGGTAGATTCCACGCGATCGTTAAGGCCGTATGCAGGATGCTCGATGCTGAATATCGTGATAAAAGCTCAGATGAGCAAAGGGCTGAGACATTACTCCGGTCTGAACTATTCGTTGACTGGACAAAATTGGGAGTAATTGACGGAAAGATGCCCGTTAGACACAAAACAGCTCGATCGTGGACGGCTGCGGTTCTAAGTGAGTAGGCTTTTGGCACTTTGGCGACCAGGCCGTTTTGAAACAAGTCATTTACCTGCGACTTTATAAAGCAATACGGATGGTCTGCTCGGCAAGTTTCGAAAAGTCTACTCACTTAGTTTTTGACGAGAAACCGATGCCGAAGATAGCTCTATTTCAGGGCGTTAACGAGTCCTCGAGACACAAAAAGGCCCGAACCAATACGGTCCGGGCCTTCTTCGAGCTAGAGATTATGTCTCAGGCAGTTGGCTTAGCCAAAGTAGCGCTTGAGCAGGCCAGCGAAAGCCTTGCCGTGGCGAGCCTCGTCGCGGGCCATCTCGTGCACGGTGTCGTGGATAGCATCGAGACCGGCGGCCTTGGCGCGCTTGGCAAGATCGGTCTTGCCGGCGGTGGCGCCATTCTCGGCCTCAACGCGCATCTCGAGGTTCTTCTTGGTGGAATCGGTCACGACCTCGCCCAGGAGCTCGGCGAACTTGGCGGCATGCTCGGCCTCCTCGTGGGCAGCCTTCTCCCAGTACAGGCCGATCTCGGGATAGCCCTCGCGATGAGCGACGCGAGCCATGGCCAGGTACATACCGACCTCAGAGCACTCGCCCTCAAAGTTGGCGCGCAGATCGGCAACGATGTCCTCGGAGACGCCCTCCATCTTGGCGACGCCCACGACGTGCTCGGCAGCCCACTCGAGCTGGCCCTCCTCCTGCTTCAGGAAGCGAGAGCCGGGAACGCCGCACTGGGGGCACTTGAAATCCTCGGGCAGCTGGTCGCCGTCGAACTCTTCCACATAACCGCAAACGGGGCAAACAAACTTCATGATTCGATCCTTTCGATCGATGGCGATGGTGCGCTCGTCCGGTCCCGTAAGGGCCCTCTCCGGACGTGCGTCTTGACGAGTTCTATTATCCATAAATGAGACCGAATGTGAAGCCTATTAGGAATGATTTTTAATAAAACAATTTAAGCATGTGTAGATGTTGATTGATTAACGATTGCTAGACCTCGTGCGACCTCCGATGAGTACAATCGGTCGAGCAAATGTTGACCAATCAACAAATGAAGGAGCTTCCTTTATGCATCTAGCCCGCCGCGCCTGGTGCCGAACGTATCAAACGGTTTTTCGCATCGCATTGCCGGTGCTGCCCTATACCGAGCCACGCATTTTAGAGCACGCTGAGGAAGTGCCCGCAGTGCTTCAAAAGCGTTCAATACACCATGTTCTTATCGTGACAGATCCCGGCATTGCCCGTCTGGGGCTCACGGCACCGCTCGAGACAGCGCTCGCGTCCAAGGGAATTAGCGCTGCGGTCTATGCCGAAACACGTGCGAACCCCACGGTCTCAAACGTGGAGGAAGCGGCATCTCTGTATCGAGAGAGCGCCTGCCAGGCCATTATCGGCTTTGGCGGCGGTTCGGCCATGGACTGCGCCAAGGGCGTGGGCGCGCGCATCGCGCAGCCAAAGAAGCCCATCAACAAGATGCGCGGCCTGTTGCGTATCCATCGTCGCCTGCCGCTGCTCATCGCCGTTCCCACCACGGCGGGCACGGGAAGCGAGGTCACGCTTGCAGCGGTAATTACCGACGACGAGACGCACTACAAGTATCCCATTAACGACTTTGTGCTGATCCCGCGCTTTGCGGTGCACGACCCCGAGTTTACGCGCGGCCTGCCCGCCTCCATTACGGGGCAAACGGGCATGGACGCCCTGACGCATGCCGTCGAGGCCTTTATCGGGCGCAGCACCACGCCCTATACGCGCAAGATGGCGCGCCAGGCGGTGCAGCTCATCCACGACAATTTGCTCGAGGCCTATGAGTGCGGTGGCAACATGCGTGCGCGCCGCAATATGCTTTCGGCGGCGTATAAAGCGGGCGTTGCCTTTACGCGCTCTTATGTTGGATACGTCCATGCCATCGCGCACAGCCTGGGCGGGCGTTACGGGATTCCCCACGGCTTGGCCAACGCCATCATCCTGCCGCACATGCTTCGCGCCTATGGCGAAGCTGCTGCTCCCAAGCTCGCCGATCTCGCCCGCATGGCCGGCATTGCGCCGGCTAATGCGCTGGACAACGTGGCTGCTGAGGCCTTTATCGATTGGGTCGACCGCATGAACGCCGCCTTGGGCATACCCAAATATGTGACGGGCATTCGCCGCTCCGACATTCCTGAGATGGCGGCGCATGCCGATGCCGAGGCCAATCCCCTGTACCCCGTTCCGCTTTTAATGGACCGTTTGGAACTCGAGCATATGTACGAAGTCGTCGCGGGTGGTATGTTTGAGTGCGAGAACTAGGAGGGTCCATGAACACCGAGGAAATTGCGCGCATCGTCGGCGATCAGCGCGCCTACTTTAAGACGCACGCCACGTTTGATGTCGATGCTCGCCGTCGCGCGCTCGTGAGCTTGCGCGACGCAGTGCGGGCGCACGAAGCCGATATTGCCCATGCGCTCAAGACCGATCTGGGTAAGTCACATGACGAAGCCTATATGTGCGAGATCGGCACCTCGCTTTCCGAGATCCGTCATCAGATTGCGCACGTGGCTCGATGGAGTCGTCCGCGCCTGCGCCCGTGCGACCTCGCCAACGCCGTGAGTGTGTGCAAGACGCAAGCCGTGCCCTATGGCGTCGCGCTCATCATGGCCCCCTGGAACTACCCGTTTTTGCTAACGCTCGAGCCGCTCGCTGGCGCTCTTGCCGCAGGCAACACCGTGGTCATCAAGCCGAGTGCCTATGCTCCGGCATCGAGTGCGGTGCTCAAGCAGATCTGTGAAGAGGCATTTGATCCGTGCCTGGTGACGGTTGTCGAGGGCGGGCGCGCCGAGAACGAAGCGCTGCTCGACGAGTGCTGGGACAAGATCTTCTTTACCGGTAGCGTTCCGGTCGGCAAGTTCGTTATGGAGCGCGCAAGTAAAAACCTTACGCCCGTGACGCTTGAGCTGGGCGGGAAGAGTCCCTGCATCGTGGATGCGACGGCTAACTTGAAGGTCGCGGCGCGCCGTATCGCCTTTGGTAAATGGCTCAACGTGGGGCAGACCTGCGTGGCGCCCGACTACCTGCTGGTCGATGCGCGCGTGCACGACGAGCTGCTGGACCTCATCAAGGAGGAGGCCCGCCGCATGTTTGGCGAGCATCCGCTCGACAATGAGAATTACGGTCATATTGTCAACGCCAAGCATTTTGCACGCGTGCGCGGGCTGATCGATCCCGATAAGGTCGTGCTTGGAGGTACCGCGCGCGAGACTTCGCTCAAGATCGAGCCGACGATTTTGGATGGCGTGTCCCCCGATGACGCCGTGATGCAGGAGGAGATTTTCGGCCCCATCTTGCCGGTGCTGACGTTTGAGAGCCTAGACGAGGCCGAGACGTTTATTACGGATCGTCCGACGCCGCTGGCCCTGTATATCTTTAGCCAGGACCGTGAGGTTCAGCAGCGCTTTGTGCGTTACGTGCCCTTTGGTGGTGGCTGTGTTAATGACACCATTATGCATTTGGCCACGAGCCATATGGGCTTTGGCGGCATGGGGGCGAGCGGTATGGGACAGTACCATGGACGCGAGAGCTTCGATACGTTTAGCCACAAGAAGAGCATCGTGAACAAGGCAACGTGGCTGGACGTGCCGTTCCGCTATGCCCCTTACGCAAGCTGGAAGCACAAGTTCGTGCGCATGTTTGTGCATTAGAATCAGATGACATAGGGATAAACAAAGTGGCCGCCCCCGCGTAAGCGAAGACGGCCATTTCTCACGATGAAAACGTGTATCGGAGTTGGCAAGACCCGCTGCCACGGGTGCCATCCGTGGTCCTCTCTTATCTGCAAGCGTTCCGTTGCGCAAGCGTTGCGGCAAACGATTGAAAGACGCAGACAGGATGAATTTGTGTCCGCACGGGCCCGTAGACTTCTCAACTACGTTGTGGATGCTCGCTAATCGGTAATGGAGGCGCACGTGTTTGATGACGATGACCTGTTCGATCTGACAGACGATCCGTTTGAGTGGGATATGCTACTCGATGACGATGAGTTGGAGCAGGACCGTAAGAAGCGGCAGGGCAAGAAGACGCGGGATGACGCTTCGAAAAAGCAGGACAAGCGTCGCCGAGGTCTGTTCGGCGGGCTCTTTGGGTGACTGTCTCATCGCCGCGTCTGTATACTAAACAGGTCTTATACGCGTTGCGAAATGAGGACAGAGACGATGATGTGGTTTACCGCCGACCTGCACCTGGGCGATACGAATATCTTGCACGACATGGATCGACCGTTTGATTCGGTCGAGGAGATGAACCGCAAGGTCATCGATGCCATCAATAAGTGCGTGGCTGTGGACGACCGCCTCTATATCTTGGGAGACTTTACCTATCGTTTGCCCCTGGCGGAGGCGGTGCGCCTGCGCGAGCGCATCGAATGTCAGAACGTAACGCTCATCCGCGGTAACCATGACGGCGACTGGGAAGATCCAGACGCGCCGCACATTTGGGATGAGGTGCGCGATTATCTGGAGGTCGCCCCCGGTTACGCGAAGGGCCATCGCCTGGTAATGAGCCATTACCCCATGCTCAGCTGGAACGGCAAGGCGCGTGGCGCCATCATGTTGCACGGGCATATCCACAGCAGGGGAGACCGCACCAACGCGCGCAACCGCGATCGCGAGCGCCCGGTCCTGCGCTACGACGTTGGCCTCGATGCCAACAACTACAAGCCCGTAAGCCGTGACCAAATCCTAGGCTTCTTTGGACTGTAGCTGTAAGTGCAGGTAGAATGAACGCGCCGCGCGGATGGTCTGTGCGGCGCGTTTCAGTAGGAGCGATGAATCCATGAGGGCTATCCAGCGCATTAACTATAACGCTGCCATCTGCGAAGACGGCGCGGGGCGTCAGCTTATCGCGCTGGGTCGCGGTATCGGCTTTGGCGATATGCCGCATGAGGTCGACCTGGATGTCATCACGCGTACCTTTTACGGCATTGATTCAAAGTACCTGGCGTTTATCGATGAGGTCGACCCCGAGGTGCTGGAGTTTTCTGCTCAGCTGGCTGATATCGCAACCGGACAGCTTTCGTACGAATTGAGCCCTAACCTCCCCATTACACTGGCGGACCATATCCAGTTTGCCATTAAGCGCGCCCGCGAACACATGGTGGTGTCGTTGCCGCTTGAGCGCGATCTGGAGCAGCTGCATCCCATCGAATACCGCTTGGGCGAGCTGGCTGTTCGCGGCATCCAGAAGAGCTTTCATGTGCGCATGCCCCGAAGCGAGGCCGCGGGCATTGCCATGTCGATTGTCAACGCATCGGTTAAGCCGAGCGAGCGGCGCGTGCTTGCCGAGCAGCACGAGGAGCGACTGCTCGATATGACGGTCGCGATTATTCAAGAAGAGTTGGGTGTGACGGTCGATCGCTCGTCGTTCGCCTTTGCCCGCTTTGCCATTCATGTGCGCTATCTGCTCGACCGCGTGGCAAAGAAAGAGCCGATCGATACCGAGAACTCCGGTCTTTACGACGTGCTCGTGGAGCAGTATCCGGCGGCATCGCGTTGCGCTCACCGTGTAGACGATCTGATTCAAGAGACCTTTGGCGAGCCATTGGCCCAAGAGGAGCTCGTCTATCTGATCATGCATGTGAATCGCGTGGCTTCTGTCCACTCGGATAAATAGGCTCTCTGGTATTTCCTTTCCGTCATGGCGACCGTTCGCGGGTCGTTTGCTACCGTTCGTCGGTAATCTGAGCCGCAACGAACGCATCTGCCGCATATACTCGCCGTGTGTTGGGTGTTACTCACGGCGCAGCTCCGAGAGGCACTACCGATTCTGCCGAGACCATAATTGGGTCTCTGTCGGTTGTGCGCGGGGCTTTTTTCATGTCGATCCACCCGGGAATCACATGCAAATCAATCTCTTGCCAACTGGTATCGCGCGCTGCGCAGGCGCGAGCGGAATCGTGCGTCTTGGTGCCGTGAAGTCCCACGGCCTTTAGTTGGAAGAGAAGGGATTCGACATGACTGTCGATAACAAGAAGATTGCCGAGGACGTGCTCGCTGCCGTCGGCGGCGCCTCCAATGTGACGAACGCGACGCACTGCATGACCCGCTTGCGTCTGAACCTCAAAGATCAGTCCATTCCCAATGATAATGAAGTTAAGAAGATCAAGGGTGTGTTGGGCGCACAGTGGTCTGGCGGCCAGTATCAGGTCATCATTGGCCAGAACGTGCCGAAGGTCTATGACGCCGCCATTGCGCTGGGCGTCAAGGGCGAAGGCTCCATTGACGAGAACCTCGATGACGGCACCAAGGAGCCACTGACGGTCAAGACTGCGGGCAAGAAGGCCCTTAACTACCTGTCCAAGACAATGTGCATGACGATCCCCATTATCATGGGCGCCGCCATGTTCCGCACACTTGCCGTACTTTGCGGCGACGGCATGCTCGGTATCTGGTCTGCAGATTCTGACATCTACAACTTCTTCTACAACTGGATTTACAACGCCGGCTATTATTTCCTCCCTGTCTATCTGGGTTGGGCTGCCGCAAAGCAGCTCGGCTGCAGCCAGCCGCTCGGCATGATGCTCGGCGGCGTGCTCATTGCCCCCGAGTTCATGACGTTGGTCAACGCCGCTGCGGATTCTGGTGCTACGACCACGATGGTTTACGGCGTGCTCCCGGCTCAGCTGAACAACTATTCTGCGACCGTGCTCCCCATGCTGCTGTCTATGCCGGTGCTGATGGTCGTCGAGAAGTTCATGAAGAAGATCATCCCCGACATGCTCTCCACGGTGTTTGTGCCCGTGTGCACCATGGCTGTGATGACCCCCGTTTCCCTGTGCGCCCTAGCTCCGATTGGTTCCATTCTGGGCGACCTGGTCGGCAACTTTATGTTCGGCCTCGGAAACGCTGGCGGCATCGTCACGATCCTCTCCCTCGTCGCCATTGCCGCGCTTTGGGAGTTCCTGGTTATGACCGGTATGCACCAGGTTCTGATTGCCCTCGGCATTGTGCAGGTGCTCACCTCAGGGTCTGACTCCTGCGTTATGGTCGCGGGTGCTATCGCTCAGTTCGCCACGTGGGGCATGGCCTTCGGTGCCTTCCTGCGCCTTAAGGAGGTCGACGAAAAGGGCGCTATGCTTGGTTTCTCGCTCTCCGGCATTGTCGGTGGCGTGACGGAGCCCGCGCTGTATGGCTGCGGCTTTAAGTATACTCGCTGCCTGGGTGCCATGGTCGCGGGCGGCGCTATCGGCGGCCTGATCGCGGCTCTCACTAATGTGACCACGTATGTTTTGGGCGCAACTAATATCCTAGGTATTACAGGTTATGTTGCAGGCGGAACTGCTAATCTCGTATGGGGCTGCGTTGCATCGGGCACTGCATTTGTTGCCGCCGCTGCCATCGCCTACTTCTTTGGCTTTACCAAGGAGCAGCTCGACGAAGACGCTGCTGCCGCCAAAGCCTAAAGCATCCGTTCGGTAGGACAATTATCTGGGGCACTTGGCCGCGCTTCAAGTGTCCCTTTCCGTAGATGGGGGTCAATATGAAGCAATTGCTCATTCGTGCCGACGATATCGGTTATTCGTATGCCGTTAACCTGGGGATTGCCCGCAGTATCAATGAGGGCCTGGTGCGCTCGGCGGGACTTATGCCCAATATGCCCGAGGCCGAGCGTGGCTGGTCGCTCGTGGCGGATGTCGGCATTGCGGTGGGTCAGCACACCAACGTGTGCCTGGGCAAGCCGTGTGCCGACCCGGCGCTCATTCCGAGCATGCTCAACGAGAACGGCGAGTTCCATAGCAGCCGTACCTTCCGCGATCATTTTAAGCGCGGCGAGGAGTTGATAGACTTCGACGAGGCCTGCATCGAGATCCGCGCGCAGCATGACCGCTTTGTCGAGATCGTGGGCCGCGAGCCCGATTACTTTGAGGCCCATGCCGTCATGAGCAAAAACCTTAACCGAGCGATCTCGGCGGTTGCTCAGGAGCTGGGCCTTAAGGAGCAAAAGGCGAGCTTCGACCCCGCGGCTGTGGTGCATTGCGGAGATACTGATCTGCGCATGGTGATGCGCTCGATGGAGCCGGGCTACGAGCCCAAAGAGGCAATCATGCAGACGGTTCGCGAGATGGTGGACGGCGAGACGGTCGTCTTTGTGTGCCATCCGGGCTATCTCGATCGTTTTATCCTGGAGAACAGCTCGCTCACGACCGATCGTACCAAGGAAGTCGATGCGCTGATCGACCCCGAGCTTCGCGCTTGGCTTGAGTCTCAACCTGATCTTCGCCTGATCGACTACCGCGACCTGTAAGGACCCAAGTCACCACAAAGGGGACAGTCGCCTTTGTGGTGGTTCTGGCGCCGTTGCCATTATGGCAGCGGCGCCTTTTTTGTCCGTGCGGCGCGGTAGAGTGTAGGCGGTTGAAATTTGCGTCCATCGAGGAGCTGCTATGAACGAGATCAAGTGCCCGCATTGTGGCGAAGTTTTTAAGGTCGATGCGTCCGGTTATGCGGATATCGTCAAGCAGGTGCGCGATGCCGAGTTCTCGCGCGACCTGGATGAGCGCGTGAAGGCGGTCCAGCGCGAGGGCGAGCAGGCACTGGAGCTTGAGCGCTCGCGCTCGACGGCTGCTTTGCAAAAGGCAGAGTCTCAGCGCGACGCTCAGCTTGTCGAGCAGAAGAACGCTGCAGCTCAGCAGCTGGCACAAGAGGTTGCCAAGCGCGACGCTGAGCTTGCCGAGCTGCGCGCCAAGCTCGAAGGCGCTGCCGCAGAGCGCGAGAGTGCAAGTCAGCGCGCGGCGGTTGAGGCCCGTTCCGATGCTCAAAAGGAGAATGCCGAGCTTCAGCGCGAGATCGACAATTTACGTGCGCAGTTGGAGCGCAAAGATGATGAAGCCAGGCTTGCCGAGGCGGCGGCACGCAATGCTGCTCAAAACGACCTGTCCGCGCGCGACGCTCAGATTGCCGAGCTGCAGGCCAGGATCGCCGCGGCGGACAAGGCCCAGGAGATGGCGCTTGCCGCTGCCGCGGCAGAGTCGCAGCGTGAGCTCGATGCCGCTCGCAGCGAGGCCGAGCGCGCGCTTACTGACTATCGCGCGAAGGTGCAAGAGAAGTTTTCCGCCGCAAAGGCTCAGTCCGAGCAAGAGGCCGAGGGCCTGCGTGCCCAGCTGCGCGAGCAGGAACTGATGGCAAAAATGAACCTGTCAGAGGCGGTCGCCGCGGCGGAGCGAGAGCGCGATGAGGCACGTGCCAAACTGACGAGCGAGCTGGCGGTGCGCGATTCTCGCGAGGAGCAAGCCAAGGCGGCACACGAGCTCGAGCTTGCGCAGGCCAAGCGCGCGAGCGATGACCTGATTCGCTACAAGGATGAAGAGATTGAGCGCCTTAAGGACATGAAGGTTCGCCTGTCCACCAAGATGGTGGGCGAGTCGCTCGAGCAGCACTGCGAGACCGAGTTTAACCGTCTGCGCATGACGGCGTTTCCCAATGCGTACTTCGAGAAAGATAACGATGCATCCGAGGGCACCAAGGGAGACTTCATTTTCCGTGAGTGCGACGCGAGCGGCAACGAGGTCATTTCGATTATGTTCGAGATGAAAAACGAGAACGACGAGACCGCGACCAAGCATAAAAACGAGGACTTCTTTAAGAAACTCGATCACGATCGTCGCCAGAAAGGCTGTGAGTACGCGGTGCTCTGCACGCTGCTCGAGCCCGAGAGCGAGCTTTACAACGCGGGAATCGTGGACGTGAGCTATCGCTACGAGAAGATGTATGTGATCCGCCCGCAGTTCTTCATTCCCATCATTACGCTGCTGCGCAATGCCGCCATGGGTTCGCTTCGCTATAAGCAGGAGCTGGCGGAGTACAAGCAGCAGAATATCGATGTCACGAACTTCGAAGCCAAGATGGAGAAGTTCAAGAACGATTTCGGCCGCAACTACGAGATCGCGAGCCGCAAGTTCCAAACGGCAATCGATGAGATCGACAAGACGATTAGCCATCTGCAGAAAACCAAGGAGGCGTTGCTGTCCTCCGAGAACAATCTGCGCCTTGCCAACAAGAAAGCCGACGATCTTACCATTCGCAAGCTCACGTGGGGCAACAAGACCATGAAAGCAGCGTTTGACGAGGCGCGCGGGGCCGCGACAGAGACGAACGATGAGCCAGCCGAGGCGGATTCGTATGAGGTCGAGGATGCCGAGTAGGGGATAGCGTATCGCGCAAAAAGCGGGGCCGCTGGCGATGTTGCCAGCGGCCCCGCTTTGTTTCGTCCCATTGCGCCCGGCTAGTCCTCGAGCAGGTTCTCGATAAAGCCGACACGGTAGTTCTTGAAGATTACCTCGCCGCCGTCTTGCGTGGCGTCCAGATCGACATCGCCCATGATGCCAAAATCGTGGTCGCCATCCTCGTCAGCAAAGATCTGGTGCACGTGCCATACGTGCGCGGTCTTCTCGTCGGACTCGTCGATGGAGAACATCGCGGCGCTGCGGGCATCTCCGTCGGTGAGGATTTCCTCGTGCTGCTCGTGGTAAGCGTCGAGTGCTTTTTGCCAGCGGATCTCGCTCATGCCCCAGTCGTCGTCGAGCTCGCCCAGGTCGCGAACGTGCTCGCGGGCGGCAAGGGTCACGCGGCGGAAGAGCGCGTTGCGCACCAACAGCGTGCAGCCGCGGCGGTCCGCCACGACCTCGTCGATGCCCTGCGGCGGCGCAGCATCGAGGGCTGCCGGGTTGCCGGCGTTCTCCCACTCGTCCACCAGGCTCGAGTCCACCGAGCGCACCACAAAGCCGAGCCACGAGATAATGTCGCGCAGACGCTCGTCGCGCTTCTCGATGGGCACGGTGCGGTCGAGCGAACGGTAGGCCTCTGCCAGGTAACGCAGCAAAATGCCCTCGGAGCGGGCGATGCCGAGCTTTTGAATGTAACCCTTAAAATCGCTCGCGCTTTCCAGCATATCGCGCAGGACGCTTTTGGGAGAGAGCTGGTAGTCGTTTGCCCAGGGCACTTCCTGGCAGTACTTGTCGAAGGCGGCGTCGAGCAAGTCCTCGAGCGGTTTTTCGTAGGTGACATCCTGGATGCGCTCCAGGCGTTCCTCATATTCGACGCCGTCAGCCTTCATTTCGGCCATCGCGCGGTCGCGTGCTGCGCGCTCCTGAGCGCGCAGCACCTGCTTGGGATCCTCGAGCGTTGCCTCGACCATCGAGATTAGGTCCATGGTATAGGTCTCGCTCTCGGGATCGAGCAGCTCCAACGCGGCAAGCAAAAACGGCGAGAGCGGCTGGTCGAGCGCAAAGTCCTCGGGCAGGTCGACCGTCAGTGCGTAGTCGATGTCCGGCGCGGCGTCAGCCGGAGCGTCGGGTGCGGGCGGCACCTCGGTGCGCACGACGACGCCGGAATCGATGAGCGTGGCGAAGATCTCGTCGGCACGAACCTCGAGCTTAGCCTTTTCCTCGGGGGTCTGCAGGCTCGTCTCGATGAGGTCGTGTACGCGGGCTCGGGCATCGCCACCCTGCTCGACCACGCTAATCACCATGGAGTGCGTGATGCGCAGGCGCGGCTTGAGTGTCTCGGGCTGCGTCTCGATCAGGCGCTCGAACGTCTGCTTGTTCCAGGTGACAAAGCCCTCGGGGGCCTTCTTCTTTTTAATCTTGCGGAGCTTTTTGGGGTCGTCGCCCGCCTTGGCCATAAGCTTGGCATTCTCGATCTCGTGCTCGGGTGCCTCGGCGATGACCATGCCCTCGGTATCGAAGCCCGAGCGGCCGGCACGACCGGCAATCTGATGGAACTCGCGGGCGCGCAGACGACGCATCTTGTAGCCATCGAACTTGGTGAGCGCGGTGAGCACCACGGTGTGGATGGGCACGTTGATACCGACGCCGAGCGTATCGGTGCCGCAGATGACGGGTAGCAGGCCCTGCTGCGCCAAGCGCTCGACCAGCAGGCGGTAGCGCGGCAACATGCCAGCATGGTGCACGCCGACGCCGCATCCGAGCAAGCGCTTGAGGATTTTGCCGAAGGCCGTCGAGAAGCTCGTGCCCTTGGCCGCCTCCTTGATGGCCTCGCGCTGCTCCTTGCTGGCAATGCCAAAATTGGCGAGCGACTGTGCCGTCGCAAGTGCGGCATCCTGGCTAAAGTGCACGATATAGAGTGGGGCCTCGTCGCGGCGTATGGCGAGCTCGACCGTGCCCTCGAGGGAGGTCGTCACATAGTCGTAACTCAGCGGAACAGGACGCGGGGCGTCGACGACCAAGTCGCAAGCAGCGCCGGTGTGCTCCTCGAGTGAGGCGGCGATGGCAGTGACATCGCCGAGCGTGGCGCTCATGAGCATGAATTGCGTGTGAGGCAGGGTGAGCAGCGGCACCTGCCAGGCCCAACCGCGATCGGGGTCGGCAAAGTAGTGGAACTCGTCCATGGCGACGCAGCCAACATCGGCATCTTCGCCCTCGCGTAGTGCGTCGTTGGCGAGGATTTCTGCCGTACAGCAGATGACGGGCGCCTTGGTGTTGATATGCGTGTCGCCGGTGATCATACCGACGTTATCGCGGCCGAGCACCTGCACAAGGTCGAAAAACTTCTCGCTGACCAGAGCCTTGATGGGGGCCGTGTAATAGCAGCGTTTGCCCTGTGCCATGCCCATAAAGAGCATGCCCAGCGCGACAAGCGACTTGCCCGATCCGGTCGGCGTGCCCAGAATGACGTGATCGCCGGCGGCTAGATCCATGAGGGCCTCTTCCTGGTGGTCCCACAGCTCAATACCGCGATCGCTCGTCCATTCAAAGAAGCGCTCGAAGGCCTGGTCGGGCGTGAGCCACGGTTCGGGCTCGCTGCCGTCCTCGGGCTCCCACCAGGTGGGGGAGAGCGCACCGAGTGAGCCGAATTCGGCTTCGGTTCCCGTGCCGCCCGAGAATGAGCTGGCGGCTCCGGCACCGGAGACGGTGCTGGCGGCGATATCTGTCGTGGTCTGTGCCATGTGTTTGCTTTCTCTCGCGATTGTCCGCCAACTATTATGGCGTAGCGTCGCATCGATGCGTTCGCAGGCAAGAAAATGCAGGAAATGGGCGTTCTGCCCAGCCGTTTAGTGTAGTCGCTAGCCAAGTGAGTAGACTTTTTGCGATATTGCGAGCACATGACTTTTGCGCAAGGGTTCTACCTGCGGTTTTATGTTTCGCTATGCGGGCTGTGCCTGGCTATTGCAAAATAGTCTACTCACTTAGGTTTGAGGGCCGTTCGCTGGCGCCAATTTGCGCTTGTTTGCCGACGCCGCGACCATCAGAAGCCCCTAGGACTCTTGCGGCAGGCGCTTCTTGCCTTTGCGGGCGCGGTTTCTAAAGTTCTCGACGGCCTCTTCCATGCCCAGAGGTACATAGGTGAGCTCATCGAGGTTTTCGGGCAGGTAGCAGGCAAGGCTTTGCTCCTGCGCGCGGCCCGCCGCGAGCTGTTCATTGCTGGGCTGCGCGCCGGGTGTGGCGCAAATGCCATAGACGACGGCACCCATCTCGCGCGTGCGGCATTCGTACTCGGTCTCGGGATGCTCGGGATGGTCGCGGCGGACGTCGTCGCTTACCCAAAGCGTGTCGTAGCCGGCCGCGGCAAACTGCCCCAGGGCGTAGTCGCGCAATGGCTTACTGTCGGTTCGCAGTGTGACGGTGGCGCCGGCTGAAAAGAGCGGGCGGTAGAGCATCAGATGGTCGACATGGACGAGTCGTTTTTTGGCGTACTTGGCCTTGGGCTGCGGCGTGGGAAAGTTGATGGTTATGGCGTCGAGCTCGCCTGCGGCAAACAGTTGCGGCAGCGATGCGGCGCCTCGGGGCAGGACAAGTGCGTTGGTCAGTTCCTGCTCGCATATTTTCTGCGCGGCATAGGCAATGCAGATGGGCTCCTGGTCCATGCCGATAAAGAGCGTGTTTGGCTCGTGGGCCGCGCGCTCTACAAGGTACGTTCCCTTGCCACAACCAAGATCCAGGTGAAGGTGTTCGAAAGGCTTGCTGCCTGCGGGCGCACAGGCCTTGCGCCAATCTCCGACATAGGCCTCGGGATTCGTCTCAATCGCATCGGCGTAGCGCTCCAGGCGCTCCTCGAGTACAAAGTTCTTAGGCGTGCGAACGTGGACGGCTCCCATGAGGCTCCTTGGTCATAAATGCGAAACGCATGGCTACGCGTTTCGGCGATGCGTTGGAAGAAGGTGGGCATAGTTTGCCCGAAAGTTGCGGCGCGGCTCGGCGGCGCGTCGTCGGTGCCTACAGACGCTTGAGAATCACATAGCGGTTGAGCTCGCCGCTGCGACCGTCGGCATGGAAGCGCTCAAGCTCGCGCACGGGGACCTCGCCGCTCTTGTAGAACGTTCGGACGCCGCGCACCAGGTCGGTGATCTGTTGATCGTCAAAGTGATGACAATAGCGGTAAGCGTGGCGGTCGTTTTGCCAGCCAATGAGGTGGTCGCCGGCTTCAAACTGCGCGGAATCGTAACCCTCAAACGGTGGGGTGAGCTCGGCGCGGGCTTCGGCGCGAACGGCCTTGCGCGCCATGCGCTCGTCGTTCATAAACTCCCAAAAGCTGATGGCGATGATGCCGCCTGGGCGCGTCTGACGCACCAGGGCGTCGAGCACGCGTACGCGGTACTCGCATGACGGCACGTGGTGCATAAAGCCAAAGCAGACCGAGATGTCGGCGAGCGGGGCGTCGAAAAGCACGTCGGGTGTCTCGGCGGGGTTGAGCTTCATGAGGGCATCGAGTACGTCGAGTTCCTGGAAGTGCAGGTTGGGAATGCGCAGGGCGTGACCGTGCGCATCGATAGCCAAATCCTGACACGAGTCAACACCATAGAACTCAAACGGGCAACTGGCATCTGCCGAGGGGTTTGCGCCGTCGACGCCCTTGGCGGCAAGTGCGCCGCCGGCGGCAAAGTTCTCGAATCGCATGTTGCCGCAGGCAAGATCGAAGACGCGGACGGGATGCTCGATCGTGGCGACGTCGAGCTGCTCGAGCGCTATGTCCATGGTGCGTACCCAGCCGGGCCACGGTGCCTGGCGCGTATCGGAGAAGGAGGCGGAGTGCTCGCGATAGAACGTATTGTTGAGCTGAATGAGCGATGAGGCGAAATCGCGGTTCACGGCGCGGAACTCCCTCCGTTGGCGGTGCGGAATAAACAGTACGACCATACTACCGTTAACGCCGCAACGGGGACAACCGAGCTGCGGGTCATTGCTTTGTTTGGACACATTTCCGCAGCTCATATATGCCCGCAACCGCCGGTTGTCAAAAATCTCACTAGAATAGGTGGCATGCTTTTGGCGGTGGCGGATAGATTTTTAACTGTGCAAGGCGCCTTAAGAACAAAAACGGTCCGGCGGCACGGCTGGCATCGCATAGGAGGAACCATGAATGTAGAAACTGCTCAGCGGCTCGCCGACCTTCGCCGCAGCAAGGGCTTTAGCCAAGAAGGATTGGCGCGAAAGCTGGGACTGTCACGCCAAGCGGTCAGTAAATGGGAACGCGCGGAGAGCTCGCCCGATACCGAGAACCTGATTTCGCTCGCCAAGCTCTATGGTGTGAGTCTGGATGAGCTGCTCAATCCGAGCGATGAGATCGAGGACGATATCGAGTTTGAGAACGAGGACCGCGCCCGTCAGCGCGAGGCCGAGGCGGCGGAGCGTGCCCGTACCCACGAGGCGGCGGCACGCGCTACCGAGGCGGCAACGCAGGCGAGTGATGCTGCGGCCAAGGCGGCGCAAGCGGCAAGCTGGAGTGCACAGGCCGCCAATGCCGCTACGGCGCAGGCGACGAGTGGCGGTGCGGTTGGCTCGACTCCGGTGAAGGGCCCGTTCCAGTCGTTCCCGTATTGGGCTGTGTGTTGGCTGCTGTTCTTTTTGCTGATGTTCCCGTTTGGTGCCGGCCCCTTTGCCGCGCTGATCTTCTTTACGATTCCCATCTATCACTGGGTGGCGCGTGCACTCGATGGTGATTGGGCGCGCGGGGATATTCAGGTTGGTTCGGCACCGGTGACGGCTAGGACTCAGGTGCAGGATGCTTCCGCTGCGGTTGATGCTGGCGTGGCTACCGCGACTACCGCTGGCCCGATCGCCAAAGAGGGTGATGAATGATGAAGCTTTCGCATGAATCCAAGGTACGCTTGAGCGTTGGCATCGGAGCGTTCGTGCTCATTGTTGGGCTTGTATTTGGCGTTTCGCGGACATTGATTCATTTTGATGGCCCGTGGGATCTCGACGATGTTGTATCCGGCCTGTCCGGTAGGGACGATGTGGTTGACGATGACGATTTTATGAACGATGGCGGCGGCTATTCCGCTCAGCCTCAGCAGCTTTCGAGTACGACTTTTGATGCCGATATGTTCCGCTACCTCGATTTCGATATCAATGCGGGTTCGGTGGACGTCAAGGTTGTTGATGGCAACAAGGCTCGCGTTATCGAGCGGGGGCGCGTTGCCAAGGGTATGGATGCCTCCAAGGCCGCGGCGCAAAACATCGCATCCGTCGAGGACTCGACGCTTAAGGTTTCCCAGTTTGGAAGTGATGACGGTAAGGCAATCGATCGCTCGGTTACGGTTGAGCTGCCGCGCCGTGTTGCCGAACATCTGAAGGGGATCAACGCGCACGTGGGCTCGGGTGATTTGCAGATTGCCGGTGTCATCTGTGATGGTTTTGACCTTTTCCTGGGTGCGGGAGATGTAGAGTTTACAGGCAGCGTGACTGATGCGCTCAGTGCTGAGGTCGGTTCGGGTGATGTGACGTTCGAGCTCTACCAGGCCCCCGCGAAGTCGATGAACGTAAGCGTGGACTCGGGCGATGTGGAGGTAACGGTTCCGAACTCTACGGGCTTTAAGGCGAGCCTCACCGTGGGCAGCGGTGACTTTGAGAGCGATTTCCTTCCGCTTGGCTACGATGGCGAGACCATATTGAATCTTGAATTCGACAACGGTGATAAGTCTGCCACGTATCGTTTTAAGGTCGGTTCGGGCGACATGTCGTTTGATCCGGAGTGACGACGGCGGGCTAAGTCCGCAAACATAGATGCTTATACGCGCTGTTTGATGTAGGCGCCGGAGCCGTGACGGGCTCCGGCGCCTTTGCCTTTACAATGGGGTCATGGAACAGATTATTTTGAACATACTCGATGCCCTGCGTCGCGGCGAGACCGTGGACGACAAGGCGCTCGTCAAACTGATAAATGCCGAGGCGCGCCGTGAGGGTGCCGACAAGCGCGATCTGGCCAAGCGCCGTCTGCTGCCGTTTTACCAGCGGGTTAAACGCGAGGAGCCGGCTCGTTGGGCTGCGTGGAATGTCGATGCCGATCTGGAACGCCAGTTGCTGCGAGCGCTGAGGATGAAGCCGCGTCGCACGGCTTCGGGTGTGGCGACCATTACCGTCATCACCAAGCCGTGGCCCTGTTCGGGCGATTGCCTGTTTTGCCCCAGCGATCTGCGCATGCCCAAAAGCTATCTGCACGCCGAGCCGGCGTGCGCCCGTGCGGAGCAAAACTGCTTCGACCCGTATCTGCAGGTGAGCGCTCGTCTGACGGCGCTTTCGCAGATGGGGCATGCGACCGATAAGATCGAGCTCATCGTGCTCGGTGGCACCTGGAGCGACTATCCGGAAGGCTATCAGACATGGTTTATGTCGGAGCTTTTCCGTGCGCTCAATGACGATGCCGTGGCCGGCGTGGCGGCCAATCCCATGCTGGCGCGTCCGGGTATCAGTCGTGCCGAGGCAGGGCGCCTGCTCGATGATGCTCCCGCCGATGCTCTTCCGTCGGTAGTGGCAGAGCGTCGCGAGCGCTATCGGGCCGCCGGCATTGCGACAGACGAGGCCGAGCTTACTGCCGGCGTTGCCGACGAGCAGGAGCGTGTGGATGCCGCCGTGGGCGGCTACAACCGCGCGGTGCGTCGCCTGTACGGTCCCGGCACGCCATGGGGCGAGGTTGCCGAGTGGCAGACCGCCACGATGGAGGAGCTTGAGCGTCAGCAGCACATCAACGAGACGGCGAAGCATCGCGTGGTGGGGCTCGTTATCGAGACGCGCCCCGATGCCGTGACGCCGCAAGCGCTTACGCTCGTTCGCCGCCTGGGCTGCACCAAGATTCAGATGGGCATCCAGAGTCTCGACCAGCACCTGCTCGATATCAACGAGCGTCGTATTTCGGTGGCGCAGATCGAGCGGGCGTTTTCGCTTGCGCGCCTGTTTGGCTTTAAGATCCACGCGCACTTTATGCTCAACTTGTTCGGCGCCACGCCCGAGGGGGACAAGCGCGACTACGAGCGCTTTATGACCGAGGGGGCCTTTATGCCCGATGAGGTCAAGGTCTACCCGTGCGCGCTCATCGAGGGCTCGCGTCTGGTGGGCTGTTACGAGCGTGGCGAGTGGCGCCCCTATACCGAGGAAGAGCTGCTCGACGTGCTGGCCGACGACATCGTGGTGACGCCGACGTTCTGCCGTATCAGTCGCATGATCCGCGACTTTAGTTCTGATGACATCATGGTGGGCAACAAGAAGCCCAACCTGCGTCAACTCGTCGAGAACCGCTTGGCGGGCCGCGGAGAAGGCGCGGCGGTGCGCGAGATTCGCTATCGCGAGATCAGTACCGCGGGTGCCGACTTGGATGAGCTGTCTCTCGATGAGGAAGTGGCGTACGAGACGCCGGTGACTTATGAGCGCTTTTTGCAGTGGGTGACGCCGCAGGGCAAGATCGCCGGCTTTTTGCGCCTGTCGCTGCCCGACCGTTCGTTTGTTGCCGCGCACGCGGACGAGCTGCCGACGGGGCCGGAGGAGGCGATGATTCGCGAGGTACACGTGTATGGTATGGCGGCACGTGTGGGCGATCAGGGCCAGGCGGCTCAGCATCACGGTCTGGGGCGTCTGCTCGTGGAGCGTGCGTGCCAGATAGCTCGGGACGCTGGCTATACGTACATCAACGTGATCAGCGCGATCGGTACGCGCGAGTACTATCGCCATCTTGGATTTTATGACCATGGCCTTTATCTGCAAAAGGAGCTCTAGATGAACAAGCCGAGTGTTTCTGCCGGCGTCGTTGCCGGCGTTGCTCTGGGAGCCGCGGCGCTTGGTGCGGCCGCTGTCGCTGTTCGTGCTGCCTGTCTGCAGGTCGCGAGGACCCGCAATGGGCTGGCACGTGTGAAGCGCGTGCACGATGAGGGCGGCGACGAAGTTCGCGTATTGGTGCAAGGCGGCGTCTACCAAAGCGCGAGTTACGTTGGCGAGCGCTGGGCGGAGCCCGTCTTTGCGTACTATCGCGCGTTTGACGACGTGTTTGAGGCCGAGGATGCGATGCGCGACGCTTATGGTCACGGTATCAACCGTATGCTTATGCTAGGTGGCGGCGGGTTTGCCTATCCCAAATTTGCGCTGATGTCGCACAAGGTCCTGCGCATGGACGTCATCGAGTATGACGGAGAGATAACGCGCTTGGCGCGCCGTTGGTTCTATCTGGATGAACTGGAGCACGCGGTGGGCGATCGCCTGCGGGTGATTACCGCTGAGGCTCGCTCGTATCTGGGTGTGACGAGCGTGGGCCATCGTCGCTATGACGTGGTCGTGAGCGATTGCTTTGGCGGTGCCGAGCCCGTGCGCGAGCTGGCGACCGTTGAGGCGCTGCGCCTGGTGCGGGGCAGCCTGAACCCCGGGGGTATCTACGTGGCCAATATCGTGAGCGCAAACGAGGGGAGCGATGTGACGTTCCTTCGCGACTGCGCTGCCACGGCACTCGAGGTATTCGTCCACGCCTGGGTGGTCCCATGTGGCGATGCGAAGTTCAGCGGCGAGGAAAACTACCTGCTCATCGCCAGCGACGGCGACTACGCCTTTGCCGAAGCCGTGCCCTTCGACACCGACTTCCTCGGCACCGTCCTTCACGACAAGTAAGTCTCCCCGTCCCAAAAAGGACTGGTCTTAGGCGTGGTCGCGCCAGCCGTGAACGCGCTGCTTCATGCCCTCTATGTCGAGCACGCCTTCGGCAAAGCCCTTGCGCACGAGCTCTTCGGGAACAAACTCGTCGTAGCGGTCAAAGTAAGGCACCTCGCCAGGATAGACGAGCTCGATGGGATCGAAGTCCTTTTCGGCCTCGGCGGCGAGCACCTCAAAGAACGTCTCCTCGTCGGCCTTCATCTTAAACTGCATAAAGTACGGGCGCGACGGGTCGAGTCCGCGAAGGCCCAGCTCAGCGGCGCATTTGATTTTAAGCATGCGCTCGAGTGCTAGGAAGGCGTAGCTGCCCAACCAGGGGAAGAGCACCCAGGTGTCGCCACCCAGGTTGATGAGCGGCTTAGTTCCCACGCCCGAAATCTCGGCGGTATGACGAGCCTGCGCCAAGCGAGCCCGTGCGTTACCCATAAGGTACGGATATGTTGCGTGCTCAGTGAGCGCTTGGCGCATGCGCTCGAGCACATGCGTGTTAATGTCGCCGGGGCAGTCGCCAAAGTAGGCCGGCACCCGGCCCTTGACCTGCGTGGCAAAGACAGTGTGGCGCTTCCAGTCCACTTCCTCGACAATCCAGCAATGGCCGGCGATGGCGATGCGCTCACCGGGCGGGGGCGGATTAACGATCGTGCCCAGCTCGGCCGATTCGCTCCGGACGGTAAACTCCTCGTTTTCTTGAAACACGGCGTAGAACTTAAAGTTGTTGATGATGCGCTCGCCCGCGAGACCCACGATGAGCCCGCCACCTTCGGTGACCTGGATATGGTCGATCTTAATGAGGTGACGTAGCAGCACACGGTAATCGTCTGCCGAGACACGGTGGAAATAGCTGAGCGTGAGCACGCGTTGGGCAAGTTCGGCCGGCGTGAGCTCGCCGGTGCTGGCGAGGGTCGACATAGTCTGGTGATAGAGCAGGCTGTAGGGGAGTCGATCGAGCTCGGGCGGCTCGACCCACTTTTCCTCGCGATAGAGTTGTACGAGTGCTATGCCCTGCAGGAGCTTCCACGGAATGGTCTCGGGCATCATCGTGCGCGGCTCGGGCTCTTCCTCGCGCATGACAAACCACATCTCGGGCGGAAGATCGCGGCGTCCCGTGCGGCCCATTCGCTGCAAAAAGGAGCTGACGGTAAACGGCGCGTCGATCTGGAAGGCACGTTCCAGGCGGCCGATATCGATACCGAGCTCCAGCGTAGAGGTGGTGACGGTCGTTTGTGCCTGTTCCTCGTCGCGCATGAGCTCTTCTGCCGTCTCGCGCAGTGATGCCGAAAGATTGCCGTGGTGGATGAGAAAGCGGTCGGGCTCGTGCCGGCTCTCGCAGTAGCTGCGCAGCATGGAGCACACGGCCTCTGCCTCCTCGCGCGAGTTGGCAAAGACCAGGCACTTGCGCCCGCGCGTATGCTCAAAGATATAGCCCATACCGGGGTCGGCGTTGTCGGGCGCGGTGTCGGTGGGGTTGAGAAGCGCCTGTTCGGTCGCTCGTGGGATGTCGACTTCGCCCTCGGGGGCCGAGGAAGTGCGACGGTCTTTGGGAGCGGCCTTGCCCCGCGCCTGCTCGCGACGTTGACGGCGTTCCTCCTGTGTAGGCTGTCCGCTGTGGCGCATGTCTTGTCCGGATGCGGGCAGCGCCGCGGGCGCCGCCGTCTCAATACGCTCGCAAGCAAGCACCTCGGCTTCTTGTGGGCCTGTGCCTACGAATCCTCGTTGCTGAGCCTGGGGACCCGAGTTGTAAAAGTGCTCCATGGAGATACGCCACACGCGGCGCGGTTCCTCAAAACGGGGGATAACGCAGTCGCGTCCCGTCCCCTGTGAGAGAAAGGCACCCGTGCGCTCGGGGTCGCCGATGGTGGCCGAAAGGCCAATGCGACGGGGCCGCACGCCCGCCATGCGCGAGAGGCGCTCGATAAGGCAGAGCGTCTGCCCGCCGCGGTCGCCGCGCATGAGCGAATGGACCTCGTCGATGACCACATAGCGCAGGTCGCAGAACATACGCGGGATTGCCATGTGCTTGTGGATCAGGAGTGCCTCGAGTGATTCGGGCGTAATCTGCAAGATGCCGCTCGGTTTTTTGATGAGCTTAGCCTTGTGCGACTGCGAGACATCGCCATGCCAGTGCCAGACAGGGATATCGGCCTCTTCACAGAGGTCGTTGAGGCGGACGAATTGGTCGTTGATGAGCGCCTTGAGGGGGCCAATGTAGAGGGCGCCCACGCTTGCGGGCGGGTTCTCCCAAAACTCGGTCAGGATGGGAAAGAAGGCCGCCTCGGTTTTGCCGGAAGCCGTGGATGCCGTCAGGAGCACATTGTCCTGCGTGTTAAAGATGACATCTGCCGCCGCAACCTGGATGGAGCGCAGACTCTCCCAATCGTGGGAGTAGATGAAGTCTTGGATAAACGGGGCGTAGCGGTCAAAGGCGTTCACGGGGCCTCCTTTCAACAATGAATTTCTCAACGCGGCTGGCAACGGCTTGCTGCATTGCCGCTTCAACGTTTGCCCAGATAAAACCTGCCAAAATAAACCTGTCCCTTTTTGGTAGGTTAGATGGTGAACTCGGCGAAGTTGCGGTCGCCGCCTGCGGTGTCGGTGTCGCCTGTTGCGGCTGCCGGCGCCAGCGCGTCGCCGCCGACGCTTTGCAGCAGCTCGGCCACATTTGCATCGGGGTTCTGACACAGGATATCGAGCAGCTCGATAAAGTCACGGATAACCTCACGCGGCGTCAAGTGCGTATCGGCTCCCACGCGGCCGAACTCAATCTTGAGAAAGTCCACCAAGTCGTTTTCGGCAAGCGTGGGCGTCCAGCCAAAGTAGCCGGCATGGATCTGCATGAGTTTTTCGATGAGCACCAGCAACTCCTCATAGGTGAGTGGCTGCAGGCGGATGATGGGCGCGAGCATGTCCTTAAGGTCTTCGCGCGCAAAGCGGCCCTGAGCGAGTCGGCTGCGCAGGGCCTCGTAGGAGAACACGCCGCGGCGGCGGTCTTCGATGGAGGTTGGCGTGCCGCCCATGATCATGCCCAGGTACTGCGCCTTGCCCTGGAGCGTGTCGTTGTACATGGTCAGGATCTTCTCGTAGTTGTATTGGCGCGTGATGGCGTTGGGAATCTTATACAGATTCACGAGCTCGTCGATGAGCACCAGCATGCCCTTGTAGCCGCTGCAAACCAAAAAACGCGCGATGAGTTTGACGTAGTCGTACCAGTCGTCATCGCTGATGATGGTTGAGGAGCCCAGCTCGGCGCGCGCCTCGCTCTTGGTGCGGTATTCGCCGCGGATCCATTTGGTCACGCGGCTCATGGCCTCTTCGTCGCCCTCGGATACGGCCGTGCGATAGCGGCGAAGCATGCGGGTGAAGTCGAAGCCGTGGACCATCTCCTCGAGCGGGGCCAGTTGGGCATTGACGACCGACTCGTCGACGTCGGCACACGAGGCGACCCAACGATCCAGGATAAGGTTGAGCGCACCGCCCTCGGGGCGCGTTTTAGTCGATATATTGCGGATGAGCTCGCGGTAGGTGGCAAGGCCCTGTCCCTGACCGCCCTGCAGGCGGCGCTCGGGCGACAGGTCGGCATCAGCGACGACGAATCCCTCGCCCATGGCGTGCGTGCGGATGGTCTGGAGCAAAAAGCTCTTGCCGGCGCCGTAACGACCGACCAGAAAGCGGAAGCTCGCGCCACCGTCGGCGATGAGACTCAGATCGGTGAGCAGGGCGCGGATCTCGACCTCGCGCCCTACGGTGATGTAAGGAAGGCCGATGCGCGGGACCACGCCGCCCTTGAGCGAGTTGAGAATGACGGCAGCGACGCGCTTGGGCACGCGAGGTGCTGCGGATGCGGTATCACTCATGGTCTAGGTATCCTCTCACGTCTGCTTCGTAGTCCTCGATAATCTGCGGCCCTGCCGCGCTAAATTCAATTACGGTGTCGCCCACCAGGTCAAAGAGCGCCTCGTTGATGGTATCGACGAGCATGTCCTCGCTCTGCTCCGATTGCACTACCGCCGATTCCGCCTGTACTGCGTTGTGCTCGAGCAGCGCGCGGAGATAGGCGTCTGCGGCGGGCGCGAGTTCGTTCGTGGCGTCAGCGGGCGCAGCAGCTGCGAACGCGGGCGTCGGCGCGAGAAGCGGTGCCACGACACCAAACTGTTCGGTGGATATGGTCGGCTCGTCGGACTCGTCCTGCCCTGCAGCCGCCGCGACCGCCTCGACCATCGCGTCGGCTACGGGCTCGGCTTCCGGTTGCCCTGAGTCCGCTGCCTCGGCTTCTGCGGACGCGCCGTCCTCGCGTTCCTCGTCAATCAAAAGCGCCTCGCGCGTTTGTGCGGCGGCGCTCCGAATATGCCCCAGCTGACTCAGATCGATATCGATCTTGACGGGCTGGTGTGCGGCGTCCCACGAAAGCCATGCCACAATCTCGTCATCGATAATCTTGGCCAGATATTTGGGGACCTTTTCTTCCTTAAGGGGATGGGCAGGGTCCAGCGCCAGGCGCAGGCGTTGGTCGCAGGCGCGCATCATTTCACCGAGCTTGCTGCTCTTTTGCCTACTACCGTGGATACGCATGCATTCCCAAAAGCCGTTTTGGCAACGGTAGATATGGATGGGGTCCAGACGGTATTCGCAGTCCTCGTGGCGCTCGGGCGCAAAGAATACGGCCGAGGCAAACATGGTGTAGGGCATGGCCGTCTCCTCCCCAAATAAACTTGCCACGATGCCGGTCTTTCGGTGCGTGTCATAGTAGCGCACCATGCGGACATACACGGCGCACGCCACGTGGCGCAGATCGCGGTGGTGGCTGCGGTCGAGCCGCGAGCTACTTAGGTCGTACGTGGAGAGGGCGTTGATGGCGGCCATGAGTCGCTCCTCGCGCACCTCATCGGGCGGAAGGGGGAGCGTGGGCTCGGAGGTTTTGCGACGCTTAGGGGTCTGGCCGGACGGTGCCGGTACAAGGTCTCGTGCCGCGCGCCGCAGTTCGATAAGGGCGTTATCGAACATGACGGTTTTAGAGTCGCGAAGCAGCTTGGGGTCGAGCCCGTGGAACACGGCGTAATCTTGCAGCCACACGCGCGCAAACCGGTCGATGCCGGGCTCGAAGGCGCGATAGACATCCCAAAAAGCCTTGATCTTGTTAAAACCATCGAGTGGATTATCTACGCCAATGCCGCAGATCAGCTCATAGAGATACAGAAAGGCAAAGGACGTAGACGTTTCCTCGACGGTTCCGCGGCGCACTTGGGCACGCCAGGTAAAGTAGCCGCGCAGTTGCCGGTCGCTCATGGCGTTGTAGGTGGGAAAGTACGACTTAAAGGTGCCGTTGTAGGGACAGTCGTCCTCAAAGTCGGCCATCAGCAGGCCCTGGCGGTAAAAAAGCTCGGCTTCCGAAAGCCAGCGGCCCGCACCGCCCTTGGGGTCATCCTGCCAGCGCGATATCTCGCGCATTTTACGGTACTGGTCGGGGAGGAAATTCTGCATCTGTCGGCCGGTTTTGAGAATCGGCTCGTCTGCGTAGGTTTCGTTTGAGAAGCGGGCGGACTGATGGGTCCGGGCCTCGGCCATAATGCGCTCGATGAGCATCTTGATGTCCTGGTCGGCCACCGCTCCTCCTCTCGAACGCAGCTACGGTGACCTCATATCATAGCACAGCATCAAACAGATGTTCGAGATACCGCTGCGTTGATAGATTTAGAACAGGAGGGCGTATATGACGGCGATGACGACGGAGGGAAGCATATTGGCCGTGCGGAAGGTCTGAGGACGGATGAGGTTGACGCCGACGCAGAAGATGAGCATGGAGCCTACGAGCGAAAGGCTGTTGAGGGCTGCTGTGGTCATGATGGGGGAGAGCGCGCCGGCAAACAACGTGATCGTCCCCTGGAACACGGCGACGGGCAGGGCGGAGAAGATGCAGCCGCGGCCAAGCGAGGCCGTCATGGTGCAGACGATGATGCAGTCCAGTGCGCCCTTGAGGGCAAGCGTTGACCAGTCGCCGAGCAGGCCGTCCTGGATCGATCCCACAATGGCCATGGCGCCGATGCACACGGTGAGTGAAGTCGAGACAAAAGCGTTGGTGAACTCGTTATCGCCCTCACTGCCAGTCTTGCGCTTGAGCCATTCGCCAAGGTTCTCGATGGAGGCCTCCAAGTTGATGGCCTCGCCGATGAGCGAACCGAGCGCAAATGAGACGATGAGCATGGTGGTACCGGTGGTCGCTAGCGCCTTTCCATCGATGATGAGCATCTTTTGCATGGTGCCGCCCAGGCCGATAAACAGGACGCACAGCCCCGATGCTTTCATGAGCGTGTCTTGGATGTGCGGTGTAATGAAGCGGCCGCCCGCTAATCCCAAAAGACCGCCCGCAACTAAAAGCGCAACGTTGATGATTGTTCCCAAGCCCGGCATGAGCCCTCCTGTATTGATGCCAACGTGGCAATCGTAGCAGAACGAAATGCGAGGCACATCGCGACTCATCTAATACGTTATATAAGTGGTATTAGGAATGATGCGCAGCATTTAAGCCTCAGGTGGTTGTCGGGACATAGGGGTAGTAGTCAAAGCGCAGTGTCATAAGCCGCTGCGGGGATTCAATAGCCGCGGCGATGATATTGGCATCGCGGGCACGATCAAACCCTTCGAGTTCGATCTGATACGAGACGTCTTGCATAATGTCCAGACGTCGCCAGGCTAGAAGTGTGTCGCCATCGAATTCCAAGGTCTTGCCTCCGTCTGGGGCAACGGCGTATAGACGCAGTTTAGCGGTGGTTGCAGGGTCGACAACCGTGACCTTTTTAATTTCGTTTCGAGTATTCTTGGCGCCCAACAAGGTGAGCAGTGTTGGGGCCACGACCTCGCCCGATGGCAAAAAGACGACTTCGATGGATTCGGGAAATGCGATGATGGCCGACTTGCGGACGGGCTGATTGGCGGCGGCAACTTCGATGTTTGCAGCATCGATGACCTCTGTGTGGTCGAGGGCGGCAAGCACGCAGCAGTTACCTTCATCGATCTCCTGGGGATCAGCAAGCCCCAGACTGTCCGCGAGCTCGGGATCGTTTGGACCGGTAGCGGGCTCATTCGGTGCTTCGAAAGAAGCTGGGACGCTGTTTGTCGGCGACGGCGTGTCGCCCGCACCTGCTTCTTTGTCCGTGCTCTCTTCTTGTATGGTTGCGTTGATGGGTTCGTCGTTTGAGGGGAGCGTCTTGGCGTCAAGCGCGGAGGGGACAATCCCGACGGCTCCGGATCCGTTCCACTCCATCTCGAGAAGCGCCGGGTCGGCAAGAATGCGTTGCCTGCCTAGCGTGTGGGTATCGATCGCAATAGGGCCTGCCTCCGTCCCGCGCGTAAGGCTGAGCGATCCGGCCGGCTTCTCGAAATGAATGTCTGTGTCTTCGGTGCTGGCGGCGTAGAACAGCAGGGATGCTTCTCCCGCCGCGATGGCATCGGTGCCCGCCTTGGTCACCCGCAGCGATGCCGTGAATGAGAGGGTGGGCTGCACATCGTCTGCATTCGCGGCGGCGCAGCCCAGACATATACCGCCTCCTTTCTCGAAAAACGCACCGTCGAAGGCGACCTTCGCTCCGTTCGCCGAGTCATCGACCGAAGCGATATCGATGCGCAACCCCAAATCGCACGGATCGCCATCTGCATCGAGCACAATCGAGCGCCACGTGCAGACGGCGCACCCCGCCTGGGAGCCGTTTGCCTTGTTCGAACGATTGATATCCACGACTATCGAGCCGTCCGTATTACGACGAAGGCATCCCGAGGTTGAGATTGCGGCCTGTGCGAACGAAAAACGCTTGCACGCAATGGCGCTCGACGGATTTGGTGCGGAGCTTAGGGCTGCTGGTAAGGAGTCTGCCATGACGGGAGTCGCCCAAGCGGCGACAGGCGTTCCGGTTGCGAGCGCGCCGCAGAGTGCGACGACGGGCAAAAGGTTCTTCGATGCCATGGGGTCTCCTTAGCTAATTTAGTGCGGCCTGTCCGTGTTTCGTTTCTGGCTGCGTTTGATGTGCAGACCGAGGCCGGCGGTTCCCGCGCCTGCTGCCGTGGCGCCTGCTGCCAAGAGCCATCGTCTGTCGTCTGTCTGTGCCAACGGTTCCTTGCAGTTGCCGCGGTCGAGCTCCGAGAGGTCGACCGTCACCTGCGTGGCGGCCTGCGCCTGTTCTTGCTGGGCAAAGGCCATGGCTGGCCCAAACGCTAGGATACTGACGGCGGTGGCCAGGGCGACGGCCTTATGCCGTGTGCGCACCGGGCTCGACCGTCCAGGTGATCGTTGCAACTTGATCGCCTTCGCCGGTTACGCGGAAGATGTCGCGCGTGACGCGGGCGACGTTTCCGCTTGTCTTGAGCTTAATTTTGTCCGTGCCGCCGGCAATGCCCTGGTAGCCCATGTCGAAGGCTGCATTCTTGGAAAGATCGAGGCCCGTCTCCTGCATTGCGGCGCTGGCGTTCTGGAGTGCGCCGTCGGGGCCGACCTTAAAGTCGATGGAATTCTGCGCGGTTCCGGCCTTGGCGTCGGCGGCAATGGTCCAGGTGTTCATGGCGTCGATCTTCATGTTGGTGACATGGATGCCGTAGGCCGAATGATTGTCGATGGTGGTCGCGTCTTCTGAGGGGCCCTGAAGCGTGCCGTCGGCCTTGGCGACGAAGGGAATAACCGTCGGAACTTTGAACTCTACGTTGTCGATCTCGGTCCTGACCATTACTTTCGTGGTTCCAACGCGCCCGGCTGCCAGAGCTGGCGTCGGGGCGGCGCTCATTGCGAGCGCGAGCGCGAGCCCTGCGCCCACGACGAGCGCTCTGGCTCCGTTCATGTTCCTGGTGATGTCCATGGTCGTTCCTTTCTATTCGCCGCGGGCCGTCCCCGCGATGATTGGACGAATGCTGGTGAATTGCGTGCGGTGCCGCGTCGGCCGAAAAAGCTAGTTCTCGGCTTGCTCAACCCGTACCTTGACACGTGTCGGATTGCCGTGGCTGTCGAGGGTCTTGGCATCGAGTGCCTGGATCTCGATGTATGCCTCGCCTTCTTTGATGTCGCCGGCGGGGCACGTCTCGATTGTCTTGCCGGTCTCGACCACACCGGATTCGTACATGGTCTCGTCGTTTTGGATGACGCGGAATCGCTGGGGAAATTTATTGTCTTGGACGTTTTGCACGTTGACGCGCAGCTTGCCGTCCTCCTGTAGCTGAGCGACCGGCGCGACCGAAATCGTCATCATGTTGTCGCGGACGATGGCATCGAGCTCATCTTGGATTTCTTGTCGCGATTTACCCTCTGCCGTCGTGACTGAGGCGCCCGCTTCGGGCACGGGCTGCGACTGCCAGGCGTATAGCCCTACGGCGATGAGGGCGCAGACGATAGCCAGACAGACAACGACGAGTTTCTTGCGACGCCCCAGTCCTGCGAGGCGGGGCGGCTTCTTCGCACTCATGCGGCGTCCTTGGTGGTGTAGACACGTGCGAACGTGGACGGGTCCGCTCCAAAGAGCATGTGAAGCATCAGGCGGCGCGAGTAGATGAGCTCGTCAAAGTCGTGAGGGAGCTCGATGTCGTGGATACGCGCGATGTGGTGGGCGAGCGCCGAGAACGACTCGGGGTCGCAGATAACATCGGTGGTGACGTGGTAGACCGCCGTATCGGGGAACGCCTCTTCGTCGAAAGGCAGGAGATAGGGATCGTCGTCGACCTCGATGGCGACGCCGTACTGGGGCCAGTAATATGCCATGGGAACCTCCCTGCTTCTGGGGCTAAAACTTCTATCGGTTTTGGCTGTCGACGCCGACCGTATCAGCCGCTACTTGACCAATTTCTGACCAAATGCTTGACGGATTGACATCTCCGCAGGTAAAAGGTGGAAAAAATTACTTCAACTTTTTTCGAGCGACAATCGAGCGGTCGGCGACGGCGGGGCGATATTTGTCAAAAGCATCGTCTGCCGAGGAAATCCAGCCGCTCGCCGAATTGCACGAACGTAAAAATCGCCAATTATGGAGACGGTCTCGAACACGTCGACGAAACGATGCGGTAACATCTCCCTGCAAACACTGTAGTTAGCTAAAGGGGGAGTTCGCGTGTCTGCAACCATCAAACCCTTCACCGACGAGTTCGAAGAGTATGGCCGCGATGAATCTCGCGCATCGGGCGAAGCATCGAGCATCTCGTTTCCGACAACGGAAAACGAGGTCCGTGCCATTTTGGAAAAGCTCCATGCCGAGCGTGTCCCGGTAACGGTTCAGGGCGCCCGAACCGGCCTTGCCGCCGGTGCCGTGCCCCACGGCGGGCATATCCTCAATACTTCCCGTATGAATCGCTACTTGGGCCTTCGCCGCGATGAACAAGGCCAATTTTTGCTGCGCGTGGAGCCGGGCGTTGTGCTCTCGGAGCTGCGCAAGCAGCTGAGCAAGAAGATGCTGCCGACCGCTGGTTGGGACCAGGCATCGCTTGAGGCCTACGATGAGTTTCAAGAGGCCCCCGAGCAGTTCTTTCCCACCGATCCCACCGAGGCGTCTGCCTGTCTGGGCGGCATGGCGGCATGTAACGCCTCCGGTGCCCGCAGCTACGCCTACGGCCCCATGCGCCCACATATCACGGGACTCCACGTCGCGCTGGCTGATGGCGATTTGCTTGAGCTCCAGCGCGGCGAGGCTTTTGCCCAGGGCCGCCACCTGTCGCTCGTGACGGCAGCAGGCCGTGCACTCGAGCTCGATCTTCCCGACTACACCATGCCCAAGACCAAAAATGCTTCGGGCTATTTCGTTGCTGAAGATATGGATGCCATCGATCTGTTTATCGGCGCGTGTGGCACAATCGGCGTCATAACCGAGCTCGAGATTGCCCTGCAGGCGGCGTCTGCGGTCGTTTGGGGCGTGAGCTGTTTCTTTGACAGCGAAGACAAGGCCGTGTCCTTCACCGATTCTGTGCGTCCCGTCCTGTCCCACGCGGCTGCCATCGAATATTTCGATGCGGGCGCCCTGGATATCCTGCGTCGTCAGCGTGAGCAGTCGACCGCGTTCGCCTCGCTGCCGGCGCTCGACAAAGAGGCCAAGGTCTGTGTCTACGTGGAGCTCGACTGCGACGACGAAGTTCAGGCGACTGAGGAGCTGTATCACTTGGGGTGGGTACTAGAGCTTGCGGGCGGCAGCGACGATGCGACATGGGTCGCGCGCACCGAGGTCGATCGCGAGTGCCAGCGGTTCTTCCGCCACGCGGTGCCCGAGAGCGTCAACATGCTTATCGATGAGCGCCGCCGCATGGATCCCACCATTACCAAGCTGGGATCGGATATGTCGGTGCCCAATGCACGCCTTGCCGATGTCGTGGCCCTCTATCGCCGCACGCTGGCCGAAAGCGGGCTTGAGTCTGCTGCCTGGGGACACATCGGGAACAACCATCTGCATGTGAACATCCTGCCGCGCGATGCGCAAGACTACCGTCGTGGTGGAGAGCTCTTTGCCCAGTGGGCTTCCGAGGTCACGGCCATGGGCGGTGCCGTTTCTGCCGAGCACGGCGTCGGCAAGATCAAGGCGGGCTTCTTAGAGACGATGTACGGTCACGAGGCCATGGTCGAGTCGGCGCGGCTCAAGCTCCAGCTCGATCCCGACGGGCAGCTGGGTCGCGGCAACCTGTTTTCGGAGAAGCTCTTGGATGAGCTCGTCCAGAAAGGGGGCGCGTGAAGATGAGCGATTTCCATATGGTGGTGTGCGTCAAGGCTGTGCCGGGCAGCACCGAGGTCAAGATGGACCCCAAGACCAATACCATCGTGCGCGATGGCAAGCAGGCGGTCATTAACCCCTTTGATGCGAGCGCTTTGGAATGCGCGCTGGCGCTGAAGGACGACTTTATCGGCTTTGGCATGGATGTGCGCGTGACGGTGGTGTCGATGGGCATCCCCGCGACCGAGTCGCTGCTGCGCGACTGCATCGCTCGAGGCGCCGACGACGCGCTGCTGCTGACCGATCGCGCCTTTGCAGGTGCCGATACCCTGGCGACCACCTATGCTCTCAAATGCGGCATCGAGGCACTCGACGAGGACTTCGACCTGCTCATCTGCGGCAAGATGGCGGTGGATGGCGATACGGCCCAGATTGGTCCCGAGCTTGCCGGTGCCTTTGAGATTCCCTGCGTGACCGACGTGAGCTGCGTGCAAAGCGCGGGCTTTACGACGTGTGGCTCGCTGGCGCTCGTTCACGGATGCGATGCCGGCGAGGAGACGGTGTGTCTTGAGATGCCGTGCGCGATGACGACTGCCAAGGAGATTGGCCAGTTGCGTATGCCGAGTATTGCCGGTATTCGCGCGGCGGAGGAGGCGGACGTGCGCGTGGTCAGTGCCGCCGACGTGAACGCCGACCCCGCGCGTTGCGGTCTTGCCGGATCACCGACGCAGGTCGTGCGCTCGTTTGTGCCCGACCGTGACCAAACGTGCGAGGCCGTTGAGGGAACGGCGTCCGAGCAGGCGGTAAAACTTACCAAGATTATTGAGGGGATGGCATAGATGAGCGGGCTGATTATCGATAGCGAAGCCTGTATCGGCTGCGGTCGCTGCGTTCGCGCCTGCGCCTCGGGCGGCATTGTGGTGGAGGGTGAGCGCCCCAATCGCTGTGCCCGCGTAACCGACGGCTGTATCCTGTGCGGTGGGTGCGTCGACGCCTGCCCCGTCAACGCCATCTCGATTGAGCGCGACGAGGCCGCCGGCGCGGTAGACCTTGACGCATATCGAGACATTTGGGTCTTCGTGCAAACTGACAAGCACGATGCCGTGGCATCCGTGGCCTTCGAGCTCATGGGCAAGGGGCGCGAGCTTGCTGATGCACGCGGCTGTCGCCTGGTGGCGCTGATCGGCATAGGTTCCGAGGGCTCGCTCGAGGACCTCGAACACCTGGTTTGCGCGGGCGCCGACGAAGTCCTGGCCTGTCGCGACGAGCGCCTGCGTCAGAACGACGCGGAGGTCTACGCTCGCTTGATCTGCGATTTGGTAGCCGAGCGCAAGCCCGAGGCCATCCTGTACGGCGCGACCGCCTTTGGTCGCGAGCTGGCGCCCGGTGTGGCCGTGCGCTTGCAGACGGGCCTTACGGCCGATTGCACGGTGCTTTCTATGGATACGGAGACGGGTCTGCTGCAGCAGACACGCCCGGCGTTTGGCGGCAACCTGATGGCCACCATTATCTGCCCCAACCACCGTCCTCAGATGGCAACGGTGCGCCCCGGCATCTTTAAGGCGCCCGAGTTTGACTATAGCCGCTCCGGCACGATTACCCAGGTAGTGCTTGCGGATGACGTTAAGGCCCGCGTCGAGATCTCGATTCCCGCCGAGGAGTGGGGACAGCAGGCCTCAATTGCCGATGCCGAGCGTCTGGTCGTGGTGGGCCGCGGCATCGGCTCCAAGAAGAATCTGCCCCTGATGCGAAAGCTCGCCGATGCCCTGGGTGCCGAGCTTGGTTGCACGCGTCCCATTGTGGAGGCAGGCTGGTTGGAGTATCGCCACCAAATTGGCCAGACGGGTGTATCGGTCTCGCCCAAGCTCCTCGTGAGCATCGGTGTCTCGGGCGCTATCCAGCATCTCGCCGGCATCGGTGGGGCGGAGTGCATTGTCGCCATCAATGAGGACCCGGATGCCCCCATCTTTGGTGCCGCCCAGTACAAGGTCGTCGGCGATGCCGTTGAGATCGTTGAGGAGCTGCTGGCTCAGCTTGAGCGCTAAGCGCGCGTCAGCCAGTCGCGCATCTCGTCCTTTAGGCGGCTCCAGGTTGCCTGCGTGGCGGGGTCGGTAAAGGGCCGCGTAATGCCAAGGGGCGCGTCGAGCAGACGATAGATATCGCCTTGCTCGCACGCCAGTGCACGGCTTGCCGGATAGACGAGCTCAAACATAAAGCAGATGAGCCCCACCAGGTAGTCCGCCGGCTCGTTGCGCTCGTCACGCGCGACGCAGCGATGCTCGTCAAAGGCGGCCAGCGTCGGTGTCGAGAAGTGGCTGGCGAGAAACGTGTCCTCATCCACCTTGAGGACGGTGTCGACGGTGCTGTCGGCGATGGTGCGCATGATGTCGATTTTGTCGCCATCGCGCACGATATCGCAGAAGCGCCGTGTACGCTCGTCGAGTTGTGCCGGCAGGCGAAAGTCGCTGTGATAGGCGATGCTCGCGCGGATGAGCTCGTCGTGCTCGTCGGCCTCGATAAAATCTCGGATGCTTGTTGTGGCAGGCGCGTCGTCGGGGTTCTCGCCAAAGAGGGCCCCGACGCCCAACGCCGCATGGCTCATGCTCTCGGCGTCCTTAAAGGTGTCCCAGCGCCGCAACTGCTCAAAGCGGCCCATATCGTGTAGCAGGCCGCAAAGCCACGCCAAGTCAATATCTTCTGACGACCAGCCCTGCTCGCGCGCTACAGCATCGCATGCCTCGGCCACGTGGTACGTATGCTCGATTTTGAGCGCGATGCGTGGGTTGGTGGCGTCGTAGGCATCGGTGTAGGTCTTGAAGGCCGCGGCTGCCCGCGTTCGATCGATAGCTGTCATAATGACTTCCTAAAAAGTTGTGTCTTTCGATCCGGTGGCAATTGTAGGCGAACTTTATTGCCACCGGTTGATATTTCTGCTGCGTTGCGAGGCGCGCTGCAGACGACTTACCAGAATGGGAGTGGCATGGTCCTTAAGATCTTTAAAATCGTCTGGCCGGTGATGCTTACCTATGTTGCGATAGGCGCGCCGTGCGGAATGATCATGGGGCAGACGGGAATGGAGCCCTGGATGGTCTTTGCTCTGAGCAGCACGTTTGTGACGGGCAGCGGCCAGTTTATGATCTGCAATCTTTGGCTGGCGGGCGTACCGGCACCTTCGATTATCGCGAGCGTCGCCGCCATCTCCTCGCGCTTTGCACTTTATTCGGCATCGATCGCACCCCATCTGGCGGGCGCCTCGAAGCGTCAGACGCTGGCTGTTGCCGCGACACTTACCGAGGAGGCATACGGCATCTCGCTTGCCAAGCTGGTTGAGGGGGAGGATTGGGGCCCGCGCGAATCCTTCGTGCTCAATGTGATCCTCATCGCGACATGGGGCGCTTCGTGCACGATGGGTGCCATCGTCGGTGCCGTTGTCGATGTTCCCACCGCTATTGCGAGTTTCGTCTGCACGTCGCTCTTTATCTGTCTACTCTTTTCGCAGCGGCTGTCGCGCGGCAACGTTGTCGCGGCTGTTTCGGGCGCGGTGTCCGTCGCCGTATGCAAGTTCTTGGGCCTCACGAATATTGCCGTGCCGGCAAGCGTCGTGGTTGGCATTGCCATTGCGCTGGCGTGCGATGCTGTATTAGACGGAAGAGGTGCCCGCGATGCCCGTTAACGAGTTCTTGGTTCTGTGGCTGTCGTCGTGGGCTGCTATCGCGTTCTTTCGCATCGCGCCGGCGTTCGCCTTGCGCGGGAGAACGCTGTCGCCCCGCATTACCGAGGCCCTGGGTTATATCCCGCCCGCTGCCTTTGCCGCGCTGGTCGCCAACGACTTGGTGAGCCCCGGGGCGTTCGACGCGGGACTCTGGCCTGCCTTGGTTCCCTGGATTGCGGCTGCCGGCGTCGTGGTGGTGGCAATCAGGACAAAGTCGATGTTGTGGTGCTGTGTTTCGGGCATCGTGCTCTATATCGTTTTGAGCCTCGTATAAGAGCGGGACACGTTTAGCATCCCGGCCAACGAATCCAATTTTTCACCGAGCTGGTCTATTTCTTCTGGTACCATGGTCAAACTTTACTGTAGCAAAGCGTGACGTGGGCTTTTGTACCCCGTCAGCGGAAATGGGGGTTTCATGGCACAGGAAGCGACCGCCAACGAGCAAAAGAAATTCAAGGTCCCGCGCATCCCGGGCGACATCATGATCTATCCGATGATCGTCGGTCTTTTGCTCAACACCTTCTGCCCGCAGGTTTTTGAGATCGGCGGCTTCTTTACGGCTGCCTGCCGCGGTGGCTCCAATACCATCGTCGCCGCGATCCTGCTGTTTGTGGGCGCCGGCATCAGCTTTAAGTCCACGCCGGGTGCCATCAAGACCGGTATCGTCGTGCTGATCCCCAAGCTGGTCGTCGCAGCGGCTCTCGGCCTGGGCGTGGCATATTGCTTTAACGACAACTTCCTGGGTCTGAGCTCCGTGTCTATCATCGGCGGCATCACGTTTTGCAACATGGCGCTCTATACGGGCATCATGGGCGAGTTCGGCGATGAGTCCGAGCAGGGCGCCGTCGGTATCCTGTTCTTTACGGCTGGCCCCGCCGTCACGATGATCATCCTCGGTGTTTCCGGCCTCGCCAACATTCCCATTGGCACCATTATCGGCTCCATCTTGCCACTCGTTATTGGCATGGTTCTGGGCAACCTGTTCCCGTTTATCAAGAACCTGCTGGTTCCCGGTGCCAATCCCGCGATTGCCGTCATCGGATTTCAGCTCGGTGCGTCCATGAGCCTGTCGAGCTTTATCACCGGCGGTATTTCCGGCATCTTGCTGGGCCTTGTCACGCTGTTTGTCGTCGGTCCCATCACCTTTGCGTTCGAGCGTCTGTGCGGCGGCAATGGCAAGGCCGCTGTGGCTTGCTCCACCATTGCCGGCACGGCTATGACCACACCGGTTGCCCTCGCCGAGGTCGCACCGCGCTACGCCGAGCTTGCGCCCATCGCGTACGCTCAGATCGCCACCGCCGTTATCATCACGGCGATCATGGCTCCGATTCTGACTGGCTGGGTCGACAAGAAGTTCTGCCAAGGCAAGGAGGATCTGTCGCCTGTCGGTGTCGAGGCCATAGAGGAGGCCGTCGCGACTGACATCGATGGCGAGTAGCAATCGATACCCATCAATGATGCCGGCGTGTGCAATTCGCGCCGTATGGGCGCCCGAACAGAAACTGTTTTGCAGTGATGTTCGGGCGCTCTGCTATTATCCCCTTTACCCCTGTGGAGTAAAGGGGTGTTTATTGCCCTGATTCGAATTGGGCGATTCTGACCACTTGGGTATTGAAGGGATGGCGCTAGTGGTTAAGGCACTCAAGATTGAGATATTCGTGCTATGCATGATTGTTCTTATCGGGCTTGCCGTGCGAAGTCGTCGCTCCTTGTTCTCGAGCACCCAGCAGCTATTGTTTAGCATGCTTGGCTACACCTCTGCCGCGTACATATTATTCGATATGATCTGGACGCTTTCGGACGGTGTGGACGGCACGTTGGGCATTGCTGCCAACTGGATTTCCAACGCGGTTTCGTTTTCGCTCTTTGCTATCGCGTGTCTCATTTGGTTTATCTATTCCGAGACGGTGCAGGGTTCTCGCCTTTTGACCTCGCGCTATAGGGTGGTGCTTGTAGCGTTGCCTACGGCTCTGGTGGTCGTGCTGGCGTTTACCAGTTACTGGACGCACGCCCTGTTCTATATCGATTCGCAGGGCGTGTATCGTCGCGGCTTTGCCTATATGATCCAGCCCATCGTCAGCTACTGTTACGTTATACATACGTCCCTGCATGCATTTGTGCAATCTCGCAGGGTCGAGAGCCTGCAGACGAAGGCCATCTATCGAACCTTGGCATCTTTCGCCATTCCGGCCCTGGTGGGCGGTACCTTTCAGGTCGTATACTCGGTGCCCGGCCTTTGTGTCGGCATAATGATTAGCATGTTGCTGCTCTACATCATCTACCAGGAGCAGCTCATCTCGACCGACCCGTTGACTGGACTTAACAATCGCAACCGTTTTGAGACCTATATGCTGTCGCTCTTCTCAAATGTGGATCAGGCCGAAGATGTATATCTGCTTATGATGGACGCCGACGGCTTTAAGCAGATTAACGATCGCTATGGGCATGTGGAGGGCGACCACGCTCTTCAGGTCATATCCGCTGCGCTCAAAGAAGTCTGCTCGGCGTCTGGCGGCTTTATCGCACGTTATGGTGGCGATGAGTTCGTGGTGCTCCAAAAGGCAGTGGCGGAACAGGATATCATGCATCTGTGCGCGACAATCAACGATGAGCTCGCGCGCGCCGAGGTTCCGTATCTGTTGCGGATGTCCATCGGCTACGCACGGGTCGGTGATGGCGTCGATACCTGGCAAGACTTGCTTCGTGCTGCCGACGCGGAGCTCTACCGCGTAAAGCGCGAGAAGAAGAAAGCCGGCGTTCAGATACGCTAGAAAAAGGGCGCACGCTGGCGGGCGTGGCGGCCCTCGGCTCTCCGATGTACTCCATTAAGCTAAAGCATGTGAACCCCCTCTGCTAAATAGGGGTAGTTCGTTAGACCTTTTTGGGCCTGTTGACGATGATGATGCCGCCGCAGACCAACAGCAGGGCAACAAGTACGGTAACAGGGCTCGTGCCAGCGCCCTCGCCGAGCAGCAGAGCGCTCAACAGTACGCCAAAGACTGGATTCATAAAGCCAAAGACCGACACACGGCTGACGGGGTTGACGGCAAGCAGACGCGACCATAGCGAGTACGCGACGGCGGAAATGAGTGCCATATAGATAATGAGTGCGATGGCGGGGGCGATTTCAGTGGGGGAGAGCGCGCCGCCCATCAAAAAGCCGATGGCGGTGAGGACCAGGCCGCCGACCAAGAACTGCCACCCGGCAAGCAAGACGCCGTCGTGCTTGCGCGAGAAGATGCCGATCAGGCAGGTCGAAAGAGCACCCGCGACAGTGGAGGCTAGGATAAAGCCCTCGCCATCGAGCCTGAAGCCAAAGGTGCCATCTGCGCCCGAGAGGTTGACGAGCGCGACGCCGGCAAAGCCCAGCGCACAGCCAAGCACCTTGGCCGTATTGAGCTTCTCGGTGTGAAATGCCAGGGCGGCAAAGAGGATTGCGAGGAAGTTGGCGCTGGCCTCGATGATGGAGCTCGACATGGCGCTGGCGCGCGAGAGGCCCAGGTAGAAAAAGAAGTACTGGCCGATAGTCTGGAAGAGCGACAACGTGAGGATGGGCTTGATGTCGCGCGCTTGCGGAACGAGCGGACGGCGCTGGGCCACACTCATGCCAACAATGACCAGCATGCCGGCAAGGGTGAAGCGCAGACCCGCGAAGAGCAGCTGCGAGGCGCTATCGTGCGCGGGGATGCCAAAGAGCGCATAGCCGATTTTGATGCAGGGGAAAGCCGACCCCCAGAGTGCACAGCAAACAAGACAGCCCAGGATGAGTCCGGGCAGGGTGGCGAGATACGGCTTGCGGCTTTCCATGATGTCCTTCCTGCATGCGCGAAGCAAAAAAGAACCCGCCACCGGATGTGTCGGTGGCGGGTGTTGTTACCCGAAGGGATTGTACCCGATGGGAAAGGTTTAAGCGAAGTAGGCCACGCCGCTCTCAAAGATCGGCATGAACTTATCGCCGGGGACATGCTCGGGCACGTTGCGGTACAGGTTGTCGCCGCGACGCTCGGCATGGCCCATCTTGCCCAGGACGCGGCCGTCGGGGCTCGTGATGCCCTCGATGGCGAGTGCGGAGCCGTTGGGGTTGACGGAGAGATCCATGCTGGGCTTGCCGTCCTCGCCCACGTACTGCGTGGCGACCTGGCCGTTGGCGATCAGCTGGGCGAGCACTTCGTCATTGGCGACAAAGCGGCCCTCGCCGTGGCTGATGGCGACGGTGTAGGGGTCGTCCAGGCTGCACTGCGACAGCCACGGGGACAAGTTGGACGAGATGCGGGTGCGCACCAGACGGCTCTGGTGGCGACCGATGGTGTTGAACGTCAACGTGGGCGCATCGGGCGTGGCGTCGACGATGTCGCCGTAGGGCACCAGGCCGAGCTTGATCAGGGCCTGGAAGCCGTTGCAGATGCCCAGCATCAGGCCATCGCGGGCCTTGAGCAGGTCGCGGACTGCCTCGGTGACCTCGGGAGCGCGGAAGAACGCCGTGATGAACTTGGCGGAGCCGTCGGGCTCGTCGCCGCCCGAGAAGCCGCCGGGGATCATGACGATCTGGCTTGCACGGATGCGGCGGGCAAGCTCGTGGGTGCTCTCGGCGACGGCCTCGGGCGTGAGATTGTTGATCACGAAGGTGTCGGCCTCGGCGCCGGCTGCGCGGAAGGCACGGGCGCTATCGTACTCGCAGTTGTTGCCGGGGAACACGGGGATAACCACGCGCGGGCGGGCGATCTTAGCGCCGCCGTACACGTGGATGTCCTTGGCGCGGAAGTCGATGGTCTCGACCTCGGCGGTCTCGCCGGCGCTGCGGTAGGCGAAGACGCTCTCGATGCCGCTTTCCCAGGCCTCCTGGAGCTTGGCGAGCTCGATGACCTCGGAGCCGGTGTCGATGATATAGCCCTCGACGGTGGTACCCAGGGGCTCGACGACAACGCCGTCGGCGACCTCGGGCAGCTCGGCGTCCTCGGCGAGCTCGACGATAAAGCTGCCGTAGAGCGGGGTGAAGAGGCTCTCCACGTCCACATCCTCGGCAAGCTCGATACCGATCTGGTTGCCGACGCACATCTTAAAGAGGCTCTCGGCGCCGCAGCCGTAGCCGGGCGTGGAGACGGCCAGGGCGTCACCGGTGGCGGTGAGCGCCTCGACGGCGTCAAACGCGGCGAGCAGCTGCTGGGCATCGGGGCGGTAGTCCTCGCCAAAGGTGGCGGGGGCGATGCGCACGACGCGGTGCGTCAGGCCCTTGAACTCGGGGGAGACGGCGCGGGCGGCGCGGCCCACGGCCACGGCGAAGCTGATCAGGGTCGGCGGAACGTTGAGCTCGCCGGCCTCGTCCTCAAACGAGCCGCTCATGGAGTCCTTGCCGCCGATGGCGCCGGCACCCAGGTCGACCTGGGCCATAAGGGCGCCCAGGACGGCTGCCATGGGCTTGCCCCAACGCTCGGCCTCGGTGCGCAGGCGCTCGAAGTACTCCTGGAAGGAGAGGTAGGCGCGCTTGTGCTCAAAGCCGGCGGCCACGAGCTTGGCGATGGACTCGACCACGGACAGGTAGGCGCCCGCAAACTGGTCGGCCTCCATCAGGTAGGGGTTGAAGCCCCATGCCATAGCGCTTGCCGTGGTGGTCTTGCCGTCCACGGGGAACTTGGCGACCATGGCAGAGCTCGGGGTGAGCTGCGTCTTGCCGCCAAAGGGCATGAGCACGGTCGCGGCACCGATGGTGGAGTCGAAGCGTTCGGAAAGGCCCTTGTTGGAGGCGACGTTGAGGTCGGTGACCAGCGAGGTCATGCGTTCGGCAAGCGTGGTGCCGGCCCAGCTGGGCTGCCACACGCTGCGGGCGCAGACGTGGGCGACCTGGTGCTTGGGTGCACCGTTGGAGTTGAGGAACTCGCGGGATAGGTCGACGATGGCGACGCCGTTCCAGGCCATGCGCATGCGCGGCTCGGCGGTAACCTCGGCGATAACGGTTGCCTCCAGGTTCTCCTCGGCGGCGTAGCCCATGAACTCCTCGACGTCACCGTCGGCGACGGCGCAGGCCATGCGCTCCTGGGACTCGGAGATGGCGAGCTCGGTGCCGTCCAGGCCGTCATACTTCTTGGTCACGGTGTCCAGGTCCACGTACAGGCCGTCGGCAAGTTCGCCTACGGCGACCGAGACGCCGCCGGCGCCAAAGTCGTTGCAGCGCTTGATCAGGCGACAGGCGTCGCCGCGGCGGAACAGGCGCTGCAACTTGCGCTCGACCGGGGCGTTGCCCTTTTGGACCTCGGCGCCCGAGGTCTCGATGGACTCGGTGTTCTGGGTCTTGGAGGAGCCGGTGGCGCCGCCGATGCCGTCCCGGCCGGTGCGCCCCCCCAGCAGGATCACCACGTCCCCGGGCTGGGGCCGTTCGCGGACCACATTCTCCGCCGGGGCGGCGGCCACCACCACGCCGCACTCCAAATGCTTGGCGATGTAGCCGGGGTGATATACCTCGCTGACCAGCCCTGTGGCCAGGCCGATCTGGTTGCCGTAGGAGGAGTAGCCCGCCGCGGCGGTCTGGGCGAGCTTGCGCTGGGGCAGCTTGCCGGACAGGGTCTCCGCCACCGGCGTCCGGGGGTCGCCGCAGCCGGTGAGCCGCATGGCCTGGTGGACGTAGGCCCGGCCGGACAGGGGATCCCGGATGCAGCCGCCGATGCAGGTGGCCGCGCCGCCGAAGGGCTCGATCTCCGTGGGGTGGTTGTGGGTTTCGTTCTTGAACATCAGCAGCCAGTCCTGGGGCTTGCCGTTCACCTGGGCGGCGACATGGATGGAGCAGGCGTTGATCTCCTCACTCTCGTCAATTTCCGGCAGAAGCCCCCGTCGCTTCAGCACCTTGGCGCCGATGGTGGCGATATCCATGAGGGTCTGTGGCCGCTGGGCAGCTTTCTCCGGCCCATA
>CALHUX010000002.1:0-157225 GCA_938039325.1 uncultured Collinsella sp. | reverse complement strand
GCGGTCGGCGGGGCCATTGTGGCTCTTGACAGCGGATTGGGTCATATGAGCGAAAGCCCGCCAGAGCGAGCAAGGTGCCTTGAAACGAGGCGGCATTGACCTTCTGGTCATGCCGCCGAAGTTGAAAGGCAGATTGCCGCCCTGGCGGGTTTGCAGCGTCGAGCAGTTACGGCGTTTGGTAAAACGCCGTAACTCAACTAGAAGCGGTTGCCGCGGAAGCCGCCACCGTTGCGGCCGCCACGATCGCCACCGCGACCGCCGCGGTCGTTACCACGGTTGCCGCCGAAGCCACCACGGTTGCCACCGCGATCGCCATAGCCACCACGGTTGCCACCAAAGCCGCCGCGACCGCCACGGTCGCCGCCACGGTCGCCAAAGCCGCCACGGCCACCGCGATCGCCACCGCGACCGCCACGGTCGCCGCCACGGCCACCGCGATCGCCAAAGCCGCCGCGACCGCCACGGTCGCCGCCACGGCCACCGCGCTCGTCACGGCCGCCGCGAGGACCGCGGTCCTCGTCCAGGCCCATGGCGACGAGCGGAGCAATAACCTTATCGAGAGCGGCCATCAGCTCGGTAGCCTCCTCGTAAGAAAGCTCGGGCAGGAGCTTCTCCTTCTTGTTGGCAAGCTCGACCAGGCCCTCAGCGGCATCCTCGGCAGCGAAGACAACGATCTTGCGCATATCGCCCTCGGCGTCGTCGATGCGGCCGACCAGATCGGCAGCCTCGGCCTCGGCCATCAGGCCATCGAGCTCACGAAGGCGCATGCCCAGCAGGTCGGACATTTCCTTCTGCTCCATCTTGGGCTTGAGGTCAAGAAGCTTGATGGCGCGCTCGATGTTCGCCATGCGCTCGGCCTTGGCCTCCTCCTCCTTGGAAATAGCAAAGCGACGGCTGCGCAGCAGGCGGGCGGCCTTCTGCATCTTGTCCATCAGCTCTTCGTCATCGTAATCAGCGGCGGCCTCGACCTCGGCAGCCATGGTCTCGTTCTCGGTCTCGTTCATGATCTCTTCGTTCTCAGACATGAGACTCCTTCTTGGCCCTCTCGGGCATCATCGCCCCATTCGCGGGGCCCGTCGCGCACTCTTTGCGCTTTATACATTCATGCCTCTCGGCAAAACGTCCATTAGTTTATGGTGTCGCCATCCAATCTAGCTGCAGAATCTATGTGCACACATTAATGCGACATGTGCGACTCGCGGCGAGCGTACACCAGCGACACCGCGAACCCGACAACGGCAATTACAGCCGCCACACGCACGGCAGCTGCAAATCCAATCGCCTGGGCAACGTCCGTCGCAGCGCCAGCGGCGCCGGCAGTCGCAGCAGAACTCGAGAGCAGACCGATAAACAGCGACGGGCCAAACGATGCGGCAATCATGTTCCACGTGTTGAGCAATGCCGTTCCGTGAGGATGTTCAGCGGCAGGCAGCGTCTCCAAGCCGGCCGTTTGCGAGGGGCTCAACACCAAACCGACTCCGGCATACACCACAACGGTCAGCGCCACGACGACGCCGATGTTCATGCTTGCCGCCGTCATCGAGATGGCAGTCTGTCCCACGGCAATCAGGGCAAAGCCGACCGGCAGCAGCGGCCATGCGCCACGGGCGTCCATCACGCGTCCGCCCACAATCGAGGTCACAGCGTTGCAGGCAATTGCCGGCAAAATGAGCAGGCCCGCAACAAGCGCGGTCATGCCGTATGCGCCCTCAAAATAGAGCGGCAACAAAACGCTCATCGAGAACGTCGTCATCATCGACACCACCACAAGCAAGCACGCAGGCCAAAAACGAACGCTCGCCATGGGACGCACGTTAAGCACCGGATGCTCGAGCTTAAGCTGGCGGGCCGCAAACAGGCCGAGCAGCACAACGGCGGCAAAAAGCGTCACGATGCCGGCAATCAGATTGGTCGAGAACTCGCCTACGGAATACACAAATGCCGTAATGCCGGCAGCGAGCAAAACAACCGACAGAATATCAAGCGTGGCGTTCGAGCGCTCTCCGACATTCTGAACAAGCTTTACGCCCGCCGCAGCGACCACAATGCCGCCCACCAGCGGCACTACGAACACCGCCCTCCAGCCAAACAACGTGCACATAAGACCGCTGATCACAGGTCCAAACGCCGGCCCCAGCGTAATGCAGGCACCGCCCAGGCTCAGATACAGACCGAGCTTCTCGCGCGGCGCGCAAGACAACACCACGTTCATCATGAGCGGGAACAAGATGCCCGATCCCGCAGCCTGCAAAATACGACTTGGCAGCAAAACGCTAAACGACGGAGCGACCAGGCACAGGACTTCGCCGGCGACCATGCATCCGCATGCGAAAAACAGCAGTTTGCGCGTCGAGAAACGGCCGGACAGGAAGGCCATGATGGCCGTAAAAATCGACGTCACGATCATGTAGCCCGAGACGAGCCACTGTGCCGTGGTGGCACTCACCGAAAAGGCTGCCATAATGTCGTGCAGCGCCACGTTAATGATGTTCTCGTTAAACGCGGCAACAAAGGCTGCAATATACATAACGACGAGAATCGCCGCAGTGGCCGATGGCGTTACTTGAACTTGTTGCTGAGATTTGCTCCCCATGCATTTCCTTCCTCTTGGAACGACAGTCGCATCGCCCCAGAGGAACAGTCCAGGGCGAGCATGAGCCCTAGACTTACGCCAGACGCCGTACACGACGAATCTGGCAACATGGTCCAACATCGAAAGATTGTAACGCGGACGCACAGCTTTCCTTCCGCGCTATTATTAAAAGTCCACGAAAGCATAAGACATGAGGAGCCCGCCATGATTAAGCCCATCATGAAATCCGAGTTCTTTTTGCGTCTGCCTTCCGAAGACGCGGGACCCGACGATGCCGCAACCGGGCAGGATCTCCTGGATACACTCCACGAGCATGAGCGCGAGTGCGTGGGCCTCGCCGCCAACATGATCGGCGTGCGCAAACGCATCATCTGCGTAAAGGACGGCAACAGGACACTCCTGATGTACAACCCTCAGATTCTTGAGCAGGTCAATGCCTATCAGACGAGCGAAGGATGCCTCTCGCTGATCGGCGAGCGTCCCTGTACCCGCTATCGCCGCATTAAGGTGGAGTATTTGGACGAGAACTTCGTTCACCGCATCAAAAACTTCTCGGGCTACACCGCCGAGATCATCCAGCACGAAATCGACCACTGCAACGGCGTCGTGGTTTAGGCCACCCGCCAAAATGAGGGTACCGGAGGCCTCCCTATGGATATCAGCCGCTTTGGCGAATTCGCCATCTTAGCGCAGTCACGCACGTTTCTTGATGCGGCGGAACTGCTTTTCATGTCGCAATCAACCCTCTCCAAGCACATCATGGCAATGGAGCACGAACTCGGCTGCAAGCTCATCGATCGAAGCCAGCGCCACGTAACACTCACCGCGCAAGGCGAAGCGCTCCTCCCCTATGCGCAAAAAATTGCGACGCTTCAGCATCGCTATCTTGCCGCCATTCAAATAGGTGCAGGTGAGCCGCTCGAGCACCTCACCGTAGGTTCTATCCCCATTATGGCCCCTTATGGGATTACGGACGCCGTCATCGATTTTCAGCAGGCGAACCCCTCATATTCTGTTGAGCTCATCGAGGGCGAGGGCGACACACTCAAGCGCATGCTCCTGCACGAGGACATTGACCTGGCCTTCATCCGTGACGGCGGCGCCATCGAGCCGGAGTTCAAAAAGATTCCCTTTACGACCGACCGGCTCGTGGCCGTCCTTCCACTCGACCATCCGCTCGCCGAACGTGACACCGTCGAGATAGACGACCTTATCGACGAGAATTTCCTCATGCTTCCCCAAGGCTCGTTCGTAAGCGAGCTCGTCCTTTCCCTTTGTCGCGAAGCTGGATTTGGCCCACGTGTTACGTTCACCGGCAAACGAGCCGAGAACATCATCTCCCTTGTCGCGCGCGGCGCCGGCGTCTCATTCCTCATGCGCAAGCCGGCGGAATCGCTCGCCAGCGGAAAGGTAGCCCTGGTGCCGCTTGAGCCCGCGACGACCTCCGAGGTCAGGCTCTACCTCAAGCGGAACGCCGCGCACTCGCAGGCGGTCGTCTCGTTCATCGGCTTCCTCCCCTACCGTCAGCTCCTGCAGGGCGACCGTACGTCTTCTAACGCGGCACGACCGTCATAATCCCCGCTGCTCCACAACCGCAGACTTGTGTCCGCAAACACGATGACAGCGGCACAAAACACAAATATGCCTCGGGCGGCACGTCGCCGTCCGAGGCATATTTAGTTAAAGTGCGCAGAAAGACTAGTCCACCGAGATGTTGAGTGCCTTACCGCCCTCGTCCTTCTTGGTACCGATCACCATAGCGGCGACAAGAGCCAGAACGAAAGCGACCACACCGGAGATGACAAGGCCGATAAAGCCCGTGTCGATGCCGGCAGGGTTAATAAAGCTCGGGAAACCGAGCGGGCCGGAGGCACCGAAGGCATAGAGCTTGGCACCCATGAGGCCGGCAATGGCGCCGCCTACACCAGCGGAAATAAAGGTTGCCCACATAAGGCGCTTACGCGGCAGCAAGATGGCGTAAAGCGCAGGCTCGTTGACACCGAAAATCGAAGAGACAAGGGCGGGAATGTTGACGGCAGCATTTTCCTCGGAGTCCTTGGTTCGGATGATCATGCCAAGCACAGCGCCGGCGATGGCACAACCGCCTGCATACACGAGCGGGTTAATGAGGTCATAGCCGTAGGTTGCGACATCGAGGAACCACAGCGGGATGATACCCCAGTGCAGGCCGAACATGACGAGCAGGCTCCAGAACGTGCCGATGACGAAGCCGGCGATGGCGGGTTGGAAGTTGATGAGCATCAGAATGATCTGGGCAACGATGTTGGAGAGGACCGTCATGACCGGACCGACCACAAGCAGGCCAAGGATGCCGCAAATGAGGAGCGTCAGGATGTTGGAGAAGAACGAGCTCACAAGCGCGGGCAGCGCGTTAGAAAGGGCCTTGTGCACCTTGGAGGCAATCCAGACGATAAAGATCGCAGGCAGAATCGTCGATGAGTAATTCTGCATGATCAGCGGGATGCCAAAAATATCACCGTAGACATTGGACTCGAAGACCGTACCGGCGCCGAGCGTGTAGAGCGGATCTCCGCCCATAAGGGCAACGAGCGTCGGGTAGACGAGGATACCGCCGAGCGCCATTCCCATAACGGGCTTAAGTCCGAACTTCTTGGCCGACGTCCAGCCAATGATTAGCGGAAAGAAATAGAAGACCGAATCTCCGATTGCCGAGAGCGTCACATACGTATTGCTGTCCTTGGCGAGCCAACCGGCAACCGTGCAGAGCGCAAGCATCGACTTGATGAAGCCACCGGCCATAAGCACACCAAGAACCGGCTGCAGAATCTCGGAAATGATGGCGAGCAGGCGCGAGAACGGATCGCCCTTCTTGACATTGTCGCCCTCATCGATATCAAGCGCAGGCTTGGCGTCGAACCCGCCAATCTGAACAAGGTCGTTGTAGACGGCCTCGACGGTGGCGCCGATCACGACCTGGTACTGTCCGCCGGCCTGGATGACGTCAACGACGCCCTTCGTCGCCTTAAGCTCATTGGTCTGGGCAAGTGATTCATCCTTGAGGTGGAAGCGGGGACGCGTAATGCAGTGGCTCACGTCTAACACATTGTCTCGACCACCGACCTTTGTGATGATTTCATCGCAAAGCTTCTGGTATTTCATGGAATTCTCCTTTTTCTGAGCGGGGTATAGCATCGATTTCATGCCTCCGTAGTCGACGTGGGAGGGCAAGGAATCCGCTTCCCCCTTTGAAATCCGCGGACGCACGTACGCCCGGGATGCGAAACGGCAGAGAAGATGGAAGATGCCGATCACATGGCGGCGAGCCTCATTGGCCCATGTCACGCAATCAGGTCTACAAACGCGAATCTGCTGCGCCGAGAAGTCTCGTCGTCTGGCAGAACTTGTCACACAGACGTTCCGGTTCGCCCTGGGGAATCTGAGTACGCTCGGTCTCAAAGGAGAGGCCGTACTCGCGTGCCGGAAGGAAATACTCGAAATAGCCGTTGGTGTAACCGCAAACTATTCCCTCGACCGGGCATTCGCGCTTCATGCGAATACCCAAGTCGCTGCCGAGCTCACTCGGGAACACAAAGAGATGCAGGCCGCCCAAACTGATGACGGCACACTTAAGCGTGAGCGAAAAGTCGTCATGGGCAACGGTGTGATAGAACGTCTGAGGCTCGATGCGGTCGAGAACGACCTCGCGATCGAGCTTGATCTGGGAAATCGCCTCGGCAAGACCGGTCGAAACGCGCTCGACCTCGGGAATGCCGCGTCCCTGGCGAAAATTGCGGTCGCTACAGTCGCCAGCAGCACCGACGACCATGGCCGGATAGTAACCAAGACTCTGAGCGAGCTTTTTGCCGGTGAGACCGGCGAGTTCGCTCGTGAGCTCCGTGCAGTCGGGTCCGACGCAAGCGGAATGCACCGCCCAGTTCACAAAGCCCGCAAATGGCTTGCCTTCGGTATCGAAGAACGATACGACAATGACCTCATTGTCGGCGAGTTCACCTGGGATGATGCGGTTGTCGTAGAAACCGGTGATGACCCGCTTGCCCAAGCGACAAATCGCGGGCTGTGCGTTGGCGCGGCACTCCTCAAAGCATTGGCAAATGGTATCGAGGAACCAGCGGTAGTAGTTCTCGTCGAATTTTCCCGTCCACCAGCTGCGGTGGTAAGCGACGATTGAAGTATGGTCGTGCGTCGCCGAGAGCAGGACGCAATCACGGTCAATGCCGTAGCGCTCGGCGAGCATTGTCTTGACTTCCTCGGCCATGCTTTCCTCGAACTCGAGGACATCGGCATTAAAGAGAAACACTTCACGTTCGCCTTGCTGGAAGAGAATGGCGTTGGCGAAGACGTCGTCATGGACGCCCGTCGCAGGTTCAAGACGGTTGGGAAGATTGCGGTAGCCAATCAGGTAGATGTCGCCCTGTGGGGTGATTTTGCGGCGCGCGTGTCCAATGTTCATGCACGTTCTCCTTCTGTGTCACGCCGCATTCAAGGCGGCAATGATGATTTCGACGAGGCGCTCATGGGATCCGGCGGCAAAACCGGAGTTCATGGCCTCATAGGTGATCTTTTCGTACGCGTCGGGAGCCGGTAGGTACTTCTGTCCGCCGTTGACGAGCGTGGCAAAGAACACAGAGCCGGACCGAGCGGCGCGCACAGTGGCGCCGAATGCACTCGAGACCTCGGGTTGTACGCCGACAAGCTCGACGTTTCCCAGCCGGAGCAGATAGACCCTCGTGCGCTGCTCGCCAGCGGCATGAAACTCATACGTTCGGTGCGGAGCCAAAGAGTGAAAATCGGCGCGTGTCTGAGCGGGCAGGAGAACGTCGACCGTGCGGGCATCGATGCCGGTAGCGTCATCCTCACGCGCCATGCGAGCGGTCTCGATTAAAGCATCGCCCAAGGCCTGCCCCTGCTGGTGCAACATGCGGTATCCGTCCTCATGGGCATCGACCGTCTGCTTAACGCCGGCCGCATCGAACATGACGTTCATGGCGCGCTCCGCCGGACTTTGGTCGCCCGCGGCGCCTGGCAGCAACAGGGCAACGCCGCCCAGCTCGCGCTCGAGTGACATGGCGGCAAAACCAAAGAGGTCTCCGCTCGCCATGCGCCTCCCCTCGGAGTCGCGCGACCCGTCGAGCACGGAGGACTGAACGTCCGCCGTCGCGAGCACGGCAACATACTCGCCCCCGGCATCCCTTATGGCGAGTACGGGCATCGTGTGGTCGGCAAACCCCCTGGGATTCGAGCCCAACCACCAGCCGGCAGGCGTCTCGATGTCGCGATTAACGTTCACGGGGCATTCGCCCTCCACAGTGGCGAGAGTGACGGAGCGAATGCCCGCAACAGCGCGCTCGACAGCCGTGCGGGCGGCAGCGACGAGTGCTGCGCGATAGCGCTCGTTGCGATTGCGGGTAGCATCGTCGGCAAGATGCCCGGGAGTGCGGACGTGAGGCATGGAAAACGTGTGGGTAGGAACCACCCAAGAATAAGCACCGCTGCAATTGGCGGCATCCTCAACAATCTCACGCAGATCGGCGAGTAGAGCCGGAGCGATCGAGGTGACCTCAAGCGAAAGGACGCAGGCGCGTCGCCCCGTTCCCTCGATGATAAGGGCACGGGCGAAGACCTCATGACGGAGTTCGTCGAAACCGTCGAACGGCAACACGTCCCCAAGATCGATGGCCACACGAGCGGCCCCAGCCCTCATCTCTCCTTCGTCCATGGCAGATACTCCCCTCTGATTGCCGCTCACTCGACACCGTACAGTTGCTGCGCTGTACCGCCAAGCACAAGGTCGCTGTCTGTATCGCTCAGATTTGCAGCGCGAACGCAGGCGACACCCTCGGTGAGCCACTCGCGTTTAACGGGATAGCTCGTGCCAAAAACAATATGGTCTGCACCCAGCACGTCAACCGCACAGGCGAGGAGTGTCTTGCCCCAAGGCTGAGCATGGGACATGTCGAAATAGATGTTGTTCTCGAGGTGCCTGGAAACGGTCTCGGTATCGACCTGAAAACGGCCAGAAGCATCAGGGCGCTTGGGGCCATGAGGCAGCAGCATCTCCTTGAACGCAAAGTATGCGCCGCCGAGCATGGAGTGGACCATCTTGATATTGGGGTAGCGCTCAAAGAAATCACCAAAGATCTCTCGGCCGATCGCCGTAGTTTGGTCGACGCAGCGGCCATAAGAGCGGCGAAGGTTGTCGTACGCGAGAAGCGACTCGTTCTCGACCGGCACGGGAACATGGTGCACGTAAACGGTGACATGGCGTTCGTTCAGGTGCTCGAAAAAGCTCGAGAAGACCTGGTCGTCGAGATAGCGCTTGCCGTAGTGAGCGCAGAGCTGCACGCCCGCAAAACCATCGTCGAGCCTGCGGTCGAGCTCCTCCAAATTCGCTTTGGTGCCAAAGGGCGGCACGGCGACAAGCGGAATCAGACGGCCATTTGACGCCTTCGCGTCAGCAGCCATACCGTCGTTGAAACGCCGGCACATCTCGAGCGACATCCACTCGTGGCAGCCGGGGAGCTTGAGGATCGCCTTGTCGACCCCCGCCTCATCCATATCGGCCAAGCGCTTCTCGAGGGTGTAGTCGCCCTCAATGTAGTTAAGACCCGGAGAACCGGCGGGCATCTCGATCACGATCTGTCGTTTGCCGGCGGAATTCATGGTCAGATAGCCTTCGGTGTCATAGGCGCGGGGTACCTCGGCCAAAAACTGTTCGCAGAGCGTCTCGTCATGAAAGATGTGCTCGTCGAACCAGTAGGAATTTGCATCGATAATCATTGGTTGGAACCGCCTTTCATCTTGTTGAAAACATTCTAGAAAAGCAGGTACCCGGACATCAATTCCAGCTTAAGCCCACTGTATTCCATTTTGGAATAGAACTTACCGCTCACACGCGAACCTCGCCCGCTCAACGAGACAAGCGCTAACAGCACGGGCTTAGACAGAAAACGGTCGGCCCGCATCCGTTGCGGGCCGACCGTTTCATTACAGGCTACCTTTGCCGTTACGCCTGGCGGTAATGATCGAAGAAGTCGGCGAGGTCTTCGAGCGACTCTTTGAGCACTTCCATGCGCGGCAGGTACACGATGCGGAAGTGGTCGGGCTCGGCCCAGTTAAAGCCGCCGCCGCGCGTGATCAGGATTTTCTTCTCGTGCAGCAGGTCGAGGGCGAACTGCTCGTCATCGGTGATGTTGAACTTCTTCACATCCATCTTGGGGAAGATGTAGAACGCCGCGCGCGGCTTAACCACCGAGATGCCGTCAATCTTGTTGAGCGCCTCATACACAAAGTTGCGCTGCTCGTAGACACGGCCGCCGGGACGGATGTAGTCGTTAACGGACTGATGACCACCGAGTGCCGTCTGAACGATCGACTGAGCCGGCACGTTGGAGCACAGGCGCATGTTGGAGAGCATGTTGATACCCATGATGAAGTCGCTCATGCAGCGCTGGTTGCCCGAAAGCACCATCCAGCCAATACGATAGCCCGCAATCATGTGCGACTTGGACAGACCGCTAAAGGTGACGCAGGGCAGGTCGGGGGCGAGCGAGGCAATCGAGACGTGCTCGTAGCCGTCCATGCACAGGCGGTCGTAGATCTCATCGGCAAAGATCATCAGCTGATGCCTGCGTGCAACCTCGACGATGCCCTCGAGCACCTCGCGCGGATAGACGGAACCCGTGGGGTTGTTAGGGTTGATGATGACGAGGGCTTTGGTCGCGCTCGTAATCTTGGACTCCATATCCTCCAGGTCGGGATACCAATCCGCCTGCTCATCGCACAGATAATGTACGGGATGACCGCCGGCAAGGGTTGCGCACGCCGTCCAGAGCGGATAGTCGGGGCTGGGGATCAGAATCTCGTCGCCATTGTCGAGCAGCGCGTTCATCGAAAGCTGAATGAGCTCGGACACGCCGTTGCCCGTGTAGATATGCTCCATCTGAACGTTGGGCAGGCCCTTGATCTGCGAATACTGCATGATCGCCTTGCGTGCGGAGAACAGGCCGCGCGAATTGGAATAGCCTTCGCAGTCGGGCAGCTGCTGGCGCATGTCCTTGATGACCTCGTCGGGCGTGCGGAAACCGAAGGGCGCCGGATTGCCGATATTGAGCTTGAGGATGCGCTCGCCCTCGTCCTCCATACGGGCAGCCTCGTCGACGACGGGACCGCGCACGTCATACAGGACGTTATCGAGCTTGGTGGATTTAGAAAAAGTACGCATGGTGGTGCTCCTTGCAATTTGAGCTGAGGGATGGGGTTCGGGTTTGGAATCGTTGCGGGGTGATGATGCCTCGTCTTGATCGGCGTCGCCGGCAAGCAGCCAGGTAACATCGACCTCCAAAATACGGGCGAGCAGCTCAGCCACATCGCGCCGCGGGATCGTCTTGCCGCTCACATATTGGCTCATCTGACTCTTGCCGAGTTTTTTGCCGAGTATCTCCGATGCGCGGATTACGTCCGACTGGCGAACGTCGCGATCGGACATAGTCTGTCGCAGGCGATCGCTAAACGTCTCTTGGGCCACTAGAACCTCCTTGCTGGCAAAGTTCAATTTATAGAATACGAATTGAACCAAGGTTCAATTTAGGCAGCAGTATAACGCGGCACCTCATTCGAAAGTTCAATTTCATAAGAAAATGCACCGGACTCTGAGATTTGCCCAAAGTGGACAATGACGCGCACACGTTTAGAGGTATTCGAGGAAACGGGCGGCGGCAAGCGAAACATCGGCCGTTCGATATATGGCGTTGATTTGGCGATGGGGATGCCCCTCGAGTGGGCGCACAGCAACATCGAACTGACAGCGGCGCAAGATGAGCGCGGGAAGAATACTCACGCCCAGGCCGTCCTCGACCATGGCCATAATCGCATAGTCATCCCAGGTCGACAGCTTAGAGCGCACCGCCAGGCCCGCGCGGCGAAACAGCGGCGTAATCTCGTCATCGGTGCCGCGTTCTAGCAGAATAAACTGCTCGTTGGCTAAATCGGCAAGAGAAACGACCTCCGCCGTGGCAAGCAAAGAATCTGCCGGCACTACCGCCATCAACTCGTCGCGCACCAAAGACCGCGATGCCATGCCGTTTTCTCGGGGCTCACGCGGGATAAAGCCCAGGTCGCAGCGGCCTTCCGCCACCCATTGCTCAATCTCGGAGTAATCACCCATCAGCAGCTCGTAATCGACATCCGGATGATCGGCGCGAAAGCGCGCAATCACCGGCGGCAGCACGTGGGTCGCCACACTCGAAAACGTACCGATGCAGATTTTGCCGCGCATGAGTCCACGCATCTCATCCACCCGTCGCTGCAAGCGAGTGAATTCCTCGCAGAGCGCCTCGACAGCCGGCATGACCTGCCGCCCGTCGGCAGAAAGCACCACGCCCTCGCGACTGCGGTCGAGCACCTTAAAACCCCAGTCGGCCTCAAGATCGGCCACCATACGGCTCACGCCCGACTGCGAATAGCTCAGCCGCTCGGCGGCGCGCGTAAAACTGCCGGCGCGCACGGTCTCGAGCAGCACCTGCATCTTTTGAATATTCGTTTCCACGGCACCCCTCCACCTTTGCATGAGTTTTTGTCATGTTATCCATGCATTATATTCGCTTTTCTTCTAAAGCCAGTTCACCCATAGTGAACATGCTCGGATATAGAAGGGATGTCAGCGCATGAACAACGGACTGTTTACGTACTTAGCAGCATTACTATTGTTTGGCTCCAACGGCATCATCGCCGCTGCCATCGCGCTGCCGAGCTCCGATATCGTGCTACTACGCACGTTTTTGGGCGCACTCTCGCTTGCCGCCATCCTCGCCATCGCCCAACGCCATAAGTTGCAGGCGCCATCTCGCCCCCGCGAAGCCGCAGCCCTCCTCCTCTCGGGAGCCGCGCTGGGCGCCAGCTGGATTTTTCTGTTCCGCGCCTACCAGACGATCGGCGTCGGCGTATCCTCGCTGCTGTACTACTGCGGCCCCATCATCGTTATGGTGCTCTCCCCGCTCATCTTTGGCGAAAAGCTGACCGGCGGCAAAATCGCCGGCTTTATCGCCGTTGCTTGCGGTGCTTTTCTCATTGCAGCGCAAGGTCTAGGCGGCAATATGCCCATTGCGGGTATCGTCTGCGGCATCGCCTCGGCATTTTGCTATGCGCTGATGGTCATCGCTAGCAAGGGTGCACCACACATCGAAGGCCTCGAGAACTCCACGCTCCAGGTGAGCGCCGCCTTTGTGACCGCGCTGGTCCTCACGCTCATCACGCAGGGCTCCCCCTCATTCCTGTCCGCCAGCGTCGCCGCCAGTATTGATTGGCGCGCCGTCGTCATGCTCGGCGTCGTTAACACCGGCATCGGTTGCCTACTCTACTTTAGTGCCGTCGCCAAGCTGCCCGTCCAGACCGTCGCCGTCGTCGGCTACCTCGAGCCGCTTTCGGCGGTCGTGTTCTCGGCCGCCCTTTTGGGTGAAGCCATAACACCGGTCCGCCTGATGGGCGCCGCGCTTATCATCGGCGGCGCGATTTTTTGCGAACTCGCCGGCAAACGCGCAAACGCCAAGGCTGGCATCGCCCAGACAGCACGTGCTTAAAAGCCCCTGCTTTGAAATGCTACCTGCGTAGATAAATAATCCCCAGCTGAGGATTATTGTCTAAAATAACCCGATGTGCCAAACTGCTCTTGTATGTATAAAGACGGCATAAAGTTTTTTGTCCTAGACAGATAACCGGATGTCTAAGGGAGTCCTCGTGGCACACAACAAACTGGAGGCAAACCTCCAAGACCAGCGCGGGCAAGGCGGGCACGGAGCCATCCCCCTCTCCGCTGGCATGCTGCTCGTAACGCTCGGCGTCGTCTATGGCGACATCGGCACGAGCCCCATGTACACCATGAAATCAATCGTCGCCAACAACGGCGGCATCGGTACCGTCAGCGAGGACATGATCCTGGGCGCGCTTTCGCTCGTCATCTGGACCATGACGCTCGTGACCACGGTCAAGTACGTAGTAATCGCCATGAAGGCCGACAACCACAACGAAGGCGGCATCTTCGCCCTGTTCAGCCTCGTACGCAAGGTGGCACCATGGCTGATTCTGCCCGCCATGATCGGCGGCGCGGCGCTGCTCGCCGACGGCATCCTCACCCCCGCCGTCACGGTCACCACAGCCATCGAGGGTCTGCGCACCATCGAATGGGGCCATGCGCTGCTGGGCGACGGGCAGACCAACGTCATCATCATCACCATCATCATTATCTGCGGCCTATTTGCCATGCAGCGCGCCGGCACCTCGTCAATCGGCAAGCTCTTCGGCCCGCTCATGACGCTGTGGTTCCTGTTCCTGGCAGGCGCCGGTCTGTTCAATATGCTCGGCAACCTGTCCATCTTGCGCGCGCTCAACCCCATCCGCGGCATTATGTTCCTGTTCTCGCCCATCAACCATTCGGGCATTATGGTGCTCGGCTTTGTCTTCCTGTCGACAACCGGTGCCGAGGCACTCTACTCGGACATGGGCCACGTGGGCAAGACAAACATCTATGCATCCTGGCCATTTGTTAAGGCGGCCCTTATCCTCAACTATCTGGGTCAGGGAGCTTGGCTACTCGCCAATAACTCCAACCCCCAGATGCTCGCGATGGATATCGTCAACCCGTTCTATATGATGCTCCCCGAGCCCCTACGCCCCTTTGCCATCGTGCTTTCGGCCGTGGCGGCCATCATCGCCTCACAGGCGCTCATCACCGGCTCGTTCTCGCTGGTATCCGAGGCAACGCGCCTCAACCTTATGCCGCACCTGCGCATCCACTACCCCAGCGACACCAAGGGCCAGCTCTATATTCCGCTCGTCAATAACATCATGTGGGTCGGCTGCATCTTCATCGTGCTGCTGTTCCAAAACTCCGAGCGCATGGAGAGTGCCTACGGCCTCGCCATTACCGTGACCATGCTTATGACCACCACGCTTTTGACGAGCTATATCGCCGGCATTCTCAAGCACAAGCTGGGCGCCTGCGTCTTCGCCCTGCTCTTCGGCGCCATTGAGCTGTGCTTTTTCGCCTCGTGCCTCACCATGTTCTTTGACGGCGGCTATGTGATGATCTTCTTGGCCGCACTGCTGTTTGGCCTTATGTATGTGTGGCGTCGCGGCACCGCCATCGAGCGCACGCAGACGATTCTGCTGCCCGTCTCCAAGTACATCGACCAGCTCAATCGCCTGCGCAATGACGAGACCTATCCCGTGCTCGCCGACAATCTGGTATTTCTCACCAACAGCCCCGACCCGCTCACACTCGACCGCGACGTGCTCTATTCCATCCTGGACAAGCACCCCAAGCGCGCCAAGGCATATTGGTTCATCAACGTGCACGTTACCGACGAACCCTATACGCACGAGTATTCCGTCGAGACCTTTGGCACGGACTTTTTGTTCCGCGTGCGCCTGGACCTGGGCTTTAAGGTCAACCAGCGCGTCAACGCCTATCTGCGTCAGATCGTCGGCGACTTGATGGCATCGGGCGAGCTGCCGCCGCAACATCACACCTACTCCATCTACGAGACGCGCGGCAACGTAGGTGACTTCCGCTTTTGCATGCTGCGCAAGATGCTTGCCCCCGAAACGGACATCAACCGCAATGACCACCGCGTGATGGCCATCAAGTACGCCGTCCGCCGCGCCTGCGGAAGCCCGGCACGCTGGTACGGTCTCGAGAACTCGGCCATCATCATTGAGTACGTACCGCTCTTTGCCCGCATGCGCCCGGCCGTCAAACTTGTGCGCACCCAGGTGCCGCTCGAGGTTCAGATCGAAGAGGCCGAGGAAATGGAGGTCGACATCTTCTCGGACGACTTGGTCAACGGCAACGAGGCCGGCAAGAGCATGAACGTCGATCCCACCGAGCTGCTCGAGAGCGTCGCCGATACACCCGAACAGCAACTCGACGGACTCGAGAGCACCCAGTTCAACGACGCCAACTTCTAACACGCCACCAGCCATTGACGACAACGGCCTCGCATCTCATAAGAGGTGCGGGGCCGTTTTATGTCGCAACGGACCAGTGAGCTACGAACGGCGCGGCTCGGGAACCACGAGCCTATCGGGGCTCGCGCCCTCGGCATCCATCAGGCTCACGTAGCGAATCGACGGATCCCCATACATCGCGTAGTAATAATTGCCCGTGCGCGCGCTAAAGCATCCGGTGTAGATAGTCTTCTCGAACTTGCCATCGCCCATCCTGGACGCCCCCTCAATCATCACCACACCCTCGAGCGAGCGGAACATGCGAACGACGTTTTCGGTCTCGCTCTCCTTTTGCGGGTAATTGGCATTGAGGTACGCCGCCTTTACAAAACGGCTCGGCGAATAGCAATCGCCCGGAATGCCGCGCATGCCGGCACCGGCTCCATAGGGCTTAAGCTCGGCGCCACGCCATGTCGCCGTCTGCGGAAAATCGCTTGTGGCGGTGATATAGGTGCGCAGGTTTTCCATGTGCCACGGGAAGGTCGGCTGGTTGGCAAGGGTGTCGACCGGATCGTCGTATACATGCAGGCCGTCAGCCATCATCTCGACCACGATGCTGCGCTGGCTGTCGCCGATAATCCAATGGAGCAGCGACACGCCCAGCCCCTCTCCGGCAGATTTGGCGACAATCACCGTGTCGCGCAGCGCGGCCTCGACCTCATCGACCGTCGAGAACGTCGCTGCCACCCACAGGGGAAACTCATAGGCCGCGATATTGTTCTTGCCGTCGACAGGGCCCTCGGCATACTCGGCATAGCCGGGAAAGTTGAGCCCCGCCACAGCCAGACCCGCATCGTTACCACAGTCGAAAAACATGGGATAGTTCTTGTAATCGATGCACATGCCGATTACCGCGTGTGCCGCCGACGCATCGTCGATAAACGAATACGGAATGTGGAACCCGCGCGGCATCACGCGAACCTGTTGGCCGTAGTCAAAGCTCCAGTCGAGGTTGCGGCCCAGATACATGTGGCCAGAATTATCGGTAAATCGAATGCTCGTGCACATAGCGCCTCCTAGCTTTACGGTCCTGCTAAGGTTATTGTCACCAAACAAAAAGGCGCTAAACACAAAAGCCCGGACATGACAACAATGTCACGCCCGGACCAAAAGAGACGAAGTGCGGTGCTTTGGTCCCCTTAGACCAACTTTCCAAGACAGTGGTCGATCATATGCTGGACCATCTGCGCCTCGAAGCCCACAAAGTCCTGCTTGCGCTCGCGCATCTTGCCATCGACGATCTGGTCAAAGGCAACCTTGCACTTGATATAGCGCGTGGACTTGGTGACCTCCTCGTGCGTCAGGCAGCTCTCCTCCATCTTGCTGGCGCCCAGGCCAAACACCAGACGGGGGTTGTAGAGCACGTGGGGCTCGCCGGCGTCGTCCAGGTAGACGCAGACCTTCTTGGTAACGCCAATCTGGTTAGCGGCAAGGCAGCCGGCATCGTCGAGCGACTTGATGGTATCGATCAGGTCCTGAGCAACCGACTCGTCCTCGACGGTCGCAACCTCGCAACGCTGGGACAGGATAGCCTCGTCGTGGCAAAGCTCTTTAATCATACGTTCCTCCATAGGGGTCGTTGTAACCGCTTAAGTATACGGTACCCACACATTTTCATGCGATAAATACCGTCCGTCTGTTACAAAGCGCCGAACATCAACATGCGAGGAACAGCAAGGTTGTAAAGACGATATAGTAAGTGGGTTCGTGTCAATCGGCCTAAACTCGGGGCTGAACAAGGAAAGGGTATGCATGGACGAACTTTTTCACGTCAGTGAGCGCAAGTCCACAATCGGGACCGAACTTCGCGCTGGACTGACAACATTCCTGGCGATGGCCTACATCATCGCCGTCAACCCCGCAGTGCTCTCGGGCGCTGGCATTGATGCGGGAGCGCTCGCCTGCGCCACCTGCCTGGGCGCCGGCATCATGACCATCTGCATGGGTATCTTCGCCAACCGCCCGCTCGCCTGTGCGTCGGGTCTGGGCATCAACGCCATGATTGCGGGCATCGCCACCACCATGTGCGGCGGCGACTGGCACGTGGCCATGAGCGTTATCTTCCTCGAGGGCGTCGTCATCTTGCTGCTCGTCCTTTGCGGCCTGCGCGAGGCCATCATGGACGCCATCCCCGTGGTCCTGCGCCACGCCATCTCGGTGGGCCTGGGCCTGTTTATCGCCATGATCGGCCTGTGCGACGCCGGCATCATCACCGCTGGCGCCGGCACGCTCGTCGGCTTGGGTGACATCACCTCCCCCACCTTTATCGTCGGCATCATCTCCATCGTCGTGACGGTTGCCCTGGCTTCCCGCAACGTGCCGGGCTCGCTGCTCATCGGCATCATCGTCGCCGTTATCGCCGGTATCCCGCTGGGCGTCACTCATGCGCCCGAGGGCCTCATCGCACCGCTCGACTTCTCGACCTTTGGCGCCCCGTTTGCCAGCACCGCCGATGGCAACATGGCCATCGTGAAGGTTCTGACCGACCCGATGCTGCTCGTTGTGGCCTTCTCGCTGCTCATGAGTGACTTCTTCGACACCATGGGCACCGCGATGGCCGTCGCCAAGCAGGGCGAGTTCCTGACCGAGGACGGCAATGTCGAGGACATCCGTCCCATCCTGGTCGTCGACTCCGTGGCCGCTGCTGCCGGTGGCTTTATGGGCGTCTCCTCCATCACTACCTTCGTCGAGTCCACCTCTGGCGCTGCCGACGGTGGTCGCACGGGCCTCACCTCCGTCACCACCGGCGTGCTGTTCATTCTCGCCGCGTTCTTCTCCCCCATCGTCACCATCGTTTCCAGCGCCGCCACCTGCGGTGCTCTGGTCTACGTCGGTTACCTCATGATGAGCGAGGCCTCCGAGATCGACTGGTCCGACGTGTCGCAGGGTTTCCCGGCGTTCATGATTGTCGCCGGCGTGCCCTTCACCTACTCCATCTCTGCCGGCATTGGTCTGGGCTTTATCGCCTACGTGGTCGTCGCGCTCTTTAAGGGCGAGGCCTCCAAGATCAAGCCGCTCATGTGGATCGCAGCCCTCGCCTTCCTCGTCTACTTCTTTGTAGCGTAGGCGCAAGATTCGCAATACCAAACAGCAAAGCGCGGAGTCGCATCGAGCGGCTCCGCGCTTTGCTTTTAAAGCCAGGCACCACACGGACACGCGATGTATTGCTTCGCAAGTTTTGGACGTTTTGCTCTCCAAACGGCACTACCGACGGCTACATCCTGCAGATATGCTGGATATAACCGCATAGGCCCTATGAGGATGGGAGTAACCATGGCCGCCTTGTTCACGACCCCCAAGCGCAATGACAAAACCTCTGGAGCCCATTTTGTCGAGCCCGACCTGCGCCGTCGCACGCTGCTCGCACACGGCAGCTGGCGCCGCGTGACGCGCCGCATCGTTGTAGGCGCCGTATGCGCGCTTACGGTAAGCTCGCTGCTCATGCCGAGCATCTCGCTCGCAGCCGAGTGGGTGGACGTCGATGGCGTCCGCCACGAAGCGGCCGCGGGCCCCACGGGAGACGCCGCCGGTACCTGGTCATGGGATGGCGCCGATGACATGAAGCTCAACGGCTATAACGGCGGCGCGATCGAGGCAGCGGGCAAGCTCAACGTGAGCTACGAGGGCAACAACACCGTCACTAACGACGACGGCCGCGGCATCAAGGTTAAGGATGGCGCGAACGAGAACGCCGAGCTTAATATTCAGGGCGACGCGTCCAGCACGCTCAACGTGACATCTTCTCGTGACGCCATCACTTCCGTCGGCAACATCAACATCGACGGCGCTGGCACTGTCAACGCCACGAGCACCGAGCACGATGCCATCGATGCCGGGGGCGATGTCACCATCAAGGGCTCGGGAAACGTTAACGCCACGGGCGATTCGGATGGCATCAGGGCCGACGGCAACATCACGATCGACAACAGCGGAACCGTCACCGCCAAGGCCACCGAGGATCAGGGTATCGATGCTAACGAGAACCTCATCATAAAGGGCGGCGGCAAGGTAGAGGCAAGCTCTATCGAGGACAATGCGATTTGGGCCGACGGCAGTATCGAGATCTCGGGTGGCAGCCAGGTCAAGGCAAGCTCCAAGGAAGACGCCGCCATCGACGGTAAAAACAGCCTCACGGTCACGAACGCTTCCCTCAACGCAAGTGGCGTTGGGTATGGCATCTATGTCTACAAGGGCATCACGCTCGATGGCGCGACCGCGACGGTCCGCGCAAGCTCAGATGGCGGGGAAGTCAGCGCACTCTTCACCGATGAGGACGACATCGTCATCAAGAACGGCTTGACTGTGGATGCGCTCGCAGAAGGCAGGTTCTCGGTTGCAATCTCCACCAGTAATTTCTACTCCGGCGAAGCGGGTGGCCATATCTACATCAGCGACTCCGTTGTCAAGGCCATAGCCCGCTATGCCGAGACCGGCGGCGACGGCCCCGACCACTACAGTGGAGACCAAAACGACGAAATCATCCCTGAGTCCGAGGGCCTGAACATCGGCATCTTCGCGCAGACCAGCGAGGGCATCACGCCCGCGACCATCTCGATCGTCCGCAGCAGGGTCACGGCCGAGGGAGACACGGCGGCAATCTTCGCCCTTGCCATGAGCGCGGACGGCAAGGCGATCGGCACCATCGAAATCGAAGGAGCCACCATCCAGACGCCTGAAGGCGGCAAGGTCATTGACTATCGCAACAAGGAAGAACTCAGCGACGGCATCGTCTACGAGGCGGGTCAAACCATCGGCACGGGCGACGCCGTGATCGACTCCCCCTACAACGAAGCAGTCGCCAAGAGCACGGTCATCGTGCCTCCCGAGGAGACCAAGCCCGAGGAAAAGCACGGCAAGACCAAGCCCGAGGGTTCCAAGTCCGAGGGCACGAAGACAACCAAGACCGTTGCAGTTGCAGCCAAGGGAGCCAAGACCGTCGGCAAGCTCGCGGCAACCGGCGACACCTCGAACGCAGCCATCGTGGCAGCCGCCCTTGCGGGAACAGCCGCCATCGCCGCAGGCGCCCTGGCGAGTCGCAAACGCTCGTAAACACTTTTTCGCACAGGACGGGTGGATCGCAGCCCTTGCCTTCCCCGTCTACTTCTTCGTAGCGTAAGGGCAAGGCTGCAAAAGCTGAACAATAAAGCGCGGAGTCGCCATGCGGCCCCGCGCTTTTCTTTTAGCGTCGGTCCCTGCGCCGGCGTGCGGCCTATTTCTCCCCCATTTTGGCCATTTTGCCCTCCAAACGGCACTACCGCCGGCAACATCCAGCAGATACGCTGAACCTAGCCGTATAGGCCCTATGAGAACGGGAGCAACCATGGCAGCCTTGTTCACGACCCCCAAACGCAATGACACTACCGCCGGAACCCATGTTGCCGAACCCGACGTTCGCCGTCGCATAGGACTCGCGCACGGCAGCTGGCGCCGCGTGACGCGCCGCATCGTCGTAGGCGCCGTGTGCGCGCTCACGGTGAGCTCGCTGCTCATGCCGAGCGTCTCGCTCGCGGCGGAATGGGTCAAGGTCGGCGAAACCAAATACAACGCCGGCACTGCGGCGGGCGACGAGACCGGCACCTGGTCGTGGGACGGCGCCGACGACTTGAAGCTCAACAACTATAACGGCGGCGAGATCCAGGCCGCAGGCAAGCTCAACGTGAATTACTCGGGAAACAACATCGTCACTGCCGACTGGATCGAAGGCATCAAGGCTTCTCATGGCAAGAATGAGAACGCCGAGCTCAATATCCAAGGCGACGCGGGCAGCACGCTCAGCGTGACATCTACTGAGGACGCTATCCTCTCCACGGGTAATATCAACATCGACGGAGCCGGATCCGTCAACGCCACGAGCGCTGGGTTTGATGCCATCGACGCCGAGGGCGATCTCGCTATCAAAGGTTCGGGCAACGTCAACGCCACGGACGTATCGGATGGCATCAGGGCAAACGGCAATATCACGATTGACGACAGCGGGGCCGTCACCGCCAGGGCTACCAAGGACAAGGGTATCGGAACCGACAAGAACCTCACCATCAAGGGTGGCGGCACAGTCGAGGCAAGCTCAGCCGATGGTGAGGCCATTTGGAGCGGCGGCAACATCAATATCTCGGACGGCAGCCAGGTCAAGGCGAGCTCCGAGAAAGACGCCGCCGTCGAGGCCAAGGGCAGCCTCGCAGCCACAAACGCCTCCCTCAACGCAAACGGTGTTGAATATGGCGTCTATGCCCACAAGGGCATCACACTCGATCATGCAAACGTGACAGTCCGCGCAAGTAAAGGCAGATACGGTGACGCCATTGCCCTCTTCACCTACCAAGACGATATCGTCGTCAAGAACGGCTCCACCGTGGACGCGTTTGCGGAAGGCGAGGTTTCGGCTGCATTCTCCACCAGAAACGATCGACCCAACGAGGAGGGTGGCCACATCTACATCAGCGACTCCGTTGTCAAGGCCATAGCCCGCTATGTCGAGAACGGCGACGGCCCCATCCCCTACAGCGAAAACCAAGATGGTGAGACGAGCCCCGAGCCCCAAGGCGAGAACATCGGCATCATCGCCCAGACCAGCGAGGGCGTCACACCCGCAGTCATCTCGATCATCCGCAGCAAGGTAACGGCCGAAGGAGATACAGCGGCAATCTTTGCCCGTGCCATGAGCGCTGACGGCAAGACAATCGGCACCATCAAGATTGAGAACGCCGCCATCCAGACGCCCGAAGGCGGCAAGGTCATTGACTATCGCAAGCTCCGTGACGGCATCTACGAGGCAGGCCAAGCCATCGGCACGGGCGACACTGTGATCGACTCCCCCTATAACGAAGCTGTCGCCAAGAGCATGGTCATCGCACCTCCCGAGGTAGCCAAGCCGGAATACCCCAAGCCCGACGAGACCAAGCCCGCAGAAAGCAAGCCCGCGGAGTCCAAGCAGAACCCCAAGCCTGAGGGCTCAAAGCCGACCAAGGCCGTTGCGGCTTCAATCACGAAAGCCAAGACTACCGGCGTGCTCGCGGCAACCGGCGACACCTCGGGTGCGGCCATCGTGGCAACCGTCCTTGCGGGAACAGCCGCTATCGCCGCAGGCACCATGGCGAGCCGCAAGCGCTCTTAGACGCCTCTGCGCACATGGCAGCTCCCGCGAAGGCCCCGAGTCCCAGCACCGTTTAACAACGCCACCGCCGAGCTCCCCTCCGGCGGTGGCGTTTTCCATATGCGTCCGCAGGGTATGCACGAGATTGTCTTTGGTCTAGCCCAACCTGCATGAGCCGGCGTGCGACAATGGGGGCCGTCGATATCACAACGCCGAGAGAAGCCCGTCATGGAAGCGCATCAAAAGCAGATAACCGTTCATGCACAGCATGCCGAAAGCGCACCGGTCATCTATCTTCCCGTGGTCATGGGCGACGGCACGGAGGTTTATGAACGCTGCCGAGAGCTCAACTGCCCGCCCTTCACGCTTGTCGGCATTGGCAGCCTCAACTGGAATCGCGAGCTGAGCCCCTGGGGATGCGACGGAACCGTGCGCGATGCCGAGCCCTTTGGCGGTCAGGCATCCGGATTTCTCGATGAGCTGTTGAACTGGATAATCCCAGAGGCCGAGTCGTCGCTTCCTCAGCCGCCCACCTGGCGCGGCATTGCCGGCTACTCGCTCGCGGGCCTCTTCGCGCTCTGGTCCCTCTGGCAAACCGACGCCTTTAGCCGCGCCGCAAGCGCATCGGGGTCGTTGTGGTTTCCCGACTTTGTCGATCGCGCCAGCACGGCCCCTTTTGCCGGCAACCCGCAGGCCGTCTATCTGTCACTCGGCAAAAAGGAAACCAAGACGCCCAACCGCATGATGCGGCACGTACTTGACGACACGCGCGCAATGGAAACGTTGCTCGTTGAGCGCGGCATCCTCACAACACTGGAACTCAACCCCGGCAACCACTTTGCCCAAACCGACCTGCGCATGGCGCGTGGCATCCACTGGGTTCTTGCGCACTAAAAAGCCGGCCATGCGCATCGGACGCATGGCCGGCTTTTTTAACTGAGTTGGACACAGCTGCTATTCGGCAGACCCTTCGAGTTCCGAGACATCAAACTCAAAGTCATTACCCGGCAGAATCGCATTGAGCACGATACCCACCAGCGAACCCACGGCAAGACCCGAAAGCGAAATCGTCACGCCGCCCAGCTCCAACACGATGGCGCCGGCGGTGCTGTACGCGATGCCGAGCGAAAGCACGAGCACAAGAGCGGCCACCAGCACGTTGCGGTTGTTCTGGAAATCAACCTGGTTCTCGATAAGGTTGCGCACGCCTACGGCACTGATCATGCCGTAGAGTACGAGCGACACGCCGCCGATAACGCATGGCGGCATGGCGGCGATCACGGCAGCGAACTTGGGGCAGAAGGAAAGCACGATGGCGCAGCACGCGGCAATGCGAATCACGCGCGGGTCGAACACGCGCGTCAGAGCGAGCACGCCGGTGTTCTCGCCATACGTGGTGTTGGCCGGAGCGCCAAAGAGCGAAGCCAGGATCGTGGCGAGACCATCGCCGAGCAGCGTGCGATGCAGGCCGGGATCGGCAATGTAGTTACGCTCGCAGGTGGAGCCAATAGCGGAGATATCACCGATATGCTCGATCATGGTTGCAAAGGCCAACGGGATGATGGTGATGATGGCGGTCGTGGCAAGGCCGCTATCGAACTGCGGCCCAAAGAGTGCAAACACGGTGTTGTCCCACACGATGGGAAGACCGACCCACGGCGCGGCGGCAACGCCCGAAAAACCGACCTCACCCAACGCGGCGGCAACGGCATAGCTCACCACAACGCCCAGCAGGATCGGCACGATCTTAACCATGCCGCGACCCCAAATGTTGCAGATCACGATAACGGCAACGGCAATAACAGCCACAAGCCAGTTGGCCTGGCAGTTGGCAATAGCGGAGCTCGCCAGAATCAAGCCGATGGAAATGACGATGGGGCCCGTCACTACCGGCGGAAAGAAGCGCATGACGCGCTTGGCGCCAAACGCGCGGAAGAGTGCCGCAAGTACCGGATAGAGTAGACCGGCGCAGGCAACGCCCAGGCAGGCGTAGGGCAAAAGCTCGGCCTCGCCGTTGGGCGCGATGGCGGCATAACCGGCAATAAAGGCAAACGATGAGCCCAAAAATGCCGGCACCTTACCGCGCGACAGGAAGTGGAACAGCAGCGTGCCCAAGCCGGCAAACAAAAGCGTTGCCGAAACCGAGAGACCGGTGAGCACGGGCACCAGCACCGTGGCACCAAACATGGCAAACAGGTGCTGTAGGCCGAGCAAAAACATGCGCGGGCGGCCGAGCGACGATGCGTCGTAGATGGCATCGGTGACGGCGGGCGTCGAAGACTGGGACATGGATGTCCTTTCGAATGGAAGGGCGATCGGGCATATCGGATAACCTGCCCGAACGATACGATCCGAACCATTGCACGCGATGCACCATGTCTCGCACGCGCCGCCACCTGCAAACGCTAGCGCTATTTCCAAACGCGCTCGGCAATACGCCTGACCAGCGCAATCTTTGCCCACTGCTCGTCCTCGGTCAGCTTGTTGCCAATCTCGCAGCTGGCAAAGCCACACTGCGGAGACAGATACAGGTTCTCGAGCGGCACGTACTTTGCCGCCTCGCGGATGCGCTCGACGACGGCATCCTCGTCCTCAAGCTCAGCGGCCTTGGTGGTCACTAGGCCCAACACGACCTTCTTGCCGGGGGCAACGTACTTGAGCGGCTCAAAGCCACCGGCACGCGGCGTATCGAACTCAAGGTAAAACGCATCAACGTTCTCGTGTGCGAACAGGTACGGCGCGATGGGGTCATAGCCGCCCTCGAAGGCATAGGTGGAGTGGTAATTACCACGGCACACATGCGTGTTGATGACCAGGTCGTCGGGCTTACCCTCGATGGCGGCGTTGTTGAGCGCCACGCCCAGCTCGCTTACTTTTTGCAGGTCGACCGGGCTCATGCCGGTTTTGGCGACAAAATCGGTATCGCAGTAGATGCCCCAGGTGCAGTCATCAAACTGGATGTTGCGGCAGCCTGCTGCGTACAGGTCGGCGATCACTGTGCGATAAGCGGCTGCAATGGCGTCGGCAAGTTCCTCATCGGTCTTATAGACAGCGCGCAGGCTCTCCTGCTGCCCATCGCAGCGATCGAGCGTGACCTCAGAGAACGTCTGGATAGGCGCCGGGATGGTCTGGCGTGCAACGTGGGCTTCGCCCTCAAGTGCCTTGACAAACTTAAAGTGCTCGACGAAGGGGTGGCTCTCGCCGCTAATGGGACCGGTTACCACGGCGGTGTCGGCGGTGGTCTCCTCATCGTGGAACATATAGCCCGTACGCGAGGTGCGACGCTCGACGCCGTTCAGCCCCCACATGAAATCGAGGTGCCAGTAGCTGCGGCGAAACTCGCCATCGGTGATGACCTGCAGGCCGGCGGCCTTCTGCTTTGCCACCAAATCGCGAATGGCATCGTCCTCGACAGCCTTAAGCCCCTCGGCATCAAGCGTGCCTGCCGCATAGGCAGCGCGGGCATCCTTTACGGCCTGCGGACGAAGAAAACTGCCGACGATATCGGCGCGAAACGGCGCGTTCAGCGTGGTTAAAGCACTCATAGATATCTCCCTTTGCATTGGTTGCTTTACTGGGACAGAGTATGAGCGCTCATATGGCCATCGTAAAATATACGTTTACAACAGTTTGATATAGATGATTCCTATATCAGTCTGGACTGCCATAAAGAAATTTGACCCGCGCGGAGCACAGCAGCCTAGATATGCTGACGAATCGCGTCGATATAGGCCTGCCCGTAGCGCGTGAGTGTTGTGTTCTTGCGTGTGATAATACCGATCTCCATGTACTCGTCCACATCGAGCGGAATCGAGATGATGCCGGGACCGTTGAGCTCGTGACTGATCACGCCTGAGCATACCGTGTAGCCGTTGAGGCCCATGGCCAGGTTGAACAACGTCGCACGGTCGCGCACGCGGATATTCTTGCGGCGTTCAAAGGTCGAGGTCAGTTCCTCGGAATAATAAAACGAGTTGTAGCTGCCCTGCTCGTAGGATAAAAACGGATAGTCCTCGAGATCTTCGAGCGTCACGCTGGTGTGGTCCGCCAGTGGATGGTCGGCGCATACAAAGACATGCGGCGTGGCGCAGAAAAGCCCCTCGAATACGAGCTCGTTGGCCGCCAGCATGCGCTCGATAACCTCGCGGTTATGCTCGGATAAGTACAGGATGCCCAGTTCGCTTTTCATATGCGCGACGTCCTCGATAATCTCGTGAGTCTGTTCCTCGCGCAGGGTAAAGTCGTAACGTGCGGCATCGAACTCGCGGATCACGTCGACAAACGCGTTGACGGCAAAGGAATAATGCTGGCAGCTCACGCTAAAGTGCGGCACCTGCTCGGACGCGCCCTTGTACTTGCCTTCAAGCAGATCGGCCTGGTCGAGCACCTGGCGCGCGTAGCCCAAGAAGGTCTCGCCCTCCTCGGACACAATGACACCCTTGTTGGTGCGCTCAAAGATATGCACGCCCATCTCGTTTTCGAGATCGCGAATCGATGCGGTGATCGAAGGCTGCGACACAAAGAGCCGGCGCGAGGCCTCGGTGATGCTGCCGCATTCGGCAACTTTGACGACATACCTGAGCTGCTGAAGCTTCATAGCGCCCTCCCTAGACGTTCGTGACGTCGAAACCCGTCGCATCCATCTGACGCATAAACGGCGGCATCTCCCCCGTCGCGGCGCAGGCGGCAATCTGATGCAGAGCCCCAGCGACCGCATCGTCTACCGCAGCGCCGATATGCCAGCGCGCGGCAGCCGTGACAGCCTCGTTGGCATTGGCGACTGCAACGGAGTTGGGAACGGCATCGATCATGGGCAGATCGTTATCGGAATCACCGAATACGGCCACCTCGTCGAGCGTCAGGTCCAAAGCGCGTGCCAGCTCCAGCGCGGCGCAACCCTTGTCCCAACCTGCTGGAAGGATATCGAACAGGCGCACACGATTGTTGGGAAACACGAGTGAGAGCTCCGGTACCTCAGCGGCAACGCGCTCACGTAGCTCCGCGAGCTCCTCACGCGAGCGGGCGCTCCAGATATTCGCCTTGTATACCGGGGCATCATCGACAACGGGACGGCACGGAGCCTCTTCGCCTTTGAGCCATGCGTTGCCGCCCGACTCCATGGCGCGACGCACGCGCTCGGGGTCGCTCGTCACGCAATAGGCATCGTTATCCCAAAAGTTGTCACCCAGGCTGTAGACCTTTAGATAGGTATCGTCGGTCTCTTGCTCGAGGTAATCGGCCAGACGCATCAGGGCATCGTTGTCGGTCGCGCGCGAAGCGACCGCCTGACCGTCGACAAACATGACTTGGCCGTTGCAGAACGCACCGGTCGAAAAGCACTCGGAACGATTTTTGAACATCCAGCCCATCGCGGACGGCTGGCGACCCGAAACCGGGCCAAAGTGCAGACCCGCCGCCTGCATGGCATGAATACCCTCAATGGCGTAGTCACTGGCGCCGTCATGCCCGGCTGGAATCAGCGTATCGTCCATATCGGTCAGCACAAGTTTGATCATAGAGTCCCCCAGTCATTTTCACCGTAACCATTGTAACGACCTACCAATAAGGGACAGGTTTATTTTGGCAGGTTTTATCTGGGAAAACGCAGCGCCCCTGTTGCCACCTGCCAAAATAAATCTGTCCCTTTTTGGCAGGTGCGCTAGTATAGGGAACAACAGATTCGATGCGGGAGTGCCGGCGGTGCAAACCACAAGGCTGAGAGGGCATAGGGCCCAATCCTTTGAACCTGTCAGTTAATGCTGGCGTAGGGAGCATGCCGCCTTTACAGGGGCGCTGTCTATGCACAGCGCCCCTTTTCTATGCCAAGGAGGCATGTGCAGTGATTGATTCGGAACAGCTTAAGCAACATATGGTCAAGGCCGTGGAGGAGATTCGCGCCACCAATCCGATGGCCGGCTCCATCACCAACACGGTGACGATCGACTTTGTCGCCAACGCGCAGCTCGCCGTGGGCGGTTCGGCCGCCATGGTCTATCTGCCCGACGAGGGCGAGGCGCTCGTTGCCGGCGGCGGCGCCATCTATCTCAACATGGGCACGCTCTTCCCCATCTACGAACAGACGATTCCCCGCGCGGCCAAGGCGGCACACGACGCCGGCAAGCCCTGGGTGCTCGATCCGGTGGGTCTGGGCATCGGTAGCCTGCGCACCCAGCTGGTAAACGAACTCAAGCAGTACAAGCCCGCCATCGTGCGCGGCAACGCCTCCGAGATCATCGCGCTCGCCGGCCTGTGGGGTCTTGAGGGCGAGGCAGCCGATCTGAGCCGCGTGCGCGGTGTCGATACCACCGACACGGTCGACGCCGCCCGCGATGCCGCTGTGGCGCTCGCTCGCTACACCGGCGGCGCCGTAGTGGTCTCGGGCGAAGTCGACCTGATCACCGACGGCACGACGGTAGCCAAGTCCTACGGCGGCAGCCCGCTCATGTCCAAGATCACCGGCTGCGGTTGTTCGCAGGGCGGTGTGCTGGCTGTGTACGCCTGCGCTGCCGATCCGTTTACGGCAGCCATCTGTAGCACCGCCGTCTACAACGTTGCCGGCACGCGTGCCGCCGCTGTCGCCGATGCCCCGGCAAGCTTTAAGGTCGCCTTTATCGACGAGCTCTATCGCGCAACCGCCCAGGACATCGCCGATAACCAACTCGAGCTCGAGGAGGCATAAGCCATGTCCGAGCCCGCAACCAATGCCGGCATGAACACGCTCGTCGCCGTGGCCATCGCCCCATGCGGCACCGGCGATGAGCTGTCCGCCGAGGTCGCCGAGGTCGTGCGCGTCATTCGCGAGAGCGGTCTTCCCAACCGCACCACCTCGATATTCACCGAGATCGAGGGCGACTGGGACGAGGTCATGCAGGTCGTGCGCGACGCGACCTTTGTGTTGGCGAGCAAGGGCATCCGCACCGAGGTCGTGCTCAAAGCCGATATTCGACCCGGATTTACCGACACCATGACCGGCAAACTCGAGCGCATGGAAGCACAAATCAAAAAGCAGGAGGAAGCACGATGAGCATCCGCGACAACCTTGATATCTCGGCCTATCTGGTACTCGGCCCCGAAAACACCCTCGGACGCCCCGTGGGCGATGTGGTGGCCCAGGCACTCGACGCCGGCTTTACCTGCATCCAGGTGCGCTCCAAGGTGGCAAGTGCCCGCGAGATCATCGCGCTGACCGGCGACGCCGCGCAGGCAATCGCACGGGCCGGCAAGACCGGTCAGGTCGCCTTGCTCATCGACGACCGTCTGGACTGTGTGCTTGCCGCGCGCGAGCAGGGTATTGCTGTCGACGGCGTGCACGTGGGTCAGAGCGATATTCCCGTCGAGGTCTGTCGCAAGCTGCTGGGCCCCGATGCCATCGTGGGCCTTTCGGCCCGCTGCGAGGAAATGCTCGAGTACGTCAAGACCGCCGACATGAGTTTGGTCGATTACCTGGGCATCGGCCCACTCCACGAGACCGAGACCAAGCGCGACTGCGGACGCGCGGCCGACGGCTCTATCATCACCAAGAGCTTTGAGGACCTGGCCGCACTCCACGCGGCAAGCCCCGTGCCCATCGTGGTGGGCGGCGGCGTCAAGACGGCCGACCTACCGCAGCTCAAGGCCACTGGCGTCGACGGCTTTTTCGTAGTGAGCGCCGTCTGCAGCGCCGACGACCCCCACGCCGCAGCCAAGGAGCTCGTCGATACCTGGCAGCAGGCATAAGCATAAGTCGAGCAGCCGATTTGCAGCTTCATATCTTCAGCAATGGAAAGCGCATCCCAGTTTGGACACCCATTCTGGGATGCGCTTTCCGTATAGAGACTTAACGGGAAACCGCATCCCAGTCTGAACGCATATTCCGGGACGAACTTTCCGAAACCCCACCGTTTGGGAAACTGTAGCCCGTTCTGAGCGCTCATTCTGGGACGCGCTTTCCGCCGAGTCCGCGGCAGCTTGTCCTACCCCGCCAGATACGTTTCCAGCGCGGACAAAGACGCCTCCGCATCGTGGCGGCCAATCTGATAGATACGCTCAAGCTCATCGGGCTCGCGGCACAGCGACGGCACCTTTACCGATTCGCTCGGCCGCACCACAAAGACCTCGCCGGCAGCCTCGCGACGTGCCAGGTCATCAAGCGTGGCATTGTAGGCCTCATGCCGATGCTCAAGCGCCGCCACAAACTCCGGGTAGTGACGGAACACGCGCCGCAGCATGGGCATCACGCTGTTGGGCTGTTTCACAAAGCCCGCCGGCTGCGTGAGTACCACAATATTGCGGTCATACCCCTGCGCAAACAGCCAAGCACTGGGAATGGAATCGGCCACGCCGCCATCCAGATATTTATGCCCCTCAATGGCGACAGGACGCGTTGCCACGGGAATAGCAGACGACGCCCGAATCCACTCGATATCGCGCTCGTCGCCATACGGCAGATCGTGATAGACGGCCTTGCCCGTCTCGATATCGGTACACACGCACGTAAACCGCATGGGGCAGGCACGATATGTCTCCAGGTCGATGGGATCGCGCTCGATGGGCACCTCGTGATAGGCAAAATCTGCATTGAACATATCGCCGGTTCGCAGCCAGCTTGCTACACCCGCATAGCGCTTATCGGCGCAATAGGCCTTGTTGTAGCGAATGGCACGACCAATCTGGCGCGATTTAAAGTTGTAGCCAAACGCCGCGCCCGCCGAGACGCCCACCATATGGTCACAGGTCAGGCCGCACTCCATCCATACGTCGAGCACGCCCGCCGTATACATACCGCGGTAGCCGCCTCCCTCGAGCGCAAGCCCCACCGCGGGCGTCGTATCTGGCTGTGCCATGCGACCATCTCCGTTCCTGCGTTTTAAAACGAAACAAGTATACCCGTCAACATATATCGCCTCAGTCGCATTTTCATCGAACATCGTCGCGTTACCGTTTGGCGAATAATGGCGAATAATGGCCGCCCGCAACATGGGCACCCCTACATAATTCCATACACTTGTTTATACTACTCAGTAGTTATCAGCAACGAACGTCAGCCGACAAATAAACCCAACGACGCAGCAAGGCGGGGGCTTGGAAACACGCGAGGCGTTGAGCAACAACGCGTGTGCACAACGAGCTCGCCCGACGCAATCCGCCCCGACCCCAGAAAGCCGCCTACAGCATGGATACCCCCAGCAATTACACTGAAACGCTCGAAAAGACCGTCCGCGACCTTCTCAAGCGTCAGGAGGATCTGGTCAGGACCGCCTTTACCGACCAGCTTACCGGGCTTGGCAACCGCGGCGGCTTTGCCCGTTCCCTCGAGGAGCTCTGGGAGCAGGACACCCCCGTTACCATGGCGTACATCGATATCGACAATCTCAAGCACTGCAACGACGTCTTTGGCCATGACGAGGGCAACCGCTATATTTTGCAGGTAAGCCTCTATCTCAAGCTGTATATGGAGGTGGACGAAGCGGCGTTTCGTCTGGGAGGCGACGAGTTTGCCATCCTGTTTACGATTGCAACCGAGGACGACCTCGCCGAACGTCTGGAACGCTGCCGAACGGTCCTGCTCAAAAACAACGATGCCGAGATGCCTCACTCGTTTAGCTACGGAGTGGCACACGCCGACCCCGCCCTGGGCGAAGCCCCCAATCGCTTGACGAACGATGCCGACCATCGCATGTACGACTACAAGCTACGTCATGCCGTGCACCTTGATCGACGCAATATCGCACAAGCCCACACCGACGACTTCGAAATAAGCGATCGAATTTTCGACGCCCTTTCGATGCTCAACGAAGGCCGCTATTTCTTTATCGAGAACTTGGACAAACATCGAACCCTTTGGTCACAAGGCGCCTTGCGCGATCTTGGTCTTCCTTCGGAGCATATAGACAACTGTCACGATTATTGGAAAACGCGTGTCCATCCCGATGACCTTGAGGCCTATACCAACGACATCGACCAAATCTATGACGGCTCCAAACATCGTCACGTCATGCAGTACCGCGTGCGCAATGCCGCCGGCGATTACATCCTCGGCCGTGCTCGCGGGTTTCGTATCGACGGCGACGGAAATGTCCCCTCGCTCTATGTCGGCGAGCTCGTCAACCACTCGCTTGCCGAGACCGTCGACGCCGCCACGGGTCTCGGAACGCAGCGCACGCTGATCAACGCTATCGATGCCTGCCGTCGCGACCGTTGCGAGACGGGGCTTATAGCAGTGCGCGTTCGCGGCACGGCAAAGCTCAACGAGCTCTACGGGGCCGAGGCCGTCGACAACATGCTCGCCGAATACGCAGGCCGCATGCTGTCGATTACTCGCGGCAGGAGTCGCGTCTTCCGTTCACGCAACGCCCAGTTCGTCGTGCTTAGCAACAATTTGGATCACGAAGCATTCGAGCAACTGATCCAACATCTCAAAGAGGCCGTTTTCGCTCCCGTTCGAATCGCGGGCGACACTATTACCCCCGTCTGTCTTGTCGTTCCGGCCTTTTACGAGCACCTGACCAATCAAACGGCCGCCGTTTTAGGCAAACTCGACCGTCGCATTCGCACGGCCGGCGGGCTTGTTCCCAACGACAGCCTCCCCATACCCGAGGTGGAGCGCAAAAGCGGCATCGCCGAACGCATCGATCCGCTCACGGGTCTCTATCGACCCAGCGAGTTTATGCGCCGCGCCAACGAATTTCTCGAGACAAGGCGCAACGGCGCCTGGTGTATCGCCACCGTCGATATGGGGCACATGCGACTGTTCAACGAATGGCACGGACAGGCCGAGGGCGACCGCGTACTCGCCGATGTGGGCACGGTTCTCAAGGACATCGAGAATGCCGCCATGGGCGTCGCAGGGTACTGGGGCCAAGACGATTTTTGCGTACTCATCCCCTTTAAGCACGACACCGTCCATCAGATCTATAGCCGCATTCGCCAGGCCGTGGCCAAGCATGATGACGGCGTGGGCTTCTGGCCGTCCATGGGCGTCTACCCCATCGACTCCAACGAGGAAATCACCATCGATGCGCAGGCCAAGGCCATGTTTACCAATCGGCGCGCAAAAAACGACTTTAAGGAGCGCATTGCCATTTTCCGCCCCGAGGAATACGAACACGAAATCGCGTTCCACCGCACGCTGACCGAATTCCAGTATGCGCTCTCAAACGGCCGCATTACCTACTACTTGCAGCCCCAGGTCGACATGGAAACCGGCGAGATCGTTGGCGCCGAGGCGCTCACACGCTGGATTGACAAGGATGGCTCCCTCATTTCACCTACCACCTTTATCCCCGCTCTCGAGGAAAGCGGTTTTGTGGTGACGCTCGACAAATATGTTTGGCAGGGCGTCGCCTCGTGGCTGCGTGAGTGCATCGATCGAGGGCTGCGCGTAGTTCCGATCTCGCTCAATGTGTCGCGCGTGGATATCCTTGCCTGCGACGTCGCCGAGCATATGGGGGCGCTTGCCGCCCAATACAACCTACCGCCCGAGCTCATGCGCATTGAGATCACCGAGACGGCTTATACGGGAGAGTCCGAGGCCGTGGATAAGCTGACGGCCGACCTACACACTCGCGGTTTCTCGACCTACATGGACGATTTTGGCACCGGCCAGTCTACGCTCGCGATGCTCAAGAACGTCAACGTCGACGTCATCAAGCTTGATCGCACGTTTGTGCCCACCGACCGCGATCAAAGCCGTAGCGCGCAAATCGTTTCATCAATGCTCGAGATGGCGCAATCGCTCCATCTGCCCGTTGTAATCGAAGGCGTCGAGACAAACGAGCAGGCGAACATGCTGCTCCAAATGGGTGCCCACTACGCTCAGGGCTTCCTCTACTACCGCCCCATGCAGGCAAAGGATTTTGAGGCATTGCTCGATGGCGGTAACAAAAACTGATACGCTCGCGCGCAAAACGATACCGCCGAAGGGGCGCTTGTCCCCATTGGCTAACTTATGCCCCCAATCCAAACCGAATTGGGGATATGATGCAAACCACTGTTGTGCCCAAGGAGGTTATCCATCATGAACGAGTCGTATCGCCTGGGCGAGCAATCGATCATTGCCTATCTTCAGCGACTTGCGAACGGGGTCTCGACCGCCGAGCTCGATGTTGCCGCGCTGCCCACGGAGCTGTGCGCCATCGGCGAGCAGCTACAGAAGACATTTGCCATCCTGCAGCAAGAACGCGAGCTGCTTGAGCGCGGCGCCTATATCGATTCGCTCACCAATCTTGGCAACCGTGCTGGACTCCACCGTTATGCCGAGCTGCTTTGGCACAAAGGCACCCCCTTCACCTGCGCTTATATCGATATCGATCGCCTTAAGCATTGCAACGATACGTTTGGCCACACCGAGGGCAATCGCTACATCCTGAGCATCTGCCGTGCACTCACCGAGACAATGGAACCCAATGACCTGCTGTTCCGTATCGGTGGAGACGAATTTGTACTCGTATCCCCCACGACAGATGAAGCCGAACTCGAGCAGCGCCTGGAGCGGACGCGCACCGACCTTATCGAGGCAACATCGGGCGGCAAAGCGCCCATGATCGCTAGCTTTAGCTTTGGCTGCTCGCGCGTCGACCCACTCGCTGGCGATACGCGTCGCCAGATGACCATGGACGCCGACCGCAAAATGTATCGCTACAAGCTCATGCACCGTGTGCAGCAGCCGAAGGAAAACGACGCATCCATGCGCCCGATCGCCGATCAGCCTCCCTGCAACGACCGGGTGTTCCAAGCGATCTCCATGAGCTCCGAGACGCGCTATCCGTTTATCCTTAACCTCGATACCGGCGAATCGCAATGGTCGATTAATGCCGTGCGCGATTTTGACCTGCCCTCCCAGCATCCCTATAACTCGCTCGATATGTGGCTCGCCCGCGTTCACCCCGAGGACCGCGACAACGTGCGCAGCGAGCTCGATATGGTGGTAAACGGCGCGTGGCACTTCCATTACATGCAGTATCGCGTCATGAATACCGCTGGTAAATATGCGCTGTGCGAGTGTACGGGCTACCGCTTGGATAGCACCGAAACCGAGCCCAACATGTATGTGGGCATTATCATCAACCGAAGCTTGGCGGATACGACCGATTCCGTGACCGGCCTGGGCGATATCCACGCCCTGGTCAACGCCATTGGCGAAATGCGTCGCGTGGCGCGCAAGGCAGGCCTGGTCGCCATCAAAATCGACGACATCGCCAAGGTCAATGCCCGCTTTGGCTTTGATGCGGGCGACCGCGTTTTGGCAGAAAGTGCCGCCTGCCTCATGGACTGTTCGCGCGGCAAGGGCCGTCTGTTCCGCTCGACCGGACCGATGTTCGTGGCGCTTTTCGATGACCTTGATCCCGAAGAGACCGACGCGATCGCAGAAGAAATCGAGCGGTTCTTGGGGTCGCCCGTACTCTTTGGCTCATTTGAATATCAGCCGCCCATTCGTGTGGCCACACTTCATCTAGATGCCGTCGACCGACAGCCCGTTTCCATTTTGAACGAGCTCAAAGCGCTACTTGAAGAGGCACCACAAGTACCGGGCACCAAGTTGGACTAGCGCTGTGGGGCGCGATGTGAAACACAAGCCGTTTCACATCGCGCCCCACGCCATCTACCCTCTCGTGGGATAATCCTCTGCAGAAATCACCAACAGCAGAGGGAGTTTGTGATGAAGGTTCTTTTGGTCAATGGCAGCCCCAAGGCAAACGGCAACACCGCTCGCGCGCTCGCCGAAGTCGCCGAGCAACTTAAAGCCGAGGGCATCGACAGCGAGGTATTCCAACTGGGCGCCAAGCCCATCCGCGACTGCATCGGCTGCGGTCAGTGCGGCAAGCTTGGCGGTCGCTGCACCTTTGACGACGACGTGGTCAACGAGCTCATCGCTGCCGCCGAGCAGGCAGATGGCTTTGTCTTTGGCTCCCCCGTCTACTATGCGCATCCCAGCGGACGCATTCTCTCGGCACTCGATCGCGCATTCTATGCCGGTAGCAAAGCTTTTGCACACAAGCCGGGCGCTGCCGTCGCCGTCGCCCGTCGCGGCGGTACGTCGACGACCTTCGACGTGCTCAATAAGTACTTCACCATCAACCAGATGCCTGTGGTAGCGTCCACGTACTGGAACAACGTGTTTGGCTGCGTGCCCGGCGAGGCCGATGGAGATGCCGAGGGTCTGGCCACCATGCGAAACATCGGCAAAAACATGGCCTGGCTCCTGCGTTGCATCGAGGCGGGCAAGGCTACCGGCATCGAAGCCCCCGAGGCCGATCGCGAGCGCACCAACTTTATCAGGTAGAACGGCGGAACATACTATGAACGTGCAAATCTTCGGCACCAAAAAGTCGTTCGACACCAAGAAGGCCCAGCGCTATTTTAAGGAGCGCCGCATTAAGGTGCAGTTTATTGACCTTAAGGAAAAGGAGATGAGCAAAGGCGAGCTCACGAGCGTGATGCAGGCGGTCGGCGGCATCGACAAGCTGCTCAACCCCAAAGCCAAGGACGAGGAGACGCTCGCGCTCATCCAGCACCTCACCCCTAGCCAGCGCTTCGACAAGTTGCTCGAGAACCAGCAGGTTCTAGCCGAGCCCATCGTGCGCAACGGCAAAAAGGCCACCGTCGGTTATTGCCCCGATGTATGGGGAGCCTGGGAGTAGCCTGTGTTATTTGCCGGCGCGTGGGTATAAGAGCAGGCGTTTGGCATAAGATTCAACTGTAAGCCATGTCTAACAAAGGAGGGCACATGCCCAACAAACCCGTGAAGATCATCATGCTTACCGGATACCTCGGTGCCGGCAAGACCACGCTGCTCAACCACATCCTCGCTAACGACGGCGGCATCCGCGCAGCCGTGATCGTCAACGATATCGGCGAGATCAACGTCGACGCCAGCCTCATCGCCGACGGCGGCCTTTCCGAGACCGACGACCTCATCCCGCTCACCAACGGCTGCATCTGCTGCACGCTTTCGGACGACCTGGCCAACCAGCTGCAGGGCATCGCCGATTCGGGCAAGTTCGACTACATCATCATCGAGGCCTCGGGCATTTGCGAGCCTATCCCCATCGCCTACACCATCTCGAGCTTCTGCGACGAGGCCAAGGTGGGCGGCGAGCCCAAGCTTGCGCTCGACAACATCGTGGCCGTGGTCGACTGCGCCCGCATGTACGACGAGTTCAACGGCGGTCGCGACCTGCTGGCCGAGGACATTGACGAGGACGACATCGAGAGCCTGCTCATCCAGCAGATCGAGTTTTGCTCCACGCTGATCCTCAACAAGACCGATACCGTCACGCCTGAGCAGATTGCCGAGCTCAAGGCCATCGTGCGCAGTCTGCAGAAGGACGCCGTGATTGTCGAGGCCCAAAACGGCGAGGTCCCCATGGAGGAGCTGCTCGACACCGACCGCTTCGACTTTATGCGCGCCTACAACTCCGCCGCCTGGATCGAGGCCATGGAGCATCCCGAGGAGCACGACGACCCCGAGGTGCTCGAGTACGACATCGAGACCTTTGTGTACTCGCGCCGCAAACCGTTTGACCTGCAGAAGTTCACCGATTTTGTTGAGCAGGAGTGGCCTGACGAGGTCATCCGCGTCAAGGGTCCGCTGTGGCAGACCGGCGATCCGGACATGTGCTACATGTTCGAGCAGGCTGGCCACCAGATGCGCCTGATGGAGAACGGTCTGTTCGTTGACTCCGCGCCCGAGGGCGAGAAGCAGGAGATCATCGACGAGAACCCCGAGATCATGCAGATTTGGGACGACGAGACGGGCGACCGCATGACGAGCCTGTGCATCATCGGCCGTCACATGGACAAGGATGCGCTCATCGCCGACCTCGATGCCTGCCTGACCGACTGGCACCGCGCCTAGGTTTATCGAAGCGGGCATTTTTCCGCCCACGTAACCGCCAAAACCACCACGAAGGTGCCTGTCCCCTTCGTGGTGGTTTTTCGTTCTATGCCAAGGAGATTCATGTTCAATATCGTGCTGTACGCGCCCGAGATTCCGGCCAATACGGGCAACATCGGCCGTACCTGCGTGGTCACCGGCGCCCGCCTGCATCTGGTGGAGCCGTTGGGCTTTTCGCTCGACGACAAGACGGTGCGCCGCGCCGGCCTGGGCTACTGGCAAAACTTGGACGTGACAACGTATGCCGGCTGGGAGGATTTCCTGGCGCGCAACGATCTCTCCCCCGCCGACGAGCGCCTGCATCTGCTGACCAAAAAGGCGCGCCGCACCTATGCACAAAGCACCTACCGCGATGGCGACTTTTTGGTCTTTGGCAGCGAGAGCTCGGGGATTCCCGAAGAGCTGCTCGCTGCGGCGCCTGAGCGCTGCGAGCGCATTCCCATGCTGCGCGATTGCGACTCGCTCGACAACGCCGAGGCCTGGGAAGCCCACGAGGAATCGCTCGGGCATATCGAGGGCAGCCACGAGGCCATCCTTCAGCAGGATATCTGCGGCAACTTCGTCGATCCGAACGACTACCGCATCAGCGCCCTCAACCTCTCCAACAGCGCCGCCATCGTCCTCTACGAGGCTCTGCGCCAAACAGGCTTTCCGGGAATGTGACAAAGAGACGGTCCCTTTGTCACATTCTCACATCAGAATTCAACTTCGAATACAAATGACTGCCGGAGTTCTCGCTTAGCTTGGCTTGTCAGGCTCGAATTCGCCCTTATGTTCAGCTTGCTGCACGCCTCGTCGATAGCCATAGCAAGTGATACAGACATGGTCATGGTCGTTTCGCTTTTCAATTCGACCCGATAGCTCTTCGCCTTGTTTTTATCCTCTCCACCGCATCTCGTCTCGATTAACAAGAGAATATCTGAGTCATGGGCATACCAATGGAGCTCAGGGCGCTGTGGAACCATGTCACCCTCGAATTCCTGTGTAAACAGAATTTTCTTCTCATTCCTCGTTGAATCGTTCGAGGAACCGTCGATTCGAACCGAGCCCTTCTTTCCCGCCTTGACATCTCCCTTAATCTGGTGACCTCGCCGAATTTCCTCGTACTCCGTCACCTCCAGCTTGCAGCGCTTCGCGCCAAGCATGAACGCGATCCGCCTCAACTCGGCCATCTTGTCTTGTTGCATGGTTGCGAAATAAGAGTCAAGGTCAACAAAGCGAGACCGATCAAAAGCATCTATGTAATATGTGGAATAAAGAGATGGTTTAGGATAGAAAGACAGCTCACTATCCCCGATTGCCTCGCGGTACAGATTGAAAATCTGCGTACCCTTAACAGTATCCAGCCAACCAATAGCATCCCTACAGACGTCGATGCCCCGGCGCTCGTTTCCGTCAACAATTCGAATCATGTTCGGCAAATGGAATGAAGGGCTCTGATAGGTCTCTTTGGTTACCGGCCTGTATCTATTGAGCTGCTGCTGGTATGCCCAATCGTTGACCGCATCACCGATATCCGCAGCAGCACCAGCCGCACCATCGGCCGCATCAGCAATAGCTGCCAAGGCGTCATCGGCCATCGGAGTTGCAGCACGCATTGCACCATCGGCAACTTTCTGTACGATTGCAACCGCGCCCGCCATCGCGCTTCCGGCGCCATCAACCAACCCGGCAGCGGCCTTACGGATATCAAAGCCCTGCTTATGTCGCGGCAGCTCCTCCCTTTCGGCAACAACGGCCAGATCGTCTTTATCCTCCATGATGACCTCCTATTTCCGATAGTCGAAATCAACCGTTTATTCATCGCCAAATGCCGAGTTGAAGGTAGTGTCGAGAAAGGTGGTGTAGTGCCCGATCAGAAGCGAGCCGGCCTCAGCGATCTGCTGCCGTTTATTTGACATGCTATTCACCCTACTTAAACACGACGCTAACATCGACATCGTCGCCGCATAGGGCTTTGACCTGTTTTTCGATAAGGGCGCAGGCTCTATCATCAGATTCTTGGAGCATATTGCTTTCCTTGACCTTCTTGGTCTGCTCTTTCTTTGCCTGTTTCAATAACGTGTTTAGATCATCCGTGCTTACTTGATTCCAGTTAAGAAAACCATTGTCCTCAACATATTTCTTAAGCGTATTGGGGTCTGTCGAGAACGAGGTGATCTCCGAGTGAGGCAGTATAACCTTTACGCTCTTGACCTCTGAATTCTTATCGGCCATATTAGCCCGTACGATTGTAACCTTCATCTTATCGGCATTGATCCCGATGTCAGCCTTGCCGTCAATCGTTGCGACATATCGCTTAGACGTAAAGGGGTTTTCCCACCCAAGCGGATTGCCCGCCTCATCAATTGAAAGCAGCTGGGTGAAGTTGTACTCGTACGTCACGAGCTTAACGACTGGCGTGATCTCCTCGCGAATCGAATCATCGCTGATCGTTGTAGGATTACGCGTCAATGACATCCAGATACCCCAGGCAACCGCTAGAACCGTAACAACGACTAACCCGCCAAAGGCAACCTTTTGCGGTATCGTTGTAAGAAATTTTGTTTTTGCCATCCTGTTTCACCTTTCCTTTATTGCCCCGACGTTCCCATCATCTTCCAGCGCGAGCATGATGGCACGAATCATTCCGTCAACGGCTCAATGCAAAGCGCGACCGTTCAAAGAAAACGGCCGCGCTTTCTTTTCAATTCCCTCGAACTATTCCTTGACGCTGTAACCCGACACCGTCGGCGCAACCCTCGAAGCGTCGACCTCGCTCATCACCTCAAACTTCACCTTCTCACCAGGCGCCCAGGCAGATGTATCTGCGTAGCATTCTTCCGCCCTCACACCATCGGCATCGTAAAGGGCAACGTTTAGATATATGTTTTCGAACGATATGTCAGAGGTGTTTTCGACGATTGCAGTGTACGTATAGAGGCCGTAGCCATCGTCACTTTTCTCAAAGGTCGCCGATGAGACCAGGCCGTTGATAACCTCATCGTTATGCGTCTTCTCCTCTACGGTCCTACCGTTCTTAATCAGCTCGTCAAACTCATCTTGATACTCGTCATCGACTGTTAAGTCATATCGATCAACCAGTTTCTTAAGCTGTGCGGATCGTGCGTCGTAGGCCTTTTCCCATTCCTCGTAGTACTTAGAATCAGATTCCGCATACTTCTTGGTAACATCAAGCTGATCGTCAAGCAGGTTGAGATAGGCGATGACATCTTCCTGCATCTTAGCGTCTTTAAAAGGCGCCTTTTTGAGTTCTTTGTCGTTATCGATCTCGGTTTTAATTATCTCTTTTCGCACTTTATTCGAGCTTAGATCAGCATCTTCTCCAAGCGATTCGATATAATCCGACCGCTTTTGATAACCTTGAGCGATCACAGCCATTGCACGGTCATCGGGATAATCAGGTTCATCGTTTTTCTTCTCAGACTGCGAACAGCCGCTCAGCAGAAGCGCCCCACAAAACACCATCGCAAATAGCGCGGTCACCAGAGCTATTCCATAACGCCTTTTCATTTCGTCCTCCTTTAAATACAAAACACGATATCTAGCCCCTCGTCAAAAAGCAGACGAATTGGCAACGCGGTGGCACTATTTGGTTCAAGGGCGTGAACTGGACAAACATCGAGGGAAGGAGTGAGCTCTGTTCAATAAACTCCCCTCGTCAAAATGTCTAGCTAAAGAAGACGGACAGACGACGAACGGTCAAAACTAGTCGCGTCCGCCCGTCTCCAACGATCGAATGTCGATGCGCTGACGTTCAAAAGCGCAGCAGCCTCTCGCCTCGTAACCTCACCCCCTTCGAATAATTTGATGACATCGCGATAGCTATCTGGGCGTTCGAATGCCGGCCTTCCAAATTTCACGCCACGCAAACGCGCCGACGCGATGCCCTCCGCCTGGCGTTGCTTGATGTTTTCGCGCTCTAGCTGCGCCACATAGCTCAAGATCTGAAGAACCAGATCCGCCATGAACGTTCCCGTGATGCCATCGGGCTGCTCGCGCGTATCGAGCAGCGGCATATCGAGCACTACGATGGCAGCGTTCCTATCCACCGTGATACGCCGCCATTCATCGAGGACTTCACGGTAATTGCGACCCAAACGATCGATACTTTTGATCACGAGAACGTCACCCTCGCGCAGCCTGCGAAGAAGACGCTGGTACTGGGGACGTCTAAAGTCCTTACCGCTTGCCTTGTCAGCATAAATCTGGCTCTGCTGCACGGGAAACCTTCCCAGCGCGTCCAACTGGCGGTCCAGGTTCTGGTCCGCAGTAGAAACACGCGCATACCCAAAGATTCGATTGTCCATAATTGCCCCTATCGGCTACCTCTTGGCAGCATCAGCTCAAACGAGAGCCCACTCACTATAGGGCGTGCAAATTTCGCGAATGGGTTGAGGTCATTTTGGCCCTCAGACACAAGCTATTCAAGCGCTATGCCGACAGATGCTGGCTTTTATTTTGAATGTGACAAAGGGACAGTCCCTTTGTCACATTGATGCACCAAATAACGAGCCATCGTTTTTAATCAGAATTAACTAGAATAAAATGAAGTTAAACGGAGGTGTGAAAGGAGAGCCTTGTGGAATATCTCGAGAACCCGTTTACCCCCAGTTTTGGTGAGGTTCCTGCTCATCTCGCTGGCAGACAACAGATTATTCGGGATTTGGACCGTGCCTTCTTGAGTCAGCGCAGGCGCCCGGAATTGACCTCGATCTTCTCAGGCGCGCGTGGAACCGGCAAAACCGCTCTCATGTCGTCGCTTGCGACAAGGGCGGAATCCCACGGCTGGATTGCCGTAAAGACGACCGCGCTCCCGGGAATGCTTGAGGAAATCGAGTTCGGGGCGAAACGTGCTGCAGGCCATCTCATCGACCCGTCTAACGACTTCGAAGTAACCGGTCTCGGAATTGCACCATTCGGCAGCATCGAGGTCAATCGCGTTCATGATGTCTCAACCTGGCGCTATCGCATGAGCGACATCATCGACCAGCTCAACGAGGCGGGCACCGGACTGCTCGTCACGGTTGATGAGGTCGATCCGACGCTCGACGAGATGATTCAGCTCGCGGCCACGTATCAGCACTTTGTGACCGATGGAAAACGCGTCGCCCTGCTCATGGCGGGACTTCCCAACAACGTCTCGACGTTGCTGAACCACAAGACGGTCTCGTTCCTTCGCCGCGCCCAACAATATCATCTGGGTCGCATTGCCGACTATGACGTGCGCGAGGCCTTGATTCGCACAATCCAGGAAAACGATCGCCTGGCAGATGCTGAGGGAATCGATAGAGCTGTTCGCTCGATCTCCGGTTTTCCCTTCCTATTGCAACTCGTAGGCTACCGTGCCTGGGATCTCACAAGCGATTCGAAGGAAATCTCGTCACGCGACTTTGACCTGGGAATCAAAATCGCGCGCGACGAGATGGACGACCGAATCCTCGCGGCAACCTATCGGGAACTCACTGCAGAGGACAAGCGATTCCTCATCGCCATGCTCGATGACGAGGAAGAGTCCACCACCGCTGATCTTGTCGAGCGCCTCAAGCGTTCGCCACAGCAGGTCTCCCGCTACCGACGCCGCATGATAGACGCCGGCATCATCGGGGAACGAGGACGAGGGCTCGTCGCATTTGAATTGCCATTCTTCCGCGACTATCTCGCGGCTCAATGCGTGAAATAGAAGTCAATGCGACAAAGGGGTGCCCCTTTGTCGCATCGCCTATAGATAACAACCGGTAATGCTCTTGGAGCAAGCAGCGATATCCGCCGGCGTGCCGGCGCACACGATTTGCCCGCCCGCGTCGCCACCGCCCGGGCCCATGTCGATTACGTAATCGGCGTTACGGATAAGGTCGAGGTCGTGTTCGATCACGACAACCGTGGCGCCCTTGGCAACGAGGCCGTCGAACACGCTCAGCAACACCTGAACATCGAGCGGATGCAGGCCGATCGTGGGCTCGTCGAATACGAATACGGCATCGTCCTGCACGCGGCCCATCTCGCTCGCAAGCTTAAGACGCTGCGCCTCGCCGCCCGAGAGCGCTGGTGTGGGCTCACCGAGCGTGAGATAGCCCAAGCCCAGGTCATGCAAGGTCTGCAAGCGCGTCTGAACTTTCTTGAGCCCCACCGTAGCGTCGAGGGCCTCGTCCACACTCATGTCCATGAGCTGCGGCAACGTAAGCAGGCTCCCGTCCTTGCCCTCGCGATGGATATGCGAGGCCGTGTCTGCATAGCGTGAGCCGCGACATGACGGGCAGACGATCTCGACATCGGGCAAAAACTGCACGTCGAGCGATATCGAACCCGTGCCATCGCACGTAGGGCAGCGCAAGGCGCCGGTGTTGTAGCTAAAGGCGCCCGCCTTGTATCCCGCCGCCTTAGCCTCGGGCGTACGAGCGAAGGCGCGACGCAGCTCATCATGGATGTCGGCATAGGTTGCCACCGTCGAGCGCACGTTGGCGCCGATGGGCGTAGCGTCAATCAGGTTGGCGCGGGCAATGCCCTCGGCATCGACCCAACGCACGTGCCCCGGCAGGCGTTCGCCTGCCGCCTGCGCCTTGAGTGCCGGAATGAGCGTCTCGAGCACCAACGTCGTCTTACCCGAACCCGAAACGCCCGTCACCGCGACCAAGCGACCGCGCGGGATATCGACTTCGAGCGGCTTGACGGTATGGATGGCATCGGTCGCCATGCGGATATGGCCCTGGTCGAACATTTCGTCGTCAGCCACCTGCGGCCGCAAGCGCTTGGGGTCTGCGCGTAAAAACGGCGCGATGCGGCTGCCCTGCGATTGTTCTACCTCGTCCACCGTACCTGCAGCGATCACATTACCGCCTCCTGCTCCGGCAACGGGGCCCATCTCGACCAGATAGTCAGCCTCCGCCAGCACGCGTGTATCATGGTCAACGACAACCACGGTGTTGCCGTCATCCACCAGATCGCGCATTACGCCCACCAAGCCGTCGACATTGGCAGGATGCAAGCCAATCGAGGGCTCGTCCAGCACATAAAGCACGCCCGTCGATCGGTTGCGCACCACGCGGGCGAGCTGCACACGCTGGCGCTCACCCGTGGAGAGCGTAGCACCGGCGCGGTCGAGCGAGAGGTAATCGAGCCCCAGGTCGACCAGGCGACGAGCCGTGCTCAAAAACGAATCGCAGATATCCACTGCCATGGGCTGCATCTCGGCCGGCAAGGATGCGGGCACCCCGCGCACCCACTCAATCGCCTCACCCAACGTCATGGCCGCGGCCTGCGCCAGATTGATACCGCGCACCTGGGGCTGGCGCGCAACCTCGGAGAGACGCGTGCCGCCGCAGTCACGGCACGGGCCCTCGCGCAAAAAGCGAGCCACGCGCTTTAGTCCCTTATCGTCCTTAACCTTGGCGAGCGCATTCTCGACCGTATAGACGGCGTTGTAATAGGTGAAGTCGAGCGGCGTGGCGCCCTCGCCGTTTTTGGGAACGTAGAGAATATGCTTCTTAACCGCCGGACCATGGAACACGATATCGCGCTCTTGAGGCGTGAGCTGGTTAAACGGCACGTCGGTGCGCACACCCATCTCGCCGGCTACCTGCTTCATCAGATCCCACATGAGTGTGCCCCAGGGAAGGACGGCGCCCTCATTGATAGTCTTTGACTCGTCGGGCACCAGGCTCGCCTCGTCCACCTCGCGCATGACACCGGTGCCGCCGCAGGTGGGACACGCGCCGCCGCTGTTAAAGGCAAGGTCCTCGGCACTCGGCGCGTAGAACTCGCGGCCGCATGTCGAACACGTGAGCGACAGGCCTGCGGCCACGTTAAGGCTCGGCTCCACACGCGCCCCGCAATGTGGGCACACGTGATGGGCACAGCGGCTAAAGAGCAAACGCAGACTGTTGTTGAGCTCGGTCATGGTGCCAAAAGTGGAACGCACACCCGGCACACTGGGACGCTGATGCAATGCGAGCGCCGCCGGTACGTGCAGCACCTCGTCCACCTGGGCGTGTTCGGCCTGCGTCAGGCGACGTCGAGTATAGGTGCTGAGCGCCTCCAGGTAACGGCGCGAGCCCTCGGCATAAAGAACCCCCAGCGCCAGCGAACTCTTGCCCGAGCCCGACACGCCGGCAATACCCACGAGCTTTCCCAGCGGAATATCGATATCGATGTCCTTAAGGTTGTGTACGCGCGCACCACGCACCTCGATAGCCTGCGGGCTCATCTTCTGTTCCGTCACCTTTATCACCCTACTCGTGCCATAAAACGCGGTCGCGGATGTACTCGCCCAGCATGGGCACGGTAAACCGCACAAGGCCGTATCCGGCGGCCTCGATGACGCGCTCGCGAATCAAGCTTGCGCGATATTTACTCGCCCAGCTCTGGGTGCGGTCGCAGCGCTCAATGATATCCGCCATGCGCGTCGGTTTGCCCTCGTCAACCGCCATGGCCTCGATAAAGAGGCGCTGTGGACTGCGCAGCCCGTAATACAGGGGCGCATCGACCGCTTCGTAGAACTCGGAGATGGCATCGGCGTAGCCAGCCTCGACATCGCACACTTCAATGACCTGCGAGCCACGCCGGACAGCAGAGCGCCACATGTAATATCCCACCAGCTGGACCATGTAGGGATGCCCCATACTCTTGCGCGCCGCAAGGTCCGCCGTCTCCGCATCAACGTAAAGACCGGCGTCCTTGACCGTCTGGACATATGAATCGCGTACCTTGGGCAAAGAAATCGCCCCCAGCGTACGCTGTTGGGCACGCCGCAAAAACGTCACGCTCGGCTCTTCGAGCAGATCGTCAACTATACTGGGTAAGCCGGCGAACACCAGCGCAAGACCGCGCTGGTCGCTATCGGGCAAGCCCGTAGCATCCTGGTCTCCAAGCACCTGCTGATAGAGAACGGCAAGAGCCGCCAGTTCCTCGATAGATGCCGATTGCGCCTCGTCAATCGCAAACAGTAAGCCCTTTCCCGGCTCGAGCCTCTTGAGGCGCTCGTTGACCAGCCCTCGCAACGTCTCGCCCTTTGCTCGCGCCGCCTCGACCGACATCCGGCCAAACGACGGACCGAATTCCATTGACGTCACAACGGGTTTATTCGAGCGAAGCGCGTCGGCCAAGCGGTCGCATAAGCCAAGCGAAGCGGAATCGGAGACAACCGCCCATCCGCGCTCATTGGCTAAACGCTGCAGCTCCCGCAGGAGAACCGTTTTGCCACAGCCGCGGTTTCCCGTAATGAGCATGAGCCTGCCCGGCGCTCCGGCGCCGTTATCGAGCCCTTCCTCGAAATCTTCGATGATCGACTCGCGACCGATGAGTATCGGGGGCCGCTTGCCAGCCGTGGGCTTAAAGGGATTTGGATTCATGTCGGCCTCCTCGAATTGGCAAACCCTGATAATAGTTATACCAACTTATACCAAGTTATACCAATAGCATGTGACAAAGGGACTGCCACTTTGTCACATGTGGCCAAAAAACTCGGCGTCTGCCGCTCGCCAGGGACGGAAGGTGGCGGGATCGACCTTTACGTGCGCCGCGGCGGATACGTCGTACCATTTGACCGTGTAGCCGGCGCCGTGAGAGCAAAAAACCGAGTCGGGTGTGTTGGGCAGATCGGCCTCGGGCTCATAGGCGGCCGCCTCGATGACGCGCTCGGCATCATGACAGGCCGCATAACCGGCGAACTCCAGGTACAGATGCCCGCGACCGCTCGTGTAGGCAGCCACCTCCAGCGCATAATCCTGCACCTCGGATGCCGGCACGCGACCCACAAGCTTCGCCCGGTCGCCCGCCATCGTCGGCGGCTCGTACTCGGCACCCATGCGCGTGGCATCCGAGAGCGCCCGGCCCACGCACTCCCCCGGCACCTCGAGCTCAAAGCGATACCACGGCTCCAGCAGCACCGCCGCGCCGGCCTCGCGTGCCCGCATCAAACCCTGGCGAATCGCGCGGTACGTGGCCTGGCGAAAATCGCCGCCCTCGGTGTGTTTGACATGCGCGCGGCCGCCCGTGAGCGTAATGCGCACATCGGTGATGGGCGAGCCGGTCAGCACGCCCAGGTGGTCGCGCTCCATGGCGTTGGTGAGTGTCAAACGCTGCCAGTTAAGATCGAGCTCGTCGGTCGAGGTCACGGTGCCAAACTGCACGCCTGAACCCGCTGGCAACGGCTCCAGGCGCAGATGCACCTCGGCATAGTGGCGCAGTGGCTCAAAATGGCCCACGCCCTCGACCGGCTGTGAAATAGTCTCCTTATAGAGAATGCCGCCAGACTCAAACTCAATCGAAAGGCCAAAGCGATCTGCCAACACCCGCTGCACGACCTCGAGTTGCACGGCGCCCATCAACTGCAGGTGAATCTGCTCAAGATGCGTATTCCAGCTTACGCCGAGCATGGGATCTTCGTCCGCTAACTCAGTCAATGCTTTGAACACCGTATGGACGTCGTGTTCGCCCGGCAGCACCGTATAGGTGAGGACTGGCGCAATGACGGGCGCATCGCCCGCGGGCTCCGCGCCCAGGGCGTCCCCTGGGCGAACGTACGCAAGACCCGTCACGGCACAAATACCGCCAGCAGCAACTTCCTGGGCAAGCTCGTATTTCTCACCGTTATAGATGCGTACTTGATCGACCTTCTGCTCCCATGCCTCGGCACCGGAACGTCCGCCAATCACCTGCTTGGCGCGCAGCACACCGCCCGTCACCTTGACCCAGGCAAGACGCTCACCACGGTCTCCACGACTCACGCGATAGACGCGCGCGGCAAACTCCGGGAGCCACGCCTGTTCACGCATCAGCGCGCATATGCCATCCAGCAGCTCGTCCACGCCTCGGTCCTTGAGCGCCGAGCCGGCAAAGCAGGGAAAGAGCTTGCGCTCGGCAACCATGCGCGACAGCGTTGCGACGGAAAGCTCACCCGCTTCAAGAAACTCCTCGAGCGCCGCCTCGTCCAACGCAGCAGCATCCTCCTGAACGGCACCGCCCGCCAGCAGTTCGTTGGCATCCAGGCAGCCCTCGGAAAGACGCTGCCCGAGTTGTGCCAGCAAAACATCGCGGCCGGGATTCTCCAAATCGATTTTGTTGATATAGATGAACGTCGAAATGTCATAGCGCGCAAGCAGGCGCCACAGGGTTTCGGTGTGCCCCTGCACGCCATCGTTGGCACCCACAACCAAAATCGCATAGTCGAGCGCGCGCAGCGTGCGCTCCGCCTCAGCCGAAAAATCGACGTGGCCGGGTGCATCCACGAGCATGACGTGGGCATCGCCGTGGTCGAGCACGGCCTGCGACGAGAAGATCGTAATGCCGCGCTCGCGCTCGATCGCGTTCGTATCCAGGTGCGAATCGCCATCGTCCACGCGGCCGCGCTTGCGAATGCGACCCGCATTGAACAACATGGCCTCGGCCAACGTGGTCTTGCCGGCATCGACATGCGCCAAGATTCCAACGACCGCTTGCTTCGACATGGCTCTCCTCTTATTACAAGCCCATCGCACGCGGCAAAGGGCATCCTCGTTCCACACTGGATGATACAATTTACGGTCCGGTGGGCGAAGCGGGCCCTATCCCCCGACCGAGCTCATCGCCCTGCGTTGCCGCGCGGCGATTTTCGTAGGTTCGCGCCTTGCGAAAGCCGGCACCTCCCCTTTTGCCCGCCCGGTCTCATCTGAGGCGGTGACAACGCGAGCCCCACAACGACGCGTTTTACCAAAAATGGCCCCACTCGGGGCCATTTTTTATTTGAGCTGGGTGATGATACGCGCCTTGGCTCCTACGCCTCGCGCAGCCAATCAAACGCGACACGCGGCGTACCGTCCGACACATATACGATACCGGCGCGCTTAAACCCGTCCTTGGCGATGGCGCCCTGCATGGGCAAGTTGTCCTCGTGCGTGTCGATACGCAGATGGTCGGCGCGTTCCTTGGCAAAGGCAAACATCGCAGCCGCGATACCGTGCACGGTGCCGTCGGATGCCACGCGATGCAGCACATGGTATGGAGCGACGCTGCGCCAGGCGCCATCCTCGATGACGTCATAGCACTCGTCCGGACCCGGTAAAAAGGCAAACGTCGCCACCACGCGACCGTCGACTTCGCACACATAGCTGCCACCGGCGGCGATATCGGCAGCCACCTGCTCGACCGAAGGCGTGCCCTCGGGCCACTGCGTGGCGTTGCCATGCGCGCGCATAAAGGCGCGGGCCGCGTCATAGATAGCCATGACGGCGGGAATGTCGGTATCGAGGGTTTTTCTGATCATCACGCGGCGACCTCACGTTTATTGGTATCACTTTGATTGAGCAATCATACCAGCGTTTGGAAAGGGCAAGGAGCGGATGGGAAGCAAAAAGCGAGCCGCCTGGTCAAAGGCCAAAAGCGAGTTTTTGGGCGCTGCCACCGGCGGCGATATGAGCGACCTGTTTGCGCGCGAGGACGAGCGCCGCGACGCCCTGGACGCCGAGCGCGATGAGGCTTGGCGCTATAAGTCGTGCGAGCGCAAAAACCGGTACGACACACGCGCCGAGGCCGAGGCCGTTATGGCCGACTGCGAAAACCGCGGGCGGCGTGGTTTAGCCTGCTACAAATGCGAATACTGTGGCGGGTGGCATCTGACGTCGCACCCTTGGAAATAGACCCCGCATCGGCACGGTGTTGACGGAGCGCCAACCATCGCACGCAAGCTACGGGCGCGGCGGCACCAAAACATCGTAGCGAACGGCCTTGCCCGCAAGTTGATAGCTCGGCTTAACGCCGGCAAGCAGCGGCCCCTTCACCGGCCGCTTGATAACGACCTTGCGCGGGCGCACCGCAAGCGCAGCTTCGACCAGCGACTCCTCATCGGCACACGGCTGTTCCAGATGGTGCAAGAGTTGGAACTTCTTTTTCACCGCCGCGCTCTTGGTGCGCCCGGGAAACATGGGGTCCAGATACACCACGTCGGGAGCGGTGAGCTCGCCCTGCCCGATCAGCTCAGCTGTATGGCGAAGGCCGGCAATGCTGTCCTCGCCCGCATGTAAGCGCATGCGCGCCACGGCTGTCGCAAGCGCCGGATCATCTGCCGCGCGATCCAAAGCATCCTTGAGGAGCGCCGCGATCACGCAATCCTGCTCATACAAATCGACCGCAAAACCCGCGGCAGCCAGCAGCAGCGAATCCTCGCCAAAGCCCGCCGTGGCATCAATCGCCCATGGGCGCTCGATGCCTTTTGCGCGCGCAGCCTTCACCAGCAGCTCTTGCTGCAGACGGCCCTGCTTGAGTCGTGGCAGCATGCGGCCAAAATCGGCACGCAGCTCCATCGTGCCATCGGTGAGCGTGAGGCCCTCGGACGTCCGCACGAGCTCGAGCCCAGCAGCCCGAGCAACAGAAAAGGGATCGACGACGCCCATGGACACTCCTTAGCAAGCAAAACGAATACGTGAGCGCCACCTCAGTTGGCACCCAACCGTCCGCTATTGTCCCACACGCGACATGGTCCACAGCATCCCAATGCAAAGCACCGCCATCAATCCCGTGCACACGGCAGCGATCACAGAATCACCCATGCGCCTTCCCAACGACCGCGGCTCACGCACTTGCCTTGCTCCGTACATCATGGCTCCTCCTTAGACTCACTTCTTATCACGGCCTCATCATCGCAGCGCCGCACATGAGCTGCCATCGATTTGACTTACAGCTGGCTTTCCTTTTTGAAAGATTGCCCTGCACAGGCGAGAAGCGCTTTCTAACACACACGCCGTCACGTTGAACTACAATGTGCTTCACGATATGTGCAGCATATGGGACGCGCCAGACTGGCAGCGCCCGAATCGAAAGGACTACCTATGAGCGCCGCGCGCAAGACACTCAAAATCCTTGCCCTCATCTATTTTGTTTTGGGCATCGCCAGCCTCGTCATCGGTATCACCGGCATCGCAACCGGCAAATTTGAATCCGTCTACGGATCGAACGCCATGCTCGCCGCGGTCGTGCTTGTCGCCAAGGGCGTTATCGACCTTGCCGCAGGTGTTGCGGGCATCAAGGGCGCCAACAAGCCTTCGCAGGTGGATGGCGCGTTTAAGCTCGGCATCGTTGCCGCAATCGCCACGATTGCGCAGGCTGTGCTCACCCTTCCCGCGCTCGGCGGCAGCGCCGTCAATATTGGAGCCTTTGTCATCGTGGTCTACGACCTGTTCTTTGTTCAGCAGGCACACGCCGTCAAGGCCGAGAACAAGGACCGCCTGTAAGCGCTCACTTCTCATAGCCTCTGCAGCCAAGTAACTAAAAGGGCCGATCGCGCATATCCGCGGTCGGCCCTTTACGTTTGCCCAGATAACACCTGCCAAAATAAACCTGTCCCTTTTTGGCAGGTTGTTAGCTGTGACGGTACTCGGCGATGATGAAGTCGATGTCGGTTTGAAGGGTGTCCAGGTTTGCCAGGCGCTCTTTATCGGCAGGGCGCGTGCGGTAGTAGTACGGCGTCATCTGGAACACCGCCTCGATGTCAGTCTGGGTCTGGAGCGTAATGTTCGCAAACACCCGCTGCGTTCCGACCAACTCGAGTTCAGTGGTCTTCGGCAGCTTCTCGTCATTGAGATATGGCGTGTCGTAGAGCACCTCTTTGAGGCCAAACAGATGCCGAGCACCCGGCACCACGGTATAGAGCGAGCCCTCTGGCGCCAGCACGCGGGCAAATTCGCGCTCGTTAAAGGGGGCAAAGAGCTCGGTCACCATATCGAAGGCGCCATCGGCCACGGGGATAGCCTTCATGTTGGCCACGAAGTAGGTCGCATCGCCGCGCTTGGCGGCCAGGCGCACCATCTCTTTGCCCAGGTCGAAACCGTAAGCATCTACGCCCGGCACCGCACCCATGGCGCTGGTGTAGTAGCCCTCGCCACAGCAAATATCGAGCAACGTCATGGGGCAGTTCGTTGACGCGGCACGACCAGACACCCGCTCGCGCACCAGCTCGACCATCGCATCGCGCAACGGCGCATAGTAACCGCGGTTCAGAAAGTCGCGACGGCTGCGTGCCTGCGACTTGGGATCGCCCATGGAGTCACCGCTCTTGGACGAGCGCAGCAGATAGAGATAGCCCTCGCGCGCACGGTCAAATCGGTGTCCGCCCGCGCATGCAGCACCGCGCTCGTCGTCCACCAACGGTTCATGGCAAACGGGACACAACAACATGGCAACTCCTTAGCGCGAACAACACAACGCCCACCATTGTCGCACGCCTTCCCCACCTAGTCATAGAAGAGACAAGGAGTGTCCCCAGCTGCCGGCAGAAAAGGAACGTCCCTAAGTGCCGGCTGGCTGCATTAGGAGTATCATCGTCTGCGCAAATAAGCACGAAAGAGCATATTAGAGATTGAGAGCGTATGGCAGACACCGCATCTAAGCACATTGACATGACCACCGGCTCGCTATGGCGCAATATTCCCCTGTTCGCCTTCCCCGTGGCCGCCACGAGCATCTTGGAGCAGCTGTCGAACCTCATCGCCACGGTCATCATCGGTAACTTCTCGGGCGACCAGGGAACCCTCGCCATGGCGGCGGTCGGCTCCAATGTTCCGCTTACCAGTCTTATGCTCAACCTTTTTATTGGCATGTCGCTTGGCTCCAACGTGGTCATCGCCAACGCTATCGGCCGCAACGATCAGAACATGGTCAAACGCGCCGTCCATACCTCGATTTTAATGGCGCTCGTGGGCTTTGTCGTCATCGCACTGGGCGAGATCTTTGCCGAGCCCATGCTCGCTGCGCTCAACGTGCCTGCCGAGACCATGCCGCTCGCTTCGCTCTACCTGCGCGTCTTTTTGCTCAGCATGCCCTCGATCTTGCTCTACAACTTTGAGGCCGCGATCTTCCGCTCCGTCGGCATCACCCGCATGCCGCTGCAGGCGCTTGCCGTGTCCACCGTCCTCAACATTGGCCTGGACCTCATCTTTGTCCCCGTACTCCACTGGGGCGTCGCGGGCGTCGCCATCGCCACCGCCATCGCCTACACCGTCAGCGCCGCTACGCTCTTTATCCGTCTGCTCAAGACTGACTCCGTCGTCCGCGTCACTCCACGCGACTTAGGCTTAGACCCCGTCGCCCTCAGGCGCATCGTCAAGATCGGCCTGCCCGCCGGCATCCAGAGCGCCGTCTTTGCCGTCGCCAACATCATCATCCAGTCCGCCATCAACAGCTTGGGCACCGAGGTCATGGCGGCATCGAGCGCCGCCATGAGCCTGGAGTACGTGTGCTACAACCTGCTCAACAGCTTTAGCCAGGCTTGCACCACCTTTGTGGGGCAAAACCACGGTGCCCGCCAGATCGACCGTTGCACCAAGACCCTTAAGGTCTGCCTGGTCGAAGGTGGCATCGTCGCGCTCACTACCATCGTTATCATCGTCGGTCTGGGGCGCGAGATCCTAGCGCTGTTTAATAGCGACCCCAACATCGTCTCGATCGGCTATATCCGCGTGTGCTCGATCTTCCCGGCATACGCCTTTAGCATGTTTTACGAAAACATGTCCGGCTACCTGCGCGGCTTTGGCATCTCGCTCATGCCCGCCCTCATCACCATGATCTGCGTCTGCGGCATTCGCTTCTATTGGGTATTCTGCGTGTTCCCGCACTTCCGTACCTTTGCGAACATCATGATGGTCTACCCCATCAGCCTGGGCACCACGGCATTCTTTATGGTCGTGGCGGTATTGCTCTGCCACCCGGCACGCACCTATCGCACCGCCCAAGCCAAAGCGACAGCCCGCTAAACACCGCACTCAACGTCACGCCAGTCATTAATTGACAATATGCGAGCTCATATAGTCGATAAAACGCCTCGTGGCGATAGGCATGGTGTCCCAGCTGCGCCAAGCTGCCACCACGTCGCGCGAGGGAGCATGCACGATGGGACGTACGCGGATATCGGCCCGCATGCCCTCGACGGTACGGCGATACAGCATACTTACGCCTAGGCCCTCCTCCACCATCGCCATGATGGTGTAGTCGTCGGTGACCTCACTCGTCACGTGCGGCGACAGCCCGTGCGCCGCGAATGCATCGAGCACCAGGCTCTGCTCGCCCTCATCCAGTAACACAAACGGTTCGGACGCCAGGTCGGCGAGTGTCACCTTTTCCTTTGCCGTCAGCGGATGCGCGGCCGGCAACAATGCTACCAACTCGTCGTGATAGACCACGCGCTTCTCGAGCCCAGCGGTAAATCCGCGCGCCGTAAAACAAAAATCAACCACGCCATCGTGTACCCATTGAGCGTTGCGCGTGTAATCGCCCTGCTTGAGGGTAAAGCGTACGCCCGGGTGCAGCGCACCAAAGTCGCGGATCACGCGTGGCAACACGGTACGACTCACGTTGGTAAATGTCGCAATGCGAATATCAGTCGAGGAGAACCCCAGCAGCTCCTGGCGCTTGCCCTCGAGCTCGGCCTCAGCGGTCACAATCTGGCGCAGGAACGGCAGATATTGTTTACCGTCGCGCGTAAGCGAAACGCCCTGCTTACCGCGCTCGATAAGCGTGGTACCCAGCTCGCGCTCGAGCGCTTTGACGGCCTGGCTCACCGCACTTTGCGTATAGCCCAGTTCGTCGGCCGCGCCCTTAAGACTGCCGCAATCGACCACCATACAAACAATCTGATACCGCGATGCCATCGTGCCTCCACATCGATGTAGCCGTAAAACGTTTTGCCAGGGCTTTTTCTACTAGCATTAGTATTTCTTAATCATACTGAATATACATTCGCTTTACTACATCCATATCTGGGAGCAGAATCCTTTTTGCGAAACCGTTCTGTAACAAAAGGAGTCCCATGGATCGCAAAAAAGCAATCGCGCTCTCATTTTCCGTTCCCGTCGCATGGGGCTTTTCGTACCCCCTCATGAAGATCGGCATGGACAGCATGAACGCCACGAGCATCGTTGCGCTGCGCTGCATCATCGCCTTTGCAGCTTGCCTTGTGCTCTTTCACAAGCACGCGCTGCGCATCAACCGTGACCTGATGGTTCGCGCCGCCATCATCGGCGCCATCATGGCAACCGAGCTCACCTGCATGTGCCTGGGCTCCAGCCTCACCTCCGCCTCCACCGCTGGCTTTTTGCAGAGCCTGACGGTCGTGATCGTGCCGTTTGCCAACGCCGCCCTGCTGCGTCGCGCCCCCGAGCGCAAGGTACTCATCGGCACCGCCATCGTCACCTGCGGTATGCTGCTGCTCTCGGGTGCCGACTTTACCAGCCTGAATCCCGGCGCGATCATCATGTTGCTCTCAGCCTTTATCTATGCCAGCCACATTATCGTAGCCAAGCGCTTTGTCGAAGAAGTCGACCCACTGGCCTTGGGTGTTTGGCAGCTGGGCTTTGGCGGCCTGTTCTCGGGCATCGCCGCGTGCACCTTTGGCGGCTTCACGCTTCCCAGCACGCCCAACGAAATCGTCGTGGTCGTCGCGCTCGCACTCATCTGCTCTGCCTACGGCTTTATCACCCAGACGCTCGTGCAGTCCCACGTGCCCGCCGAGACCACCGGCTTTGCCTTCTCGCTGGAGCCGGTCTGCTCCGCCGTCTTCTCGTTCTTCCTGGTCGGCGAGGTCCTGAGCCCCATCGCCTTCTTTGGCGCCGCCCTCATCCTCACCGGCGTGATGGTGGCAACCGTCGAGCTCCCGCGCCTTCGCTCGCAAGGACACGCTCACATGGCAGGAGCGCCCGAGCACGTCTCGTAGACCCCACTCTTCATGCAGCCGCGGCATAAAGGCAACCGGTGCGCCTTTACAATAGATGCCAACAGAGCATCTGCCGTAAAGGAGCCCCATGGACACCGCAACTCACGACCGCAACATAGCAACTTGGTTGGGCGATGCGCCGCAGCCGGTACGTGACACAACGAACCAGCTGCTCGAGCGCATCGCCCTTTTACGTGCCGAGCAAACCATCTACCCGGCACAAGACGACATCCTCAATGCCCTCGCCTATACGCCGGCCAACCAGGTCAAGGTTGTCATCTTGGGTCAAGACCCCTATCACGGACCCAACCAGGCCATGGGGCTGTCGTTCTCGGTCCCCGCGTCGCAAACCAAGTTGCCGCCGAGCCTGCGCAACATCTATAAGGAACTCAACGCCGATCTGGGTTGTCCCATTCCCGCCACGGGAGACCTAACCCCATGGGCACAACAGGGCGTCCTGCTCCTCAACACGACGCTCACCGTGCGCGAGCATGCCGCGAATTCGCACGCCAAACTGGGCTGGAGCACGCTCACCGACTACGTTATCGAACGCTGCTGTCAGCTGCCCCAACCGGTCGTCTTTTTGGCATGGGGCCGCTTTGCCCAGCAAATGGTTGAGGGCAAGCTCGACGCGATCGGCGCGGGCAAGGCAACCGGCAAGTTCTGCCTAGCTTCTACGCACCCCTCGCCGCTTTCGGCCAACCGCGCCACGGCAGAACTCCCCGCCTTTATAGGGTCGCGCCCCTTCTCGGCAGCCAATCGGCTACTCGAACAGCACGGCTCGACCCCCGTCAACTGGACTTGCCTCGGCTAAAAATCAATACATCAAAAACGCGCCCGACGGATTTCCATCGGGCGCGTTTTCTACTCGGGCCAGATAAACTGGGTGCGGCCGGCCTCGCCGCCATCGATCAGCAGGCTCTGCCCGGTCATAAACCGGTTGGTCACGCCTACAAAGTAGATCCACTCGGCGATCTCTTGGGCGGTGGCCCAGCGTTTAAGCGGCGTGAGCTCCATAATCTGGTTCCACAGGTGCTCGTCTTCCATCACGCAACGGTTGAGCGGCGTGATAACGCCGCCCGGGTCCACACTGTTGGCGATGGCCTGCGGTGCCAGGCGGTTTGCAAGGTTTTTGGTGTAGGCGATAACGCCGCCCTTGCTGGCGGCATAGGCGGGAAACTCCGATCCCGTATGTCCGCTCGCCGACCCCACATTGACCACGGATTTGATAGCCGGCGTCGGCTTGGCGGCAAGCCCCTCCCCCACAAAGGCGTAGCGTTCGGTCACGTTGATGGTGCCACACAGGTTGGCGGCAATGTCGTCGGCCGAATCCTGCGTACCGGCAACGTTCACGATTACTTGAGGCTCAAGGTCGCCTGGAAACGAGTCAGGCTCGCGGACATCAACGATCAAATGGCGGTAGCGCTCGTGCTCGACCGCCGCCGGCAGCAGGTCAAAGCCCACGACCTCGTGGCCCTCGTCCAAAAAGCGCTGCACGCACGCGGCTCCGATACCGCCCGAAGCGCCCGTGATCAAAACCCGCATGCTTGCTCCTTAGGCGGTTGCGTGACGCTCGAGGTACTCGGCACCCACATTCTCGCGCTCCCAGCCGCGCACGACCTTGTAGCCCACGGGGCTCAGGAAGACCTCGCACAGCAGCTCGGCAACAGCGCCGGTCAGCGAGCACATAAGAACCTGTACCCAGGTCCAACCAAAGAACGTGTGGCTCACCACAATGGCAAAGACCAAGTTGTCGATAAACTGGCCAACACCCGTGGACACATAAGAGCGGAAGGCAAAGCTCGCAAAGTTATTCTTTTTGAGCATACGACCGAGCGACTGGTTGAGTGTGGAGTTAACCACGGCAGAAACGAGCATTGCCAGCGAAGAGCCCAGCACCACGTACCAGGTGCCGCCGATGGTGGCGTTAAGGGCGGTGTTGACCTCGATCATACCCGTGTCGTAGTAGGCGCCCCACATGCCGGGCGTGAGCGAGCATGCCCAAAAGCACAGACTCACGGCCAGATTGACCAGCAGCGCGAGGATAGAGATTTTGATGGATGCCTTGGCGCCAAAGCGCTTGCAGATCATGTCCTGGCACAAAAACGAAACCCAGCTCACCACAAAGCCGCAATCGAGTGCCAGATACGGCAGGCTGATAAGCTCTTTGTTGGCCAGCAGGTTCATCATGATGACACTCACGAAAAACAGCGAAACCGTTGCCGTGGGAATGCTCCGCAACAGGACCTTGTAGTCCTCCATGACCTTCTTGATCATTATGTACTCCTTTGGTTTTAGGTTTAACGAGCAGGATATCGGACCCGAACTGCTCGGACGTCACGGGCTTGAGACGACGATGGGTATAATAGCCGCTCACACGGCATCAGGCAAGCAAACGACGCGGCAGCCCCACAGGGCCGCCGCGCCGATGCATTAAAAGGCTACGTTGCCAAACTCCGACAGGATAAGATCGGGGTTGTGATCGGTTGCCCAATCCACGTTCCACGGGCTCGTGAACAGCAGCAGCTTACCGCCGCGCATGTCCTCGACGCGCAGCGTGTCACGCGTGAGCGAAAGGCCCGGGATATCAATGGTATCGGGGTCGTTCTGAATCCAGCGGATGTCCGTATAGGGCAGCGGCTGGCGACGGACCTCAACACGATACTCGGCCTTGAGGCGGCGCTCGAGTACCTCAAACTGCAGCACACCGACCACGCCCACGATGACGCTCTCCATGCCGGCACCCAGCTCGCGGAAGATCTGGATGGCACCCTCCTGGGCAAGCTCCTCCATACCCTTGACGAACTGCTTGCGCTTGAGCGTGTCGACCTGCGTAATGCGAGCGAACATCTCGGGGGCAAACGTCGGGATCTGCGGATACTGCACGTGGCGCTTGCCGGAGCACACGGTGTCGCCGATGCTAAAGATACCCGGGTCGAACAGGCCCACGATATCGCCCGCGTACGCCTCGTCCACGATGGCGCGGTCATCGGCCATCATCGACGTGCCCGTGGCAAGCTTGAGCTTGCGGTTGCCCTGCACGTGGAAGGCGTCCATGCCACGCTCGAACTTGCCCGAGCAAATGCGCACAAAGGCGATGCGGTCGCGGTGGTTCTTGTCCATATTGGCCTGGATCTTAAACACAAAGCCGCTAAAGTCATCGCGGCAGGGATCGACCGGTTCGCTGGTGAGCGTATCGGTATAGGCGCGCGGCGTCGGGGCCAGACGCAGGAACTCCTTGAGGAAGGGCTCCACGCCAAAGTTGGTGAGCGCCGAGCCAAAGAACGCCGGGCTCAGCTTGCCGCAGGCCACGGCATCCAAGTCGAGCTCGTCGCCGGCGCCATCGAGCAGCTCGATGTCGTCCATCAGGTTCTTATGGTTCTCTTCGCCAATAAGCTCGTCCATGGAAGGATCGCCCAGCTCGGCCTCGACCTCGGCGACCTTCTTGGTGGCGTTGGCGTGGCCGTCGCCCTCAAAGGCGATAACGCGACGGGTCTGACGGTCGAACACGCCGCGGAAGTTGCGGCCGCTGCCGATCGGCCAGTTCATGGGATACGTATTGATTCCCAGGACATTCTCGATCTCTTCCATGAGCTCAAACGGATCGCGAGCCTCGTGGTCGAGCTTGTTCACAAAGGTGAAGATGGGAATGTGGCGCAGCGTACAGACCTTAAAGAGCTTTTTGGTCTGGGCCTCGACGCCCTTGGCGCCGTCGATGACCATGACTGCGGCGTCGGCGGCCATAAGGGTACGGTAGGTATCCTCCGAGAAGTCCTGGTGGCCGGGGGTATCGAGGATGTTGACGCAGGCGCCATTATAGGTGAACTGCAGCACCGAGGAGGTAACGGAGATACCGCGCTCCTTCTCGATGTCCATCCAGTCCGAGACGGCGTGCTTGGCCGAGCTCTTGCCCTTGACCGAACCGGCAGTCTGGATGCTGCCGGTATAGAGCAGCAGCTTCTCGGTAAGCGTGGTCTTACCGGCGTCCGGGTGGCTGATGATCGCGAATGTGCGGCGCGACGAGATTTCATCCGACAGGCTTGCCATGCGGATCCTTTCTTGCATTGAGTGCATTACGTCGATGTAACCGCATTATTGTAGCCGCGAAATCCCGCTCTAGGGCGCCTATCAGGACAAATTCATCAGTTGGGGCCTGGGTAGCCGGCCCAATCCTAATTTGTCTCTTGCGTAACTGTACATAGTGTATATATACTGTGCTTACCGGTTATATACACGTGTAGCCCAACAGCTAAGGAGCCGCTGTGGACATCATCCTATCCAATTCGAGCGACAAGCCCATCTACGAGCAAATAGCCTCGCAAGTCAAAGCTCAGATCCTTTCGGGCGCGCTCGCTGCGGGAGCCAAACTCCCCAGCATCCGTGCACTCGCGAGCAACCTTGGCGTGAGCGTCATCACCACCAAGCGCGCCTACGCCGACCTGGAGCAACTCGGCTTTATCTGCACCGTGCAGGGCAAGGGCTGCTTTGTCGCCGAGGGCAACCAAGAACTCTTGCGCGAAAACCAGCTCTGCCATATCGAAGAGCTGCTTGCGAAAGCGGCGAGCCAAGCCGAAGCCTTGGGCGTCACGCGCGACAAGCTGCACGAGATGCTCGACCTCGTAGCCCCCGAAACCATGCAGTAGCCATCTGCAAGAAAGGCTATACCATGCAAAAGTTGCTAGAACTTAAAGGTGTATCGCGCCGCGTGAGCGACCGCTTTTCACTGCGCGACGTCACGCTTGCCGTGGAGCCCGGCCAGATCGTTGGCTTTGTGGGCGCAAATGGCGCCGGCAAGACGACGACCATTCGCGCCGCGCTTGGGCTTATAAAGCCCGATGCCGGCGAGGTGCATCTGCTTGGACAGCGCTGCGACGCCAACGCGCCCGACGAGACGCAGCGCCACCTGCGCTCCCGCATCGGGCTTGTCCTGGACACGTGTCCCTTCCCCTCCACGCTCAAGGTGGGCCAGGTCGAGAAGCTCGTAGGCCCGGCATACCCCACGTGGAGCTGCGAAACGTTCGCCGGATTCATCGACCGATTTGGCCTCGATCCCAAGACGAAGGTCAAGGACCTCTCCCGCGGCATGGGCATGAAGCTGCAGCTCGCCTGTGCGCTCAGCCACAATGCCAAGCTGCTCGTTTTGGACGAAGCCACCGCGGGCCTCGATCCCATGGCGCGCGAGGAACTGCTCGACGAGTTGCTTACCTTTGTCGCCGACGGCCAGCACAGCGTGCTGCTCTCGAGCCACATTACATCCGACCTCGATCGCACTGCCGACCGCGTCATCTGCATCGATAACGGCTCGATTGTGTTTGACCTGCCGCGCGAGGACATTACCGACCGAGCCGGCATCGCCCACTGCACCCAAGCACAGGCCGCAGAGCTTATGGCTTGCGTCGAAGGCGCCCGTGCCGCCCACCACGCCTATAGCGTGGACGTGCTCGTACCCAACCGTCGCGAGGCGCTCGAGGCCTTCCCCGAGATTCCCTGCGACCGGGCAACCATTGATGACTATCTTCGCCTCATACTGAAAGGGGCTTCGAAATGAAACGCGCCTTTATGTCTGAGCTCGCCATCGTCCGCACGCTTGTCCCGAGCATCGCGGGCGTCGGCCTGTTCATCTTCGTCGTACTGACCCTCGCCAACGCATCGGATGGCGATGCCAGTATGAGCGCCGGCGCCTGCGCGGTCAGTGCCATGTCGCCCATCGTGGTCATGAACTCGCTGGCCGGCTACGACAATCAAAACGGATGGGAGCGCTATCGGGCAACGCTGCCCCTCTCGCGCAAAGACATTATTTGCGCACGCTACCTGTGCATCGTTATCTTCTCGGTCGTCATGGCGTGCGCGGCTACGCTTCTGAACATCCTCACCCTTCCGCTCTTCGACCCCATGGGCATCCCTTCGACATGCCAGACGATCTTTGAAATCGCAACCGCCTCGGCGGCATCGATGCTCATCTCCCTCATGATGGTGTTTCTGGCACAGCCGCTGTTCTTTCGATTTGGACACATGGAGGCGCTGCGCCTTTCCGTCGGCCTGTTTGCCCTGCTCGGATGCCTTGCCATGGCCACGCTGAGCTCCTCCAACCCCATCAGCAACTGGCTCATGTCGATTGCTGGGGCGAATCCCGATCCTGCCGTCCTCGGCTGCCTGTGCGCAGGAATTGCCGTACTGGCGCTCGCGCTATGTGCAATCAGCTGCACCGTCAGCACCAAGGTTTATCGAGTACGCGATTTGTAGCCATACGAAACTTGACCCACGTAGGCCACAATCGGTCGCAATCGCCCATCCGCAAATCCATGGCAAACGGCATGTCCCCGGCGTGCGCCACCGTACTACTTGCGCAGCGGTTTGGGCAGCGGAATGCCTGCCGCAATGACGGCGGCGATGATCATGCAGACGATACCCTTGAGCGGGAAGCACATGAGCAGCAGGCCCACGACCATGACGGGCTGACGCATGACGGCGCCCATCGTCGAGGCGGTGCAGACGGCGACGCAAAAGACCGGATCTGCGCCGGTGAGGATGGCAAGGCCATAGCCCAGGCTCACACCCGAGAAGATAACCGGGAAGAAGTGGCCGCCGCGCCAACCAAGGTTGATGAGGGCGGGCGTCAGCATGGCCTTAACAAGACCGGTCGCGATAAGCACGCCAGCGGGAATGGTCAGATAGGTTTCCATGAGCACATCGGCCTGGGTCTCGCCGGCAAACATGGTGTAGGGCAGGACCGTGCCCCAGATGGCGAGCGCCAGGCCGGCCAGCATGGCCTTGACGACCGGGCGCTCCCCTATTGCATGGGACAGTGCCTCGCTTGCATGCTCAGAGACAAAGTACAGCCAACCGCATACGGTGCCGACCAACGCCAGCGGAATGAGCCAGACAAGTTCCAGGTTACCCACCTGGGCGGCCTCGAACCTGGGCATGCCCATGCCGCCGCCCATAAGCTGGCCGAGCAGCAGATAGGTGCCCAGACCGCCGGCAATCGCGATGCCGTAGACCACGGTCTTTTGCGCCTTGGGCAGCTTGATGGTGATCTCATCGGACGCGGAGTCCTCGCCAGCGCCCTGGCCGTCGGCGCTACCGGCGAGCGGCGCCACAAAGCCAAACACGGGCGCGGTAAAGAGCGCCGTCAGGGCAGCCTGGGTGCCCAGCAGCGTGAGCTCCCTAAACTCGGCGCCAAAGCGACGCATGCGGTCGCCGACCCAGCTGCACAGACCCGCGATAACTCCGGTCAGGCCGGCCTCCGGTCCAATACTTCCGCCAAACAGCAGCGGCAGCAATGCCGCAAGCGAAAGCTTGCCGAGGTTGTCGTACGGGTAGAGACCGTCTTGTTTAACCTTGGCCATCACCTGGTTGAGGTCATCGGTCTTGGTGCCCGTAATCTTTTCGTACAGACCGATCAGCAGGCCGCCCAGCAAGCAGACAAAAAACGGGTACGGCAAAAAACCGAACGGGCCGCTCGCGAGCTCAGGCGAAGCGACGCCCAGCGCGTGCGGAATCTCGGTCCATAGATAGTCGACACCGTGCTCCATCGCAAAAAAGAACAGCCAGACCGCGGCGCCTGCGAACGCACCGGTCACGGCAACGCTAACTAAAAACAGCGCACGGTTTTTGGGTTTTGCAAGACTATCCATCGGGACCTCCCGTGGTCAAATTCGGCAAAGATACGTTTTATTGTAGAGCGAGCGTTACCCGAACGAGCCAACCGTCTGCGCCGCAAACGGCACCATTGGGAGTCATAGTGGGGCAGGCTCAAGACTTATCCGTTGATAATCGAGGCAATCTCGCGCAAATCGTCGGCAAAGTAGATGCCGTGCTGGCGCTGCGGGCTCAAAAGCCCTTTATCAATCATGTGCTCGAGCAACGCCTTAAGATCGTTGTAGTAGCCCCCAAGGTTGTACAGAATGCACGGCGCATCGAGATGCCCCAACGACACGGCGGACATGACCTCGGCAATCTCCTCGAGCGTACCCGTCCCACCGGGAAAGGCGATGAACGCGTCACCGAGCTCAATCATCTTGGCCTTGCGTTCGGCCATGTCACTCGTCACGATGAGGTCGTCGATACCGTCATGTTGAAACTCGGCCTCGATAAAAAAGCTCGGTTCAACACCCGTCACGTGTCCACCTGCCTCGAGTACGCTATCGGCGAGCGCACCCATCAGACCCGACTTGGACCCGCCGTATACCAACGCGTGTCCGTTAGCGCCAATCCAGTCGCCCAGCTCCTGCACCGCGGGCAGAAACGCCGGGTCATTGCCGACGCTGGCACCCAGGTATACCGTGATATTCATATTCAGTCCCCCTCGTCGTGACGCGCGGCGCCCGCTCTAGCGTTGGCGTCGACGATATTCGCGCACACGGCGCGATAGGTCGGCAAGCTCGTCACGATCGAGCTCTTCCAAATGCTCCAGATCATCCATAAAGCGCGCCATGGTGTCCTTTTGGCGCATCTTGATGAGCGTGTTGCAGTAGTTCACCGCCACGCCCGTGAGCATGGCGATGTAGAAGATGCTGATGACGCTCAAAACGACGGTGATAGCGCGGGCAACCGGCGTCTCGGCCGGGATATCACCGAAGCCGATCGTCGATACGGTCTCAAAGCTAAACCAGAGGCCGTCGCCAAACGTAAGGGTCGTGGGCTCGGACAGCCAGACGGCCGTCGAGCACAGCAGATAGAAGACGAGAAACAGGCCCGTGATGCGCGCAAAGCCAGCCTGGCGCAACACGTCGGCAAGCGTCCTCAACTTGTTCATCGCGACCCCTTTTCCCAGACGCCCAATCACATTCGCTCGGTATTGTCCCACGCCTCCCCCGCAAACGGAACTAGTCATTGGGGACGTTCTTAAACGACTAGTCAGTTAAGAACGTCCCCAATGACTACCTAACCGTTTAGCGGTGCGGCGGCTGAATGGGCAGGCTGAGCTGGTATCCTTATGCGAAACTGTCTCAACTCGATAGGATTTCATGTGAAACCTTCCGCCGTCCTTCGCTTGGCTCTATATCGCACCCTGGCCGTCGCGCTTGCCGCGCTCGCCATACTGAGCGCCGTCATGCCCGCCCCCGCCTTTGCCGCCGACTCCGACCAGCAGGTCAAGACGGTCCGCGTTGGCTGGCTCGTCAACAACAAAGGCTTCCAGGAAGGCATGCCGGGCGAGCGACTCTCGGGGTGGGGCTACGAGTACCTCCAGACCCTCCCGTATTACACAAAGGGCTGGCAATACGAATACGTTAGCGGCACCTTCTCCGAGCTTATGGACATGCTCGAAGCAGGCGAAATCGACCTCATGCCCAACATCTCGTATTCGGCAGAACGCGAGCAGAAGCTGCTCTTTTCCTCGAACCCCGAGGGCACCGAGCGCTACTACATCTACGCCAGGCCCGACCGCGACGATCTGGCCAAGGGTGACCCCCAGGCGCTCCAAGGCCTCACCATCGGCTGCAACTCTGGCGTTATGCAAGCTATCGTCGGCCAGCAGTGGCTCGCCGACGAAGGCGTCACCTGCACCTATAAAGAAATCGACACCGGCAGCGCCCTCTTTGAGGCGCTTGCAGACGGCGAGGTCGACGCCGTCATCATGAACGATACCATTTCGTCGCCCGATGCGTCACCCATGTTCTACGTAGGCTCGAGCGACTACTATTTTGCCGTTCCCAAAAGCCGCCCCGATCTGATGAACGACATCAACGCCGCCATGACGACCATCGCCCGCGATAACCCGCGCTATAACGAGGAAGTCAAATCGAGTTACTCGACCCAAAACAGTGGCTCGTCATCGCTCACCGGCCCCGAGACCACCTGGCTCAAAGCAAACGGCAATACCATCACGCTCGGCTATCTTAAAAACCAACTTCCCTACTGCACGCAAAATGACGACGGCGAGATGGAAGGATCGCTCGCCTCGCTTGCAACGACGTTGCACGACAAGTTTGGTATTACGGTCAAAACAATCGCACTCTCGAACAACAGGCAAATGATCAAAGTCCTTTCCAACGGAACCATCGATGTCGCCCTGCCATTGTTTCGCGACTACTGGCTCACCGAGCAGACAGGAGTCATCCAGTCAAACTCGATGGGAACGGTTTCGCTGACCGCCATTCACAGTGGCAAAAACCTGAACAGCGACCTTAAGAACATCGCTTGTACAAAGAGCACAATCGTTAACCGTTTTGAGCTCGAAAGTCTCTTCCCGAACGCAACAGTAACCGAGTACTCGAATGACGGCGAGGTGCTCAAAGCCCTCAATGAGGGGAAGGCACGTTGCATCATTGTCCCCAGCACGCGCCTGGAAACTCTCCGCGACACCTACGACATCGAGGATTTCGAAACACAGGAACTCACCAACACGGCGCAGCTATCGTGTTTAATTTCGCGCGGCAAGCCCGAGCTGCTGGGAATCATCAATAAGGGCATCGTCAATGCAGGTGAATCGCTCTCTGCAAACAGCTATTTCCCCACATCGTACTCGGCGCAAGAATCGGACACGTTCCAGTTTTTCTATCGTAACCGCACCGCCATTGCGACTGTTATCATCTGCATCTTGCTCACCAGCATCGCTATCCTTGTCTGGTCGCTTTACCGCGCACAGGAGGAACGGCAGAAAGCTGATGCCGCCAACGCCGCCAAAACCGCTTTCCTCACGCGCATGAGCCACGACATCCGCACGCCGCTCAACGGCATCCTAGGCCTTATCGAAATTGAGGAATTGAGAGAAGGCGACATGCAGGTCGCCCGCGAAAGCCGCGCCAAGGCGCGCGTTGCCGCCAATCACCTGCTGTCACTAATTAACGACATCCTCGAGATGGGCAGGATCGAGGAGTGCAAAGTGACGCTCGAGCACGAATCATTCAACCTTAAAGAGCTGTGCGACAATGCGCTCGTACTGTGCAAGCTCCGCGCATCGGACCGCGGCATAACCATGCTCGACACCAGCGAGCCCTACGCTGTCGACCAATATATGATCGGCAGCCCCACCCATATTCGGCAGATCCTTGTCAACCTGCTCGACAACAGCATCAAGTACAACAAGCACGGAGGCACCGTCACGTTCTCATCGACCATCAAACCGGTCGACGACGAGCACGCCGTGTTTTGCTTTAGCGTCTCGGATACCGGCATTGGTATGACGCCCGAGTTTTTGACGCACATTTACGAGCCGTTTGCCCAGGAAGGCGACGATGCGCGCAGCAAGTTCCAAGGAACCGGCATTGGCATGTCTATCGTCAAATCGCTCATCGATATGATGGGCGGCACGATTGAGATTTCGAGTGAGGTTGGCGCGGGAAGCACGTTCAACGTCCAGATACCGCTCGATATCGACAAGAACCCTCAGGCAAAAGAACGTGCGTCCAAGCAGACATACAGTTGCTCGCTTGCCGGCATGAACGTCCTTTTGGCAGAAGACAACGAGCTCAATGCCGAAATTGCCCAGGCTCTACTCGAAAGCGAAGGCATCGTCGTAACGCGCGCCGCCGACGGCAACAAAGCAGTCGACCTATACGTTAGTCGTCCCGCCGGCAGCTTCGATGCGATCCTGATGGACATCATGATGCCGGGCATGGATGGCTACGAGGCAACCCGCGCGATTCGTCTGAGCGAAAAGGCCGATGCAGCCGACATCCCCATCATCGCGCTCACCGCCAACGCCTTTGCCGAAGACGCCAAGGCGGCACACGACGCCGGCATGAACGCCCATCTGCCCAAACCGCTCGACTTTAACAAGCTCAAAAACATACTCGCCTGTATCAAGAAAAACGGGGCTGTTTCGCTATAGTTTGTGCTCAACCACCATGCACAGCCAGAAAGGAAGCCAACGATGTTTAGGCCCTTACGTCGAAAGAAACGCGCCATCACCGACGAGGAAGCGCGCGAACTGCTCGCTACCTGCAAGCGCGGCGTCTTTGCCGTCAACGGCGATGATGGCTACCCCTATGCCATTCCCGTCAACTACTTCTTTGACGCCGAGCACGACAAGATTTATTTCCATGGCGCCAAGGCTGGCCACAAGGTCGATTCACTCAGGCATGATGATAAAGTCTGCTTTACCGTTTACGGCAACGAGTGGTACAAGGACGGCGACTGGGCTCCTTACGTCATGAGCACCGTGGTCTTTGGCCGTTGCCGCCTGGTAGATGAAGCGCCTGCGTCTATCGAGGACAAAGTCCGCCAGCTCGCGCTTAAGTACTACCCTTCTGCCGAAGAAGTCGAGGAAGAAATCGCCAAAGACATAAAGGGCGTCCAACTCTACGAGATTTCGATTGAACATCTTTGCGGCAAGCAGATTCATGAAAAGTAGCGAATGCGGAAAACGCGCTCGCTACCCTCTGCGCCCCATGTGTCCACGCATTTTGACGGCGTGGGCACATGGGGCAGCACTCGAATCGAGCGCCCCCTATACCCCAAAAACGTAGCGGTCCAGGCGCTCACACGCCTCCTTTACCCGCGAAAGCGGCAGCGCCAGATTCACGCGAATGTGGCAGGGCCCGTGGAACGGGCGGCCGTCCTGATACCCCACGCCCACGCGCGCCCCCTCGTCGAGCAGCCACTGAATATCGTGGCCATGCTCGCGACACCACTCGGTGCAGTCCAGAAACACCATGTACGTGCCCTGCGGACGCGAATAGGACACGCCCGCAAAATGCTCGTCAACGTAATCGCAGAAGTAGTCAACGTTGGCATCGATGACCTGGTTGAGCTCGTCGACCCACTCGTAGCCCTGCGGCTGGTAGGCACCGATAAGCGCGTGCATGGAAAGGACGTTCATCTCGTTGTAGTGAGTCTTGTTGGACACGGCGCACACGCGGTCGCGCAGCGTCTCGTTGTAGATGATGTGGTAGCTGCCGACCAGGCCCGCCAGGTTAAACGTCTTGCTGGGCGCGTAGAGGGCAACCGTGCGCATGCGGGCATCCTCGCTCACCGACTGCGTCGGGATATGCCTGTGACCCGGCAGGATGATATCGGACCAAATCTCATCCGAGATCACCACGCAATCGTGCTGGCGATAGATGTCCATGGCACGTTCGATCTCGTCGCGCTCCCATACGCGGCCGCAGGGATTGTGCGGCGAGCAGAACACCGCGGCATGGATGTGGTTTTGGGCGAGCTTGCGCTCCATGTCCTCAAAGTCCATACGCCACACGCCTTGGTCGTCGAGCTTAAGCGGGCTGTGGACAATGCGATAGCCCGCGGCTTCGATAGACTTGGTGAAACCGATGTAGGTGGGGCTGTGAACCAGCACCGCATCGCCCGGCTGGACATACGCGCGCAGTGTCGACACGACACCGCCCAGTACGCCGTTTTCGTAGCCGATATGCTCAGGAAGCAGGCCCTTAACGCCATTGCGGCGGCTCTGCCATTCGATGATGCGGTCAAAGTACTCGTCGCGCGGATCGAAATAGCCAAACATGGGATGCTGGGCGCGCTGAATGATGTGCTCCTGAACCGTGGGCACCGTGGCAAAATTCATGTCCGCCACCCACATGGGGATGCGGTCGAAGCCCTCGTCGGGTGCGTTCGGAGCCATGTCGGGGATCTCGCCCCAAGAGTCAACGGCAATGGAGTCCATGCCGTGGCGGTCGATGATTGAAGTGAAGTCGTATTTCATGCTGGGCTCCCGTGCAAAGCGGATTGTTTTGGTAGGCGTTATTGTCCACCAGCGCGGGCGGTTTTGCACGGGTTTTGGCGTTGAATTTGACGGGTGCGGGCGAATGGCTGGTTAGTCTTGCGCGTCGGTGATGGCGGTTATCGTCAACCTGGTTCCGTCGACCGTAAACGATATGTCGAGCCCAGCGTAAGCCAAATGGTAAATGCGGTTTGGCTCGTGCTTGCTGCCCGCGCGGCGCGGATCCTGGTGAAGAACCTCAACCAAGCCAGAAATCTTTGCGGGCGGGACCATATCCTGCAGCGCTTGCGGAAACTCGACGTCGAGCTCTTGCCACGGCGCATCCTCAATCCAGCCGCCGGTCGCATCCGGGTGACAGTCGGCAAATGGAATGTAGGGCTTAATGTCGTAGATGGGCGTGCCGTCGCGCAGATCGGCCCCCAGCACATGGATGATGGGGCCATCGTCAGTGAGCTCGACACGATCGAGCTTGACACAGGTGAGCCCGATGGGATTAGGGCGAAACGGACTGCGCGTGGCAAACACGCCCACACGCTCGGCTCCGCCCAGACGCGGCGGACGCACGGTTTTCGACCATTTTGCGTTGGTGCCGGACCTGTCCTGCGTTTTGGCATCGGCGGCTATGTCCTGAGCCGTGCCGCCGGGCGTGCCGTTTTCGAAGCGCCAGAGCAGCCATGGGTGAGAGAAGGAGTCCAGACCCTCAACCGCTGCGTTGGAGGCAAATTCCGGCTCAAAAACGATGCGTCCCTGCAGGTGAGGCGCCAAAAAGCTGTTGCGCGGGATGCCGAACTTCTGCGGCAGGTCGGTATGTATGTGTGCGATAGGTTCCATGTCGGTCATTGTACGGCATGGAGGTGTGGGACGTTGCGCGCAATTCTTCGCCGCGGTCCCCCGTCGTGCAACCAACGGTTGCTTGGAAGGGCGCCCGCCGCCGCTTATGCTTAAGCCATCAACCAGCAGAAAGGAGCCGTTATGGCCTTTGCAGAAAAGCTCATCGCCGTCCGTCGTGCCCATCACCTTACTCAGGAGCAGCTCGCCGCCAAGCTCTTCGTCACACGCCAGGCCATCAGCCGCTGGGAACGCGGCGAGGTCACCCCGGGCATCGACATGATGAAGCTCATTGCCGCCGTGACCGGCGAGCCACTGTCCCATCTGCTCGAAATGCCCGAGCACTATTGCCAGAGCTGCGGCATGATACTCACGCCCGACGACTGCGGCACCGATGCCACGGGCGCCGCGACCGATCATTACTGCAAGTGGTGCTACGACCATGGCCAGTACACCTACGACACCACCATGGAGGCAATGATCGAGGACTGTGCCCCGCGGCTGGCACAAAACACCGGCATGTCGCTCGACGAAGCCGTCTCGCTTATGGGCGCTGTCCTGCCACAACTGGAGCGCTGGCGTACCGTGCAGGAAAACGAGGAGCGCTACGGTGCCGAGGCGCGGGCGCGCTATGGCGACGAGGCCGTCGATGCAGCAAACGAGGCACTGCTGGACATGGACCCCGAGACATGGAACGACATGAAGGAACTTGAACGCGCTATTCTGGGCCAGCTCTCGATCGCCATGGGCGACGGCGAACCGGATGGAAGTGAGGCGCGCAAGCTTGTCGCAATGCACCGTCGATGGATTGGCCTTAACTGGGGACACGAACCCCAAGACGAAGCATACCTGGGCCTCGCCCACGGCTATCTTGCCGATCAGCGCTTTATCGACTACTACGACAAGCCCTGCGGCGCCGGCGCCACGGCGTTTCTGGTTCAGGCGATCGAGTCGTCATCGGCTCACGCATAGACCGCAGCGGCTTTGGGTATTTCAATCGAAACCTCAACCGATTGGAGACTTATGGCTACTGATCATGAACTCGCGCTCTACGTTATGACTGGCTGCCCGTATTGCATAAAGGTCAAGCGCTTCCTGGCCGATAACGGCGTGGCCATCCCCGAGCGCAATATCTCGACCGACCCCGATGCCGAGCAGACGCTCATCGCCGTCGGCGGAAAGCGCCAGGTTCCCTGCCTGTTCATTGACGGCGAGCCACTCTACGAATCGAGCGACATCATCACCTGGGTACAGAAGAACCTGCTCTAGCACTCATTGGGGACGCACTTAAATGAGTAGTTCCACTCATTGGGGACGTACTTAAATGAGTAGTCGTTAAAGAACGTCCCCAATGACTAACTAGCCGTGGAAGCGGGCGGTAGGAGCAAGTGGCTGCTCGCGAAAGACGCGATTGACGGCGGCGCGGTATTCGTCGGCCTTTTTGGTCTTACGTACGAGCTTGTGAACGGTAGTGGGGTCGGCGAAAGCGCACTTGGCGTAGAACCACCACTCCTTCATGCGGAAGACCGCGTTGCCGCCAATCTCGTCCGCATAGGCTGCGAACAGCGTGTCGTGGAAGCGCTGCAGCTCAGCTGCCGTAGCAGCAGGGCCGCCGGCAACCATGCGAGCCAGCGCGGGGTTCGCAAGCAGGCCGCGTCCCAACATTACGTGGCGCGTTCCGGGATAGGCCTCTACCAGCTCATCCATGTCCTCAAGATCAAAGATGTCACCGTTGTAGGCCACGGGAAACGGCGCCCGCTCCAGTGTCTCGCCGTAAAACTCCTTGCGCGGCGAGCCCGTATAGCGGTCCTTTTGCACGCGCGGATGCACGATTAGCTCTGCTAGCGGCATGCGGCAATATAGATCGAGCACACGCTCGTACTCCTCGTCACTCTCCAACCCCAGCCTGGTTTTTACCGACACCGGCAACGGCGAACGTTCGCACACGTCACCCAAGAACACCTCGAGCTCATCCAGGTTGCGCAGAAAGCCCGAACCCTTCCCCTTGGCAACAACCGTGCCCGAGGGGCAGCCAAGGTTGAGATTGACCTCGCGGTAACCCATGTCGGCGAGCACCTGCGCCGCCCACACAAACTCGTCCGCGTTCTTGGACATCAGCTGAGGCACCACGTTGAGCCCCTGGTTATTGGCGGGATCGACCTCTTTAAACGCCTTACCGCCAAAGCGGTTGCCCACGCGCGGCGGCGGCAAAAACGGCGTGTAATAACAATCGAGTGCGCCGAAGCACTCCGCGTGCACGCGACGGAACACATGCCCGGTAATCCCCTCCATAGGGGCAAGCGATAGAATCATCAACATCTACTCTCAAATCAATGTGGCAAAGGGACTGCCCCTTTGTCACATGCATTATGCCTTGTCCTCGAGGCGGCCCACAAGGCGGAGGCGGTTACTTGACGCCAACCAGCCCTCCAACCATCCCTGTGCAACGAAGGTGAACGGTGTCCACGAACAGCAAGTAGGGCCGCCCCGCAGCAGCTCCCCCACTCATCTATACTCAAGAGCGTGTGCGCATCGCCCCCGAAAAACGATGAGAGTCGAGGCCCCCATGCATCAGCTCACCGAACGTGAAAAGAAACGCATTCAGCGGTACTGTGCGTACCCCAAGATCGCAGCGACCGCACTCGTCATGTCGTTCGTAGCATGTCTGCTCATGCTGCCGCTCCAAATGATCAACGATATCGCGTTCCACCAAAAGGAATTCCAACCCGCGGGCATATATACCGCCATCGCACTCACCGTAATCGAACTCGTCGTCTTTTGCTATTGCGCTCTTGCGCCGCGCTTTGGAATGCAGGGCAAACAGTGGAAGGAGCTGCAGAGCAGGCTTGCGGTAGCCCAAACCAACAAAGACCGCTCCGCGGAGGTCGCCGGCGTGCTCGCCACGCAAGCTGCCGGCCGCCTGCTCAAGAACAGTGATAACGATCTCGCGCGCAACCTGGGCGGCGCCGCGGAGGTCGCCGGCGCCGTAGGGGCAGTTGCCACCGCGGCAGACGTGCTAGCCGAGACCTCGAGCAATGCCGAGGCCATGGCAAACGCATACGGCGTGACGATTCCAAGCGTCAAGAAGCAGGCCATAGCTCTCGCAGTGGTGCCCGCCATTGTGCTGCTTGGCGTCTACATCCCGCAGTTTGTCCAGGGAAATAACGAGCTTCAGGCGAGAAAGGCTGCAGTTGCCGAGCAGCTCGCCATCGCGCAAGATGCCCTGGAGCCCGTGTGTGAACGCGTCGCGGCAGACGACCCATACGAGTCGTATCACGACTACGGCTACCGCATTATCGGCTATCTGCGCGACAATGACCTTGGCGCTCAAGCAGCCTATGTCTACCTTTCTTTTGATGCAGACGGCATGCTCACGGACGTCGATTACACCAGTCAGGTCAACCCCGAGGAAAGCCTTGCAGACAACCTCGCTCGCGCCGAGCAGGACATCGCGACGCTCTGCGCCCCGCTCAACGGGTTGGACATTTCCGTTGCCACACCGGGCCTCCTCACGCCATGCAGCCTGTCGGATGATTTTAAACAGACATTTTTAGCCGGATCCCTATATAAAGAAATCAGCATCAAGACGGAGGACGAATCTATCAAGTCGTACTACACCTTTGACACCGAAGCCGCAGAAGATTTCGACGAATACACCCATCCGGAAATTAGGCTCATGCTCTCTGCAAAAAAGAACTAAAGGCTTACGCTCTAATTGCCGCTCGCGAACATCGTCTATATCTCGAGGTCTAATACTTTTCCCGAGAAGTGAACGACTGTTTTTGGACCCCCGAAGCATTGGCATTTTTAGGCATCAAAACCGCAGGATTCGACTGCAAAACCGCAGGAAATTGCTCGCCAAAAGTGTCGATGCTTCGGGGGTCCATTTTGACTCGTTCACTTCTCGGGAAAAGCATTAGACCTCGATTTACAAGCCACTCAATGTGACAAAGGGGCTGTCCCTTTGTCACATTCGATGAAAAAGGGCACCGACGTTTGTCGATGCCCCAAAGCGGCTGCAGGTTAAGCCCTACAGCGTATGTCTAAGACGAATCGGACTATTCGTCCCAGGAGAGGTTCTTACCAGTCTTTTTTGCCAGCAGCAAGAACAGGCCGATAATAACGTTGCATGCGATGCAGAAGATGAAGACGCCCTGGAAGGAGCCGACAAGCTCATAGACCTTCATCATAACGGGCATGCCAAAGGCGCCGACGATATAGCCCACGGAGCAGATCAGCGCGAAGATGCGACCGAAATCGCGGGAGCCAAAGACATCCATAACCAAAACGGTCAGGGCAGTGCCAGCGATGACGTACATTACGTCGTTCACGCCTGCTGCGAAGATGCTGAGCGTCGAGTTGCCGCTGCTCATCATGAGCATGACAAAGGAGAGGATGGAGACAGCGAGCCAGCCCAGAATGGCCTTCGTGCTGCCGAACTTATCGCAAGTGGTGCCGACGATCGGATTGAGGAACAGATCGAAGAGCGATGCAGCGGATACCATGAAGCCGCCCACCATGGGGCTAAAACCAACCTCGGAAGCATACGTCGGGAAGAGCTGGTTCATGCAGCAAGTGAGCTGAACGAGGCAGAGGAAGCCGATGCAGAAGAAGAAGGCAGGCGACTTAATGGCGCGCGCATAGCTAACGCCACGCGTGCTATCCTCGGTCGTCTCCTCGGTCTCGGCGACCGTCTCGCCCTCGACGTAGCCATAGGGCAGCATGCCCTTGTCCTGAGGCTTATAGCGGATAATCAGGACGGAAGCGGGGAGAATGAGCACGGCGGAGACGCCAGCGAGCACCAGATAACCAGTCCTCCAGCCAGCGGCCTCGATGACAGAGGTGATGACGGGGCTCATGATGAGCATGTAAATCGAGTTCACTGCCCAAGCAAGACCAATTGCCAGGCCACCAGATTTTTTGAACCACTGGTCAATAACGTCGGACATGGCGACGCCGGTGGTGAAGGCGAAGCAAATGCCAATCAGGGCGCCAGCGGCGATGAACATCCAAACTTCGGTGTAGAAAGCCATGCCTGCGCCGGCGGCGAGCAGAATAAGCTCGACGACGGGGAGCCAAACCTTGCCAACAACCTTGGGGATGAGTTTTCCGACAAACGGAAGCGCCGCCGCAAGACCGATGAGCGTCGCGGTGAAGTAATACGAGAAGATTGAATAGTCAAACCCGAACTCCTCGCACACGGGCGCGACGAAGGAGCCGGCGATTACGCTATAGGATCCGGTCGTACCAGCAGACATGAGGCCAAGCGCGATTACGAGAACCCATGCGTAGACCTTGCTGCTCTTTAACTTTGCATTTTCCATTGATACAACTCCTAGAGACCTAGAAGGGCACACATAACGGCCTTGATGGTGTGCTGACGGTTCTCTGCCTCACGGAAGATGACCGAAGCGTTGGCCTCAAAGCACTCGTCGGCAATCTCGAAACCCTCGGTGATGATCTCGCGATGGAGGTCGTTCTTGCACTGGTCGAGGAGCATCTTGCCAACACGGTGATCTGCGTTGTGGACAGAAGGAAGCTCATGCATGCAGAAGATGTCGGGATTGTTGGTGCGCTTGCACAGCTCGCTGGTGACGCGATAGGGGTACAGAGACTCGGCATCGCCCAGCCAGGAGTTGTAGTCGTCGGGATCCAGAACCTCTTCGCCGCACTCGGGGTTGATGTAGCGCCACTCCTCGGTAACGATAACGTCAACGCCATCCAAGGCATCGAGGTCAGAGGTGATGGTAAAGGTCCTATTGGGAGCGTACTTGGCGTAGCAGGCCTCCACCTCTTCGACCATTTCCTTGCACATCTGATGACGGAGGTCGTCGGGACCGATGGCGAGGAAGTCCATGTCGAGCATCGCGCACAGACGGCCATACCACACCGGGGCGCCGGCGCAGTTGCCAACGAAAGCCATCTTCTTGCCGCGGCTCGTACGCAGACCGCCCCATTGCTCTTCCATCGTAAGAGCGTCAGCGAGCATCTGAGTCGGGTGATCGCCGAGAGTAAGGGCATTGATGACCGGGATGTCAACCAGGTCGGCGACGTCATAGAGGAACTGCTCGTCCTTCTGTGCGCGGTAGACGATGAGATCATACATGCCGTTGAAGACGCGCATGGCATCCTTGACGGTCTCGCAGTCACCCATGTGGGAGTTGGTCAGATAAGTGAAGCCCATGCCCAAATCGTTGCAGGAGGTCTCGAATGCGCAACGAGTACGGGTCGAGCCCCACTCAAAGTTGGCGAGGACGTTTTTGCCGGGGAAGTAGCGCTGGTCGACACCAGACTTCTTCTGAGCCTTAAGGTTCCAGGCAAGATCGATGAGATAGCGGAAATCCTCGGAGGAGAGATCATGGATGTTGATGTAGTCGCGACCGCGGAGGCTGTTGTTCATGTCTATTTTCCTTTCGAATTATTATCAAAATTATTGCTAAATGTGTCCCCGAAGGAAACACGGATATCCCTCGGGGAGCGGTACATGTGGCGCCTAAGCCAAAGAGCGCAGGCTCTAAGGCTCACTAACGACTGGCCGCCACGTCCTTAGTCCAGCAGTGCACGCCGCCGCCGGACAGGTTAAGCGCGAGGGAATCAATCATGATGACCTTGCGATCGGGGAAGCAGCTCTCAAGAACCGCCTTGGCCTGCTCGTCCTTCTCTTTCACGACCTCGCTCATGCCCTCGTGGTAATAACGCTGGCCAAGAACGACGCCGTTGCAGATCAGGAAGTTGCAGTAGCTCGCTGCAGCGTAGAAGTGGACGGGGCCCTCGGGCCAGGGGGTGCCATCCATAAACTTGCCGCCCATTTCGTCGATGAAGCCTTTATAGAGCTCGTAATCCTCATCGCCAGGGGCGATAACGACTTCAATCGGCTCGGCGGTGGGCATACGAACGATCTCGAAGGGCTTGCCCTCCCAGTCCGTTTCGTTGCTCAGGATCTCGTAGGCCGCCTCAATGCGGCGACGAGACTCTGCGCCAGCCTTGCTCGAGGCTGCCTCTTCATCGGACACCTCGGCAAGAAGAATCTTGTTCGGAGTGATAAAGCGACACATCTCATCGATGTGAGCGGCAAAGCTCATGCCAAAGACGGGGGTTCCGTCTTCCTTCTCGTCGAGGATGCCCAGTCGATAATCGTCGTCCTCAAGCATGGGCTGAGGAAGCCAGATAACCTTGTTGAGGTTGTAGATGCGCTTATACTCGGCCTCTACCTCATCTTTCGTGAACTCGGGATTGCGCTTACGGCATTCCGTGTCCTCGATGGCGATCAGGGTGCCGTGACCGTCAAACTCACGATCGCCGCCCTCCGAAACCATTTCGGAATTGACGATATCGAAGCAACCGAGCGCAACCGCCATGTGAACGGCTGCCTTACGTGCGGACTGGCACTCCGGGGAGTTCTTGTCCCACACGCCGTAATAGGTCCAAGCAGGGTTGACCATATAAGAATGGCCTTTGTCGTCGACCATGATGCTGGGGCCGTTGTCGCGGACATAGAAGTTGGAGTCTTCGAACTGCGTGATCTCGATACGATCGAGATCAACCCCCTCCTCCTTCAGGCGTGAGCAAGCCTCCTCGTAGGAGCCGGGGGTGCCGCAATTGAGGTTGACCGTAACGTCGCCATACTCGAGCAGAGCCTTGATCACGTCAACGCAGGGCTGGCGGTTATCGTAGCCCTCTGCACGGATGTAATCGGGAAGCCATGTCACATAGACGTTGGAGCGCTTCTCGAACTCGCCCGGCATACGATAGTTCTCGTACATGGTTGGTCCTTCCGTCGGGTTTCCCGCGATGCTGTCCGGCCGCGACAATAGCGGGGTTTCACCTGCTATAGTACTACTATACCTACCGTTCGGTAGATAGTTTTGAATAATTGCCACTCGCCTACTGATACGTACCGTTCACCGTATATAGTGGTCATGTTTGGACACGAATTGATGTTCCGTTGCCATCCTTAATAATGTTGGTAGTGCGGAAGTGATTTGCAATGGAGAAATGCAGCGTGAGCACAAGAAAAAAAATATTGGACGCAATGTACGATCTTGTGGCAGAAGTCGGTTATGACAAAGCGTCTATCGGAAAGATTTGCGACTTTGTCGGTATATCCAAGCCGTCGGTGTACTACTACTTTCCCTCTAAAGAGGAGATTTTCACTACGCTCTTGGACAGCATGTTTCCGACCATTGACTATCAGCGCGACTACTCGCTAATAGTCGATAGGGACGGGTTCAAGGCCGCGCTTATCGAGCTCGGCAATTCAGTTATAGGTGGCTATCGAAGCGATGAAAAACGCCGGCGCGTGCTGGCCGAGGTTAGCGTTCAAGCAAATCGAATTCCTGCAGTTCAGGAACGTCAAGCGACGGCGACCAAACGAACCATGGATGCGCTTAAAGACATCCTTCTTCATGGTGTAGAGATTGGCGCGTTTTCCGATAGTGCCGACGTGATGCTCTACGTACAAATTCTTTATACCGTTCTGGAGGGAGCGAGCAATACGGTCGCTCAAGGTGAGGATATTGATGAAAAAGCGGTTTGGGCGGGAATAGTCGAGCTTATGTTCAAATAGACCAGCCAAGCTGAAACGCATGTTGGCACACATGGTGCCTGCGGGCAACCTTTAAACGAAAACAGGGGTCGACTCCAGTCTGGCTTGGAGTCGACCCCTGTTGCGTGGCAATCTATGCCGATGCAATCGGCGCTTATTACTTTTCAGCAGCCTTACTGAGAAAGCCGGAAACGATAGCAAACGCAGCAATCATAAGGTTGCAGGCAATGCAGAAGATAAATACTCCCTGGAATGACCCTGCCATGCCGTAAACCTTCATCATGACCGGCATTCCAAAAGCACCGACGACATAGCCCGCTGAGCAAACGATCGAATAGATCCTTCCAAAATCGCGTGATCCAAAGAGCGAGAGGAGAAGCATCGGCATTGCGGTTCCAACAATGGCGAACATGGCATCGTTTACGCCAGCTGCAATGATTGAAACAGTCTCATTGCTTCCGCCAATGATGAGAAGCAGGAACGAAAAAATGCTGACACCTGTCCACGCGACCGTTGCTTTAATAGAGCCGAGCTTGTCACATGTTTTGCCTACGAAGGGATTTAGGAAGATGTCGGAGAACGAAGCTGCCGAGACCATTAAGCTTCCTACGATGGGATTGAAACCGACCTCGCTTGCATAGGTTGGAAACAACTGGTTCATGCAGCAGGTGAGCTGCGCCACGCAAAGCAGGAGGACACAGAGAATAAAAGACGGCGTTTTCGTGGCATCACGTAGTGCCATGCCCGAAAGGGTATCTTCCCGCTCATCGACGCTGTGTCTCTCATGGGTTTCAGAGGCGGTCTCTCCGTACGGAAGCATGTTGCGATCAGAGGGTTTAAGGCGAATGATAAATGCACTCGCAGGTAAAATCATAGCTGCAGAAACGGCCGCAAGTACGATGTATCCCGTACGCCAGCCTTGTTGCTCGATAACCAGCGTAATGACAGGGCTCAACAACAGCGTACAGAGAGAATTAACGCCCCAAGCAAGGCCGATGGCAAGACCGGACGATTTACTGAACCATTGGTCAATAACATCGGACATGCAGACGCCCGTTGTGAATGAAAAGCAGATGCCGATCACCGCAGCGGAGACGATGAACATCCAGACTTCGGTGTAGAACGCCATTGCGGCGCCGGCGGCAATAAGGACGAGTTCAACGCAAATATGCACCGGTTTGCCTATTACTTTTGGAATGAAACGGCTCAAAAGTGGAAGTCCAAGTGCAAGGCCAAGAAGAATCGCAGTGAAATAGAAAGAGAAAGAGGTGTACTCAAAGCCCAGGTCTTCACATACTGGAGCAACGAATGAGCCGGCAATAATGCTATATGTGCCAGTCGTCCCGGCGGACATTAAGCCGAGCGCAATAACGACAATCCAAGCAAATGCGCCGCTCTCGCGAGGACGGTCTTTTTCGTCTGGTACGGTGAGAGCCATGGTCACTCCATTTCTATCGGCATTACATCCTATATGCCTACCGATAGGTATATAAACCAGGGGACTCTTCGTCAAGCATTAAGCGGGGAAAGGGAGTTCTTAACGTGCCGAACGGTAATTGGGCCCTTGCAAAATCGAGGTCTAATACTTTTCCCGAGAAGTGAACGACCGTTTTTGGACCCCCGAAGCATCGACATTTTTAGACGTCAAGCCCGCAGGATTTGACTGGCAAAACCGCAGGAAATTGCATCTCGAAAGCGCCGATACTTCGGGGGCCCGTTTTCACTCGTTCACTTCTCGGGAAAAGTATTAGACCTCGATTTACAAGCCACTCAATGTGACAAAGGAACTGTCCCTTTGTCACATTATTCGGAGCGTAGGGCTTCTACGGGGTCTTTTTTGGATGCGCTGCGGGCAGGCAGCAGGCCGGCGACGACCGTCAGCAGCACCGAAATCGCAATAAGCACCAGCGCATCCTGCACGGGCAGGCTCATCAGGTTGGGGACCTGTTTGGCCGCAAGCGCCCAGGCATTGACCGGAAAACTCACGAGCACCACAACGACAATGGCAAAGACGCCGGCAATGAGGCCCTCGATAAAGGTCTCGGCATTGAATACGTTGGCCACGTTGCGCTTTGACGCGCCGATCGCGCGCAGGATGCCAATCTCCTTTTTGCGCTCCAGTACGCTGATGTAGGTGATGATGCCGATCATGATGGAGCTCACGACCAGGCTGATGCTCACGAATGCGATGAGCACCAAGCTGATGGTGTTCACGATGTCGGTCACCGAGCCCATGATGATGCCCATGTAGTCGGTGTACGAGATTGCCTGTTCATCGTGGCCGGCGGCTTTGACCTGCTTGTTGTACGCATCGATGTGATCGAGCACGCGCTCTTTGGCCTCAAAGTCGCGCGGGAAAATCTTAACCGAGATGGGGTCTGCCTCATCCGCATAGCCCAACGTGGTCAGATTGTTGTCGTAGGTGAGCTTCGACGCCTTGGCATAGCTCATCATGAGCGAACTCAGGTCCTCGGCATCCATGTTGAAATGGATGGCACGAGCAAAGGCACTCGCATCCACGTGCATGGCGCTCACCAGGTTGGCAAAACTCGAAGACATCTGCGCCGCCATCTGGTCCATGAGCCCTGCCGCGCCCGCCTTGAGCTGGGACGATACCGTCGACGCTATCTGCTCGCTGATTGCCTTCATCACCTGATCCATAGTCTGCTGCAGATACGGAGCCAGCTGCTTTTGCACATAGTCGGTCATCGCCTGCCGCAGGCGCTCTGCCAGGGCATCGCCGCCGAGGGCCTTGAGCTGGGCCAGGATTTGCTGAGCTGCCGTATCACTCTCAAGATACGTCGAGAACGCGGCGGCAAGCTTTGATGCGTCCTTAAGATCATCGGGTGTCAGCGCCTTAAACTGATCAGACCGCAAAAAGCCCTCAAACAGCTGGTTGGCTAGTGTTCCCACCTGCTGCATTTGCTCGGGCGTGAGTTCCAGTCCGTCAAAGATACCCGAAAAATCTGGGGTTGGCGCTTTGGCCATGATGTCGCTGAAGTCGATGTCCTTCCCAACACCCGAAAGGTCAATGTCCAGCCCGGACAAGTCGATACCAGAAAGGTCCATACCGCCGGCAGCGCCCGAGAGCGCAGACGTATCGAACGAGAACGCACCCTTGAGCGCCGCCTCGTCCACGCTGAACATGCTGCCAAGATCCACGCCTTGCTTGGCCTCGCCTTGCAGCTCATCGAAAGACTTGCCCGTAAAGACATCCGTCTCGGGGTGGGCGAGCTGCTCCTGCACAATCTGCGAATCGGCGGCGCGCTCCATAAGCTGGCGAGTCAGCGCATGCGTATAGGCAATGCCCGGGGACAACGCACTCGCGTTGGCGGTCTCGTTGGGTCGTACCACGCCCACAATATGCACGTCAATACCGTCGGCAACCTTGGCCGTCATAAAGTCGGCGTCGCCAGACATGTCAGTCCACATGCCGGTCTCTTCGTTTTTGCGATACGCATCGGCCGGCGACAGCACCTTAAACGTCGTGGACAGCGCATCGTCATAGGTAAAGTCGGTACCGGTCTCGGGCGCTTCGACGCCACCGTCAGCCGTCATAGCGCTGTTAACCAGGTCGTTGAGCTCATTGATATCCAGTGCACCGATGCTGTAGAGCGTATAGTCGCCCACCGTGCCGCGGCTCGAAAGCACCATCACGGCTTCGCTGGCAGACGTGGGCCAATGGCCGGCGACGACATCGTACTGGCTGTCGAGCAGGCTCTGGTCGTCAATCATCTCGTTAAAGACCGAGGTTCCCATGGATTCCATGCTCACCGTTGCTGCCGAGCTCGCGCCTCCGCTCATGGCCTCGGTCATGGCGTTGGGCACCAGCCGGACAGGCTTCTCATCGCCCTTGCCGGCACGATAAACAACCGGCGTCACGCCATAACCGTACTGAATGGCGTTGACCTCTTTATCGATGCCGTCACCACCGGCATCGAGCCATGCCTTAAAGCTCGTCATGTCGTTGGACTTAACGCTCGCAAACATATCCTTTACGGCCGTGACCACGGGAATCTTATCGGTTCCCTTAGCCTTGCCGCCTGCACTGTCGTCGGACGAATCCACGTTTTCAGACGAGTCATCATCCGTGGCCCCCTGTCCGCCCATCATGGACGACAGGTCGTAATCCTGCTTGGAAATGGTGAGCGGGTAGCTCGAGAGCGTATCCTCCTCGACCTTTTTGATGTAGCCGTTTACGCCATTGGAGAGCGCCAGGATTGCCGCAATACCGATAATGCCAATCGACCCCGCAAAGGCAGTCATGGCCGTACGGCCCTTCTTGGTCATGAGGTTTCGGGCAGAAAGCCCCAGCGCCGTCACAAAGCTCATCGAGGTTTTGCGCGTAGGCTTGGCCTCGCGGCGCGTGGCGTCGGCGACATCAAAGGGGTCGGAATCGTCAGTGATCTTGCCGTCCGCTAGGTTGACGATGCGCGTAGCGTACTTGTACGCCAGCTCGGGATTGTGCGTGACCATGATGACCAGGCGGTCGCGCGCCACGTCCTTGAGCAGATCCATGACTTGCACGGATGTCGTAGAGTCCAAGGCACCGGTCGGCTCGTCTGCCAGCACGATCTCGGGGTCGTTGATCAGGGCACGGGCAATCGCCACGCGCTGCATCTGTCCACCCGAAAGCTGGCTCGGGCGCTTGTTAACATGCTCTCCCAGGCCAACCGCCTCGAGCGCCTCGCGCGCACGCTGGCGGCGCTCGGCATGGCCCACACCCGTGAGCGTCAGCGCCAGCTCAACGTTTTCCAAAATGGTCTGATGAGGAATGAGGTTATAGCTCTGGAACACAAAGCCGATGCGATTGTTGCGGTAGGCATCCCAATCACGATCGTGAAAGTCCTTGGTCGAAATACCGTCGATCAGCAGGTCGCCGGAATCGAAATGATCGAGCCCACCGATAACGTTGAGCATCGTGGTTTTACCCGAACCCGAGGGACCCAGAATGGCCACGAACTCGTTATCGCGAAAAGACAGGCTTACGTTGTCGAGCGCCACCTGCGTAAACGACTGCGTGACGTACCTTTTGCAAATTCCTTTGAGCTCCAACATGGACGGCAACCTCTCCCGCGCAGGCACCCTGCCCGCTCTCCCCCGCCGTTCGTATTCGACGCGTTTGTCCTACTCTATCCCCATTTTTTACCAGCGCCAATGAGGAATGTAACGAAGCGCGCCAAAAAACGAGCAGGACGGTGCCCAAAAAAGAGGTCCCGAGCGGGACCTCTATATGGTGGAGCTTATCTTGAAAGGTAGCGGACTACTTCGCACAGCGGCGCACGATCCTCGCTATACTTTACGCGTTTTCTACTGCTCGCTATTCGCAATCGCCTGGTCGATAAGCTTGTCGAGCGCTGCGCGCTGCTCAGCGGAGCTGATGGCTCCCACGATTGGATCCCCTACGATGTTTCCATTCTGATCGATGACATACGTTGTCGGGAACGAGAACAAATTTGACGTAAACTTACCGGCCTCGCTATCCGACTTGAACCAGATGTTCTTATATGTCACGCCCTTCTTGCTCAGCACGTCCTTGGCATCTGCAATCTCGCCCTTGTTGCCATCGAGCGTAAAGGAATTGACGCCCACGACCTGGCCGCCCTTCTCGGCAAGCTCCTGATTCAGTTTCTCAAGATCGCCCAGCTCGCCCACGCACGGCTTGCACGTGGTGAACCAGAAGTTCATGACGGTGACCTTGTTCTTAGAGAACAGTTCGTCGCTGTTCACATCGTTGTCATCCAGGTCCTTGCCCGTAAAGCTGGGGAACTTCGTCGCCTCGCTCGAAGCATTGGCACCAGCCGTCATGCCAGCGGTCGAAGCGTCGACGCTCTCGCCTGCGCTCGGCGTACTTCCACAGCCGGGGAACTCCTTCTCCAGGCTCTCGAGCTTGTCCTCGATCTCCTTGATCTGCTGTGCACCGACCTTGAGCGTCTTAAGCTCATCCGCCGTGAACTCATCCTTGGCGCCGTCGATGGTCTTGAGCAGGAAATCGCCGTAATTGCTACCGTCCTCAATCATTGCCGAGTCTTTATTTGCCGCATTGAATACCTTTTCCCACAGCGCGTTATCACTCGAAAAGATCTCGTTCTCCTTCTGCATGAGCTTCGCATACAGCTCGGCGGCCTCGTCGGCATTGGCCGGCTTCTGCGCAGTGAGTTCTGCGATTTTAGGATCGGAACTCGCAGATTCGCTCGCATTGCCACCGGGCGCCGAACATGCCACAAGGCACAAGGCCAATACCGGCACCATAAACAGGGCCGCAATCTTAGAAAGCTTCATAGTCATTCCTCCGTTTTGTCGAAGCTTGTTTACTTTTTATCGGCGGTCAAGGGAAGCTTTTCCGCCGACACATCCAGGCCATAGCGATAGCTGATGGCATCGACAGGACAGGCCCCGATGCACTTTCCGCACCGGATACATTCGGCATGATTGGGCGCGCGGACCACATCAACGTCCATCTGACAAACCATTGAGCACTTGCCACACGAGACGCATTTGCATGCATCGACCCGAATCCCCAGTAGGGATACCTTATTCATGAGCGCATAGAATGCGCCGAGTGGACAAATCCATTTGCAGAAAGGGCGGTAGAACAAAACGCTCAGCACTACCACGGCAATGAGAACGGCAAGTTTCCAGGTAAAGAGCTGCCCCAGCGCAGATCGAATGTCGGCGTTGGCAATTGCCAGCGGAATGGCACCCTCGAGCACACCCTGTGGACAGATGTACTTGCAAAAGAACGGGTCGCCCATCCCCAGATCGTTGACCAACAGCACAGGCAGCAATACCACGGCAAATAGCAGCACAACGTATTTGATATACGTAAGCGCCTTGAGCCTTTTTGTCGAAAGCTTTTTGCTGGGAATCTTGTGAAGCAGCTCCTGCAGCCAGCCAAACGGGCACAAAAACCCGCATACAAAGCGTCCCAGTAGCACGCCGAGCAAAATGAGCGTACCGGTGACGTAGTAAGAAAAGTTGAACTTGGATGAACCTACCACCGACTGGAACGACCCGATGGGGCACGCACCCGATGCCGCGGGGCACGAATAGCAATTAAGCCCAGGTACGCAGACTGTTTTTCCCGCGCCCTGATAGATGCCGCCTTTGGCAAAGTTTGGCAGGTGAATGTTGGTGATGAGCGTCGCCGCCGCCTGAATAAATCCGCGAAATCGGGCCAAAACATGCGACGCAGTGTTTTCTCTTTTATCCAATTCCGATACACTCCAAGCACAGCCTAATCGCTTTGGCCAGCACGGCATCCGCCTCGCCACGCATAACGCCAAAGCACACCATGGCAATTCCGACGATCAACAAAGCGACCTGTACCACGGGTTTTACCGCTTTGAACAACCTGACCACTCCTTTCGTTACGCGACCATTGGACCATATCGACTATAAAATCCGTGTTAAGCGCGATTTGGAATGTGCGAGGAGACTGTTATGCGAATTTTGATCGTCGAGGACGAGCGGGCGCTGTGTGATGCAATCGCGCGCAGCTTGCGAAACTTGGCGTACAGCGTCGACTGCTGTCACGACGGACAGGAGGCGCTCGACCTACTGGACGTTGAGGCCTTCGACCTCGTGGTACTCGACCTCAACCTTCCCCGTATCGACGGCATGACCGTACTCAGGGAACTTAGGAAAACTGACTGCGAGACGAAGGTACTGATTCTGTCCGCACGTGGCGAAGTATCCGATAAAGTCGCCGGACTCGATGCCGGCGCCAACGATTACCTCACCAAGCCGTTTCATCTGGACGAGCTTGCGGCAAGGATTCGCAGCCTTACCCTCAGACGCTTCGCACAAAACGACATAGTATTAACCTGCGGAAAGCTCAGCTTTGACACCAAGGCGCGCATCGCTTCCGTGGACAGCGAGGCTTTATCTCTTACGCGCAAGGAAACGGGAATCTTGGAATACCTGATGCTTCATCAGGGGCGTCCGGTAAGTCAAGAGGAGCTTATCGAGCACGTTTGGGATAGCAGCGTGAACAGCTTTAGCAACGCAACCCGCGTTCATATCTCGTCACTCCGCAAAAAGCTGCGTGGCGCATTGAAATACGACCCGATTCGCAATCGGATTGGAGAGGGCTACGTTATGGAGGATAGCGAATGAAAAGGCTTTCGCTGCAATGGCGCATAACGATTATGACGGCACTGCTCACGTGTGCAGCATGCGTGCTAACGAACTGCCTGATCGGCTATACAGGCATGCGCTACATGGATGCCATCGGCAGCGACATCTCGGCCTTTAACGCAACCGGCGAAGATTCGCTCCAGGCGTTCGACCCAACGAAAGCAGCCCTCGATGACAAGGTCACGATCGTCGTAAACGACGCACAGGAGTCTTTTGGCACGACAGCCTGGTACATCACGGCTGGAGTCACACTCCTTGGCGGCGCGCTGGCATACTTTGTGAGCGGCCGTGCACTCAAACCGCTACGGGCTTTTGCAGCTCAGGTTGAGCGTGTGCAACCTGACAACCTAAGCGAAATCAGACTCAATGAAGATGTGCCCACCGAGCTACAACGATGCAGTGCCTCTTTCAACGACATGATCGCTCGTCTTGGCGAAGGGTTCTCTGCACAGCGTCAGTTTACCGGCAACGCCGCACACGAGCTGCGCACCCCGCTCGCCCTTATGCAAGCACAGATTGAACTATTCATCTCCGAACACTCCGGTTTGCAACCCGAAACAGCCGAGCTGCTCGGCCTGCTACAAGAACAAACCGAGCGCATGTCTCGAATGGCCAAGGTATTGCTCGAGATGAGTGAGCTGCGCAGCGTTCCTTGCGAGGACGATGTGGAACTTGGTCCCTTGTCCGAAGAGGTCCTCACCGACCTTGCGCCACTTGCCGAAAATAAGGGCATAGCCCTCAATTGTGCTGGAGACGCTTTAGTAATCGGGAGCGACGCGCTCCTCTATCGGCTGGTGTTTAACCTGGTCGAAAATGCCATCCGTTACAGCCGCCCCGGCTCGACTGTCAACGTCTCCATCTGCGACAACGACAGCCACGTGTTCCTGCGAGTCGAGGACCAGGGCCCGGGAATACCCAAACAGTACCGTGAGAGCATCTTCCAACCGTTCTTTCGCCTAGACAGATCCCGCAGCAGGGCATACGGCGGCGCAGGACTCGGGCTAGCGATCGTTTGGGAGATTGCAGCGCTTCACGGTGGCGCTGTAGAGGTCGAAGCAGGTTCTGAGAACGGGACCACCATGCTCGTAAGCCTTCCAAAACGATCCGCAGCGTTAACCGAACAGTAAAACGAAAGGGGTCCCGAGCAACAGGAGTACAATTGCTGCTATTGTTGCCGGCTGTTGGGAGATGGAAGATGGACTGCGATGGCTACCCACGCGTTCCCATGCCGTTGATGTGCACCGCCTTTGTGCCGGGGCAGATTGACGCTGCGGTTGCAGGCATTTCCGACCCCGATTCGCACGCCATTACCACGGCAGAAGCGCTGTACTTTCGCGGACAGGCCGCCCTCGCTGCCAAGACGGTGCGCCCCTATCTTGACGCCACCGATCCCGCACTGCGCTATTCCGCATGCTTTATCTGCGGATACGCCAGTCTGTCGCTCAACCGTATCGCCGACGCCCGCCGGTGCCTTGCTGGTATCCTCGATACGCCGGCCGGTGAGGAATCGCCCGCCATCCACGCCACGCATATCCTGTTCGCCTCGGCCGCAAGCGTCCTGCTGCACTTGCCTTCCCCGTATTCTGCCGAAGAGTTTTATCCGCTTGCGGCGCATCTGCCCGAAGGCCTGCGACTGTTCGCCAGCTACGTGATGGCGCATGCCCTGTACCTGCGCGGCGAATATGGCCGCAGTCTGGGCATGGCGGAAAACGCCCTGATCATGAAACAGGGGAGCTATCCGATCTCGGAACTGTTCCTGCACCTGGCAGCTTCCATGGCATGCATGAGCCTCAAGGACATCGACGCCGCAAAGGCACACTTCGGAACCGCTTGGAACATTGCGCGTCCCGACGGCCTTATTGAGCTCATTGGCGAGCATCACGGCCTTTTACAGGGACTTATCGAGGCGTGCCTAAAAACGCAATACCCTGACGACTTCGCGCGCATCATCGAGATTACGTATCGATTTAGCTACGGCTGGCGGCGCATCCACAACCCCGATTCGGGCGAGGACGTGGCCGATGATCTAACGACCACGGAATTCACCATGGCCATGCTTGCCTGTCGTGGGTGGACCAACGCCGAAATCGCACGCCACATGGAAGTATCGCCGGGCACCGTTAAAAACCGCCTATCAGGAGTGTATGCCAAGCTTGGTATCGGAACTCGCGCCGAGCTGGTTGCCCACATGTTGCGCTAGCGACCGGGCTGCCAAGCGCATCGAACGCGTTCCGGAACCCAGCACTTCGCTCGATTAATTTGGACATTTTGACCCTTGAACGGCACTACCGTCACGGGGCGCCTTCTCGCAAAATTGGATTATTTCCACCGATACCTGCGGGATGGGAGCCAAAGATGCTTGATCGCCGTTCGCTACTTGTTGCCGGAGCGTCCTCGCTGGCGAGCATTATGTTGCCGCGCGTGCCGGGAAGCGCAAACGCCTTCATATTGCCGTTCACGCCCACCGAAGCCTATGCCGGCGAAAAAGACCCCTTCAGGGTGCTCGTTCTCTCGCGCACCATGTTCGGTGTGGTCGTGGTCGACGTCGCCAACAAGAATACGCCCATCACGGGTGCCCAGGTCACGCTCACATCGCGCTATGCCGCAGGCAAGCAACTCACCGCCACGACCGATGACGAAGGCACTGCCATCTTTGAGGTCGCGCCGCTTTCGGAAGGCTACGTGGACGAGGCAACGCTTCTCGACGCGTACGACTTTAACGGCGGTATCTCCATTAGCATGGCGGGCTACCGCGATGTCGAGATTCCCCTTGCGCGTATCCAGGGCGGCACCGCCATAGCCGCGCCCACGCGTCCGCTTTCCGACGGCGAGCCGTACTTCCGCCAGCTCACATTCGACGAATGGGACATCCAGTACGCTGAAGCCACGTTCATGGCATTGCCGAAGGACGACGCGGCAAACGAGCAGCCCGATACGCACGCCTTTACCGTGCAGGCCCGTCTGCCGCAGGGCGGGCAAGCAACATTGCATATCAATAAAGTGATGCCCGCTGCGGGCAGCTCAACCGAAACCGTCACGCAGATTGGCCAAGTCAAGGCCAGCGCATCGGGCGCGGATAATCTGGCGACGTTCACACTCGAAGACAAGTTTCTCGACGCGGCATCGGGCCTTCTGGAAGAAGGGTGCAAGTTGCGCTTTGTCCTCGACTATCAGGGCAAAACCTACACGCCCTCATCCCCTATGGCCGTTGTCACCGCGCCGGCCGCAAAGGCGGAATCGGGCTCGACCACCATCATTCCCACCACTATGGACCAAGAGATCACTCCGTTTGATTTCCCGGCGGCGTTTCCTGGCATCGGCGGCAACAAGTTCACCTGTTGGATGCCCTCGTTCCCCATTCTGTTCGATTTCTCGTTTGCCGGGTACGTACTGTTTGGCGGAGGATACAAACCAGCCAGCTATATGAACGATTCGGGCAATCCGGATCCGGAGTTCTGGAAGAAGTCACCGCGTGAGTCGGGCGCCAAGCAGGCAAACCGCTACCTCGACGAGATGGAGGGGAAGTGGAATCAGTACAAAAGTATGAGTGCCGGTTCGGGCACCGATCCAAGAAACACCAAGCTCCTTCGCCACCATTGCACGCCGCTGTTCACGATGGATATCGCCACACAGCTGTACGGCTCGCTCGCCTACGATTGGGTGGGCAAAACCTGGGGCAACAACAACGACCCCGCATACGGCAATATTAAGGCCCTCTTCCAGGTAAGAACCGACCTCAACTGGACCGAACAGTTCACCTTGGGACCGGTGCCGTTTTTCCTGAACGTCAACCCCTGGGTGTTGGCGAAGCTAGCGCTCGCCGTGGGTGCCCACACGCACGACAGCGGCGCGGCGTTTTTTAAAAACATTTCGCTCGACTATTCAAACACGTCGGGCTCGTTCACCATCCAGATCGGGCTTGCCGTCACCTTTGGCGCCGGCGTTGCAGGCGTCGCTTCGTCTGCCGTGCGCGGCGCCGCATCCCTCACGCTGTTCATTGGGTACGAGAAGGCAGATGGACACCAGCTTCCGCGACTGCGCGTAGGTGCAGACGTCGATGTCGATGTGATACTCCAGTTCGTAATGTTCAAGTGGACCACCAAGGCTTGGTCAGGGTCGTGGCCCACACTCCTCGATTCGTGGAATATGTCGGTGAACAATGGCAACCAGTATGTGCTCCAGCGCTCTGAGCTCGCATTGGGCGGAGATACGCCTTACACGCTGGATGCCCGCTTCGGCACGCCCGGCAACATCGAGGCCGGCGGCGTGCCGCAATTTATCGCATCGGCCACCATCGTCACCAACGCCGAGCTGCTCGCACGCGCCGAGGTTAAGGCCACTGCCGTAAACGTCGCGCCTGTCGTGCGCGATTGGGATCAAGCGGTCACGCGCATTGAGCTCGAGGCAGATGCAGAAAGCGACGACACGGGACAGATCGAGCATTTCGTCCATGCACTGATAGGGAACGACGAAAACGCCGCGCCGATGTACGAGTACACCTATATCGGGCAGGCGACGAACGCTGTTGCGGACCCCAACGCCGATTCTGCTGGTGTATCGGAGGACGAGCGTGGCGGCATCAAACCCTCGAGCGACAACGTGCTGTTTACTGGCGTGCTCAGCGAAGCCCACATGAAGCTGGCAATGATTGCCGGCGTAGAATGCCTGTTCCGTATCGCCTCGGTGCGCTACGGCGACAATGGTCGCTCGCGCCTGGTGGTACACACAAAGGCAAACGGCACGTGGTCCGCTCCCACGCCTGTGGACTTTCCCCTTGGCTTTGGCGAGGGCGACGTGGAGCGCGACGGCATATACGATTACGACTTCGACGTGGTGGAATATACGGACGGAAGAGGAAACCAGGACGCCTACGTGCTGCTGGTCTCGGGCGAGCGCCCCGCCGGCGACAACACCCTTTTCGATACGGCGAGCACATCCGGCATGCTGTCCGTTGTGCGCCTGCGCATAAGCAACGACGGAGTTCGCGTGATATCGCACACGTCGTGGCGCAGCATCTCGCGCGGCCGCCTTCAGGAGGATGGCTACCATTGCCTGCAGTGCCCGCGTATCACGGTGGGCAAGACGCTGGTCGACGGGCGTCTGTCGGGTGCCTACCTCCACCGCCGCGGAACCACCGCAGAAGAAGCGCTCGGCAGCGAGGCCGAGGTTGCGCTGGAATGCTTTACCCTGTGGTCGGATGATTTGGGCGACAGCCTGACGTTCCGCCAAGTTCTCCGCTTTCCGCAGTCACCGTCGAGCATCGAGCTGGGCGAGCCCGAGAATATCAACGGCAAAATGGTGGTGCCCGTTGCATACGAGACTGCAGGCGGTTGTGGCTGTGCATCGTACGCCGTGATCGGCCAGTCCATTGCGGGCTGGGGCGTTATGTCGGCAGATGCCACAGTACCCCACGCGGTGCCGTGGCCGCAGCACACGGGCTTTTTGGCTACCGTCAACGAGCAACTGCAGCATATTACTTGGACGCGAGGCGCATCGGCATTTGCAACGCAGCCCGTGGGTGCCGCAGGCTGTGGCCCGGCATCGTTTAGCGTAAGCAACAACGGCAGGTGCGTGCTCTATGTAGAGAACACCGATGGCAAGGTAGGACAAACCTACGACGAAGAAGGCAACCCGGTAGCAGTGATGGGCAAGCACTTCCGCATCTTCGCCAGCACCTTGGCAGGCGATCTGTTCACGGAGCCGTTCGTGATGTGCGAGCTGGACCATCCCATCGATCAGATAACGACATTTTTGACGTCGGGGGGCATGCTCTCCGCACTCGCCACGCACATTGTGAGCGCGAAGAAGAGCGAGGCAGAACTACGCGGCATCGAAGTGCCCTTGGTGGCGTGTGCCAATCCGACGGGCGCAGTCGCTACCTCGGGCGCGGTGGTGCCCGGAGCAGCAGGCGAATCCTTCATGGTCACGGTGCGAAACGACGGCAACACCTTGCTGACCGCCGGCACGATCGATCTGTACCGAGAGGGCTCCAGCCAGCCGTTCTCCAGCGCATCCATCGGGTTCGGAGTGAACGCACGCATGGCTTCGGTCTACGATCCAGAGCTTGCCGAGGACGCTTCGGCCAACGACATGGCACACGTGAAGTACGCACTCGAGACGCTGGGCACACGTTTTGCAACGCACCCGTTGGTAGCCGACAACGGAAACGCCGTGCTGGCACCGGGTTGCACGGCACAGTTCCGCATGAGCTTCGCTATCCCCGAGAGTTGGAGCGACGAAGTGGGCAAACGCGTAACGCTCTACGCAAAGGCGCGCGACCTGGTGGCGCTCGACCCCGTGACGCTCGAGGAAATCCGACCCGGTGCAAACTCGGCACTGGATGCCGTACTGCACGAGCTTCACGTGTCCGATGCAGCATGCGAACGCTCAGAAGTGCAAGTCGGCGTATGCGACAGCGCGGATACGACAGGACTTCACGACGCCCCGATGACGGCGGACGGCGATGGTGGCTCGAGTGGCGGCGGTACTGACGAGGGCGGCAGCTCCGGCAGTGGCAAGGACCACGGCAATAACAAGCGCTCCGGAAAAGCGGGCGCGCTTGCGGGCACTGGCGATGTCAACGCTCCCTTTACGGCAGCCGCTGCAGCACTCGCCGTGGCAGGCGCCGGCCTCGTCGCCTACAGCGCCCGCCGCACGGCGCTCGAAACCGACACCGCCAATGAGGACAACTCGGATAAGCCTCGCTAGCTCCTAGTTACTTTTGTGAGAGACGCCGGCTCGGCTCATCGAACATCAAAATGGGCTGGTTCTGAATACCCAGAGCCAGCCCATTGCGCATTAAATGTCGTCTGAGGAGTCGAGTTCTGCCTCGAGCTTGGCACGGCGTCTTTTCGCCGTGAAAAACGTTGCGCACAGGACAGCAAACGTGGCCGCGAAAATCGTCGCACCGCAGAACACGCCCGTGGCCAGGTTCGCCAACCAAAAGACGCTTTCGAACGGTACGATCTGCGCCTCAGCGATACAGCGCATTGCGGCAATAACAAGCGCGAACGCGGTGCCGCTAAGGCCGCTGACAAGCAGGAAATATCCAACAGGAAGATGCTCGGTTTGCCCAAAACGATTGGTATCGACATAGCCCTTCCGCGTTTGCAGTCCTGCGCAAATCAACATCACGAGAACGAGCCACAAATACATGGCTGCCTCGAACGGCGTTGCAAAGCCATGCGGCATTTCACTGGCGTCGCTGTGAACCCACGCAACCTGTCGAGCTATAAACTGGTAGAAAAAGATCATCAACATGCCAAACGAAAGCAGCACGAAACCAATCTTGTAGATCTTCGCGCTCTCAGCCTCCAGGCGTTCATCCTTTGGGCCGGCATATTCACGCCACTTTTGCACGATTTTCAGATCTTCATATTTCATAGTGAACTCCTAAAGAGTATTAGGGTCGGCGTCGGTTTCGTCTTCCCAAAACAAGTCGTTCAACGTAACGCGCAGCGCCTTACAGATTGCCACGCACAAATTGAGCGTGGGGTTGTAGCCGCCCGCCTCGATAAGGCCGATGGTTTGGCGCGTAACGCCCACGGCTTGGGCTAAGTCAGCTTGCGAAAGGCCAGCCGCCGCGCGTGCCGCCTTCATGCGTAGGTTCTTTTTGCCCGGCATGGAGTTCCTTTCGTAAATGTGGACAGATATCCGTTGCAACATGACAGAAATATATTGCATCCTTCACAAGATGTCAACTATATCTGTCATTATGGAAACCATGTTCGCCATCGCCATGTGGACATGACAATTTCGATTCGCTATTCAAACTTACTCGGACAGAACCGACTCGGTTTTGTCCGAGTAAACGCGAGCGTAAACTATCACTGTCCGCTATTCGACATCCGGCCCCTCCCCCATCAGCCATCGGGCGATGTCGACCACCTTAATCCCCTCATAATCAACAGCCTCGTGCTTTGTTCGCGCAATGACCATTTTGGGATACGCATCACGTATCGCAAGCAGGGGTGCCACTTCGCGTTCAAAAGTCTCCTGACGCGAAATGTCATCGCTAACTTGGATATACACTCGCTCATCGCGACGAATTGCCACGAAGTCGATTTCCTTCTTATAAAGCACCCCGACATAGATTTCCCAACCGCGTCTTAGGAGCTCTATGGCGACCATATTTTCATATACGTGCCCGAAGTCGAGCTTTTTAGTGCCCAGTTTTGCGTATCTGATTGCATGATCCGATAAATAGTATTTATCACCCGAAGTGAGGTACTTTTTACCGCCTACGTCATAGCGGCGCACTCGATAGAACGCAAAGGCCTGGCATAAATATCCGAGGTACTGGGCGAGCGTTGCCACGGAAACGCGTGTTCCGGCAGCATCCAGCGCAGCCACAATCCCGCTAACAGAAGATATGTTACCGATATTGTCCATTAGGAAATCGCATGCACGTTCTAGTTGCACCTTGTTACGAACCCCATGCTTTTCTTCCACATCACGCAAAACCAAGACATCTAGCACGTTCGCAATATATCGATAGCGAGCTCGCTCGCTAGGATACAAATATGAGCCAGGCATTCCGCCCTCTCTCAAATATCGGTCAAGCGCTTCGTCCGGGTTATGAATTTCGTGATATGTCGAAAACTCAAGCAAGGAAAACGGAAATACTTCAACCTCATATGTCCGCCCGCGAAAAAGCGTCGCCAAATCACTCGAAAGCAAGAAAGCGTTGGAGCCAGTAACGTAGATATCGTATTTTCCCGATGCATGAAGGCTGTTGACCGCTTTTTCGAACCCAACGCAGGTTTGCACCTCATCGATCATCACAATGTTATCGAGGCCCTCGCAATAGCCTTCCTCAACGTAGCGATGCAGTGCTCGATAATCCGTTAGTTCCTCGAATTCGAGGAGATTGAAATTGATGTGGATAATATTGGCATCGGGGTCGGCCTCACGAAAGCGATCAGCAAGAGCTTCCAGTAGAACAGATTTGCCGCACCTACGAATGCCGGTAATAACCTTGATGTCCGGCGTTCCCTTAGCGCCAAGAAGCGCTTCCATATATTGAGGACGTTCGATAATCTTCATATCTTCACCGTTCTATTAAATAAAAGCTCTCTTGATTCGTTTTCGTTTAATATATATCTTATTCTACTAAATAAAATCAAATAACTCTTGATTTTATTCAGCTATTTCTCCCAATAGCGTAACATCAGTCAATATACCACGAACTATTGTTCGATGGATTTCGTGTTGGTTGGAATCGCCTATGGGCTGGGCTATGCTACCTTGACTATCTATATGACTTAAACGCAGCAAAAGGAGCACCGAGAGAGCGAGTATGGCAAAAAACACCGCAAACTATGGTAACGACAGTATCCGCCAGCTCAAGGACGAGGAGCGCGTACGCCTGCGCCCCGCCGTCATCTTTGGCTCGGACGGACTCGACGGTTGCGCGCATGCCGCCTTCGAGATCCTGTCCAACGCCGTTGACGAGGCGCGCCAGGGCTACGGCAAGCTCATCACCCTTACCGCCTTTCGCGATGGCTCCATTCAGGTAGAGGACAACGGCCGCGGCTGCCCACTCGACTGGAACCCTTCCGAGAAGCGCTTTAACTGGGAGCTCGTCTTTTGCGAGCTCTACGCTGGCGGCAAGTACAACAATAACCAGGGCGGCGACTACGACTTCTCGCTCGGCACCAACGGCCTGGGCTCCTGCGCGACCCAGTACGCTTCCGAGTACATGGACGTCACGGTTTGGCGCGACGGCAACAAGTACTCCTTGCACTTTAAAAAGGGCAAGGTCGTCGGCGCCAAAAAGAAGGCGCTCGAGATTGAGCCCAGCGACGAGAACCGCACCGGCACCACCATCAAGTGGCGCCCCGATCTTGAGGTCTTTACCTCCATCAGCATTCCCCACGATTGGTATCGCGAGACCATGCGCCGCCAGGCCGTGGTCAACGCCAACGTGACCTTCCGTCTGCGTATCGAAGGCGACGATGGCGAGTTTTCCGAAGAGGACTTCTGCTATCCCAAGGGCATCGAGGACTATGTGCTCGAGAAGGTCGGTACCGACTACCTTACTGAGCCCTTCTTTATCGAGGCCGACCGCCGCGGTCGCGACCGCGAGGACCTGCCCGACTACAACGTAAAGATCACCGCGTGCATGTGCTTCTCGCGCACCTTCATGATGCAGGAGTATTACCACAACTCATCGTGGCTCGAGAACGGTGGCTCGCCCGAGAAGGCGGCCCGTAGCGCTCTGACCAGCGCCATCGATGCCTACATCAAGCAACAGGGCAAGTACAACAAAAACGAGAGCGGCATTAAGTGGCAAGACGTCCAGGACTGCCTGGTACTGGTGACCAACTGCTTCTCCACCCAGACGTCCTACGAAAACCAGACCAAGAAGGCCATCAACAACCGCTTTATCCAGCAGGCCATGACGGCCTTCTTTAAGGAGCGCCTCTCGACTTACCTGATCGAGAACAAGGACGCTGCCAATAAGATCATGGAGCAGGTGCTCATCAACAAGCGCTCGCGCGAGAATGCCGAGAAGACCCGCCAGAGCATCAAGACCAACCTGCAGCAAAAGACCGACATGGCCAACCGCGTGCAAAAGTTCATCGACTGCCGCTCCAAAGACAAGAGCCGTCGCGAGATCTACATCGTAGAGGGCGACTCGGCAGCAGGCGCCATTCGCACGTCGCGCGATGCCGAGTTCCAGGGCGTTATGCCCGTCCGCGGCAAGATCCTCAACTGCCTGAAGGAGGATTACCCGCGCATCTTTAAGTCCGACATCATCATGGACCTCATGCGCGTGCTGGGCTGCGGTGTGGAGATCAAGGACAAGCGCATCAAGAACCTCGGTGCCTTTGACCTGGACAACCTCAATTGGAACAAGGTCATCATCTGTACGGACGCCGACGTCGACGGTTATCACATTCGCACGCTCGTGCTCACCATGCTCTATCGCCTAGTGCCCACGCTTATCGACGAGGGCTACGTGTATATCGCCGAGTCACCGCTCTACGAGATCAACTGCAAAGAGAAGACCTACTTTGCCTACACCGAGCTCGAGAAGAACGGCATCCTCAAGGAGATCGGCGACCAGAAGTGCTCGATCAACCGTTCCAAGGGTCTTGGCGAGAACGATCCGGACATGATGTGGCTCACCACCATGAACCCCGAGACGCGCCGCCTGATCAAGGTGGAGCCCGAGGACGTCACCAAGATGGAAACCATGTTCAACCTGCTGCTGGGCAACGACGAGGCGGGCCGCAAGCGCCACATCTCCGAGCACGGCAAGGAATACCTGGACCAGCTGGACCTGCAGTAGCAGCAATTCGATAACGACGGCCCATAAGAAGTTCAAGAGGAAATCGTGGCAAAGAAGAAGACGAAGAACCAGCCAAAGAAAAAGCAGGTCAACGCCGAGAACGTCATCGGCCTGCACTCCGAGGTCACCGACCAGCCAATCACGCAGACGCTCGAGGTCAACTACATGCCCTATGCCATGAGCGTCAACGTCTCGCGCGCATTCCCCGAGATCGACGGCTTTAAGCCCTCGCATCGCAAACTGCTCTACACCATGTACAAGATGGGTCTGCTCAAGGGCGAGCGCCAGAAGAGCGCCAACATCGTGGGCCAGACCATGAAGCTCAACCCGCACGGCGATGCCGCCATCTACGAGACGATGGTGCGCCTGGCCACCGGCAACGAGGCGCTGCTCGCCCCCTTCGTGGAGTCGAAGGGCAACTTTGGCAAGTACTATTCGGGTGACCTGAGCTACGCCGCCTCGCGTTATACCGAGGCCAAGCTCTCCCCCATCAGCGCCGAGATCTTCAAGGACATCGATAAGGACCCGGTTGACTTCGTCGACAGCTACGACGGCGCCATGAAGGAGCCGCGCCTGCTGCCCACCACGTTCCCCAACATCCTCGTCTCGGCCAACAAGGGCATCGGCGTCGCCATGGCTTCCGACATCTGCGGCTTCAACCTCAACGAGGTCTGCACCGCAACGATGCACTACCTCAAGGATCCCGACTGCGACCTGCTCGAGTACATGCCCATGCCCGACTTCTCGACCGGCGGCGAGATTATCTACCGCCGCGAGGAGATGGAGAAGATCATCGAGACCGGCCTGGGCAGCTTCCAAATCCGCTCCCGCTGGCGCTGGATTCCCGAAGAGCGCATCATCGAGGTCTACGAGATCCCCTACACCACCAAGACCGATGTCATCATCGAGCGCATCGTCAAGCTCTCCAAAGAGGGCAAGGTCAAGGAGATTGCTGACATCCGCGACGAGACCGACCTCTCGGGTCTGCGCATCGCCATCGACCTTAAGCGCGGTGTCGACCCCGACAAGCTCATGGCCAAGCTCTATCGCTCGACCACGCTGCAGGATTCGTTCTCGTGCAACTTTAACGTGCTGGTCGACGGCTATCCCCGCGTTATGGGCGTGCGCCAGATCCTGCACGAGTGGGTCAAGTGGCGTATTGAGTCCACGCGTCGCCGCATTAACTTTGACCTGGGCAAAAAGTCCGAGCGTCTGCACCTGCTGCACGGCCTCGAGGCAATTCTGCTCGACATCGACAAGGCCATCGCCATCATCCGCGGCACTAAGCTCGAGGCCGAGGTCGTGCCCAACCTTATGAAGGGTTTCGACATCGACGAGACCCAGGCCGAGTTTGTTGCCGAGCTCAAGCTCCGCAACATCAACGAAGAGTACATTCTCAACCGCACCAAGGACATCGCCAAGCTCGAGGGCGAGATTGCCGAGTTTGAGGAGATCCTCTCCAGCGAAGAGAACATCAAGAAGGTCATCAGCGACGAGCTGACAGCGGTCAACAAGAAGTACGTGATGCCGCGCCGCACGGGCAGGATTGAGCCCCATGAGGTTATCGAGGTGAGCCTGGAGCCCGAGGTCGAGGAGTACCCGGTCACCATCATGCTCTCGCGCGATGGCTACCTTAAGAAGATGACGGACCGCGTGCTTAAGAAGGCCGCCACGCTCAAGTACAAGGACGGCGACAAGCCCTTTATCGAGTTCCCGTCCTCTAACACGCACGAGCTGCTCGTGTTTACCAACAAGAGCCAGGTGTACAAGTGCAAGGTTGCGGCGTTTGAGGACACCAAGTCGGCCCAGCTGGGCTCGTACCTGCCCACCGACCTCGAGATGGAACCCGACGAGAGCGTCATCTGGGTCATCGACCCCGAGGATTACAAGGCCGACGTGCTGTTCGTCTTTGAGAACGGCCGCGTGGTGCGCGTCGCGCTTTCTGGATACGTCACCAAGACCAACCGCAAGCGCCTCAAGAACGCCATCTACGGTGGCAGCAAGCTGCTGTATGCCCAGGTGCTCAAGGAAGATCGCGACATCGCGCTGGTCTCGAGCGACTATCGTTTGATGAACTTCAACACGTCGCTGCTCAAGACCAAGACGACCACCAACACGCAGGGCGTCCAGGCTTTCACAGCCAAGAAGGGCCGCTCGGTCACCACCGTCGGCACGACCGAGGACATCCTTGGCGCCGGCGTCTCGGCCGAAAAGTTCACCGCGCAGAGCCTACCTTCCGCCGGTGCCCTCATGAAGGAAAACGACATGCCGAGCCTGTTTGACTAGGACGACGGCGACCAAACCGTCATGGTTTAACTAAGCAGCGGGGCCCGGAGCGCAGCAACATCGCGCTCCGGGCCCCGCTCGTTGCAACGTAGTCGGAATAATAGAACTCCCCGTTTTTCACTCCTGCAATCCCACGGCACAAGGCATGTTAAGCCATTAGCAAAACTTGCAAAATTTAGCAAAAGTTGCAAAAGTTAGCAAAACCTGCAAAGGGGCCACCATGGATTGCAGCAAATGTCTCCGCCATGCCAGGCATGCTCGAAGATATTATCGAGCGAACCAAAGAAGCCGCAGATAGCTACCTCTCACAGCCTCACGCGCGCATAAACGGTGTTCAAATTGGCCCAGTGGGCATCGATTGGACATATGCTCAAGAGGCCCAGGGCAACTGGCGCACGCGCATGAATGGCATCTTTAAGCAACTCGAAAAACATGACATCGGACTTCTCATCACCATCGATGAAGTCACCGTCGATCTCGAAGAAATGCTTCAATTTGCCTCTGTTTACCAGCACTTTGTACGCGAAGGTAAAAAAGTTGCCCTACTCATGGCAGGACTGCCCTACAAAGTATCGGCGTTGCTGCGTAACGATTCCGTCTCGTTCCTCAGGCGTTCCCAATATCATCAGTTGGGACGAATCACTGACGTTGAAATTGCAAACGCATTCCGCAAAACCGTTGAGGCCGGAGGCCGCTCAATCACGCCAGAAGCGCTCGAGGATGCCGTGAAGGCCGTCGACGGATTTCCCTATATGATGCAGCTCGTCGGATATCGCACATGGGATGTTTCGGAGAACTCGCCCAAAATCAGTGCACCTGATGTACAGCAGGGTTCTCTGCTTGCCCGCATGGAACTGCGTGATCGAATTCTCGAAACAACCTATCGGGAGCTTTCCGATAAAGACATTGAGTTTTTGCTCGCGATGCTGCCCGATTCTGGCCCCAGCAGGGTCTCGGAGATAGCCAAACGCATGGGCGTCGCCAGCAACTACGCAAGCCAATACAAACGCCGCCTCCTGGAGGACGGCGTCATTGGAGAGCGCGGGCGTGGTCTCGTTGGCTTTGACATTCCCGCGTTCAGGGAATTCTTGAACGAGAAGGCGTTTTAGCACGCCAAGATTGTCCGCAAGGGCAACGGCGCACGGCAATCAACGATTCACCTGGCAAGGACGGCAAGTGCTTCAAATAACGCTGGTTGCCATGCGTTCTTCTTGTCCTTAGGCGAGCTTGCGAGCGAGCTCTCGCACCTCTTCCAGCTTGGGCGAGGATGCCATGCTGTCGCGCTCGGTCATACCGCTGATGGTGACAATGCCCTGGTCCTTCCACTTGCAGTACGCGCAGGCTGACTTGTACATAGCGATCGCCGCATCATAGACGCCCTCGCTGTGGCTATCGAGCAAAAGGGCCGTCTTGGTGAACGGGAATCCCGTGGCACCGAATGCGTACAGGCGGTCGATGGCGGCCTTCTCCTGCGCAGTGATATCAAACCAGTAGATAGGCGAAGCGAAGACAACCATGTCGGCGTCTTTCAGCGACTCGATCACGTTGGCCATGTCGTCCTTCTGCACGCAAGAGCCCTCGTGGGCGAAGCAATACTGACACCCTAGGCAACCAGCGATTATCTTGCTGGCAACGCGAACGACCTCGACCGTATGGCCGCCCTCGCGCGCGGTCTCGGCAAACACCTCGACCATGGTGTCGGTATTGGCGCCCTTGCGCGGGCTACCACTCAATACAACGATTTTCATAGGATTCCCTCTCCTTCATGCTGCAGGCGCGCAGCATGTTTTCTTGTAACCAAAACGAATGGAGTTAATCAATCGCCTCGTTTTCGCTACTCCCACTCAGTGACTAATCCAGTCCGAGTGTTGTCGATGCGTGTCGTACCGCCTAAGGGCTGATTCGTGCGCAATTTGGGCGAATCAGGCCCTTGATTCGCGATTTCGAATGACTCGATTGATTCGCAAAACCGCAGGTCGCTTCTTTAATCACTCCCTGGTTTCCGCCGGGGTTCGTAGCGGGTGGCGTGAAAAGGGGTGATTCAAAGGATCGGAGAGATGCCTATAGCGCAATCGTCTGGTATTGGCGCGGTGAGGGACTTCTCACCTCCATCAGTCCAAATCGTCAAGCTCCGAAAGACGTCGAGCTAGAGAAAAGAACCTATTTCCCGTCATGGATTGGGTTTACCTGCATGACTAGAGCCCTGGTGTAATTGGCTGGATCACCGTTCCGGGAACCGGTATCGACCTATCTGTCCGTCAAGCTCCTTCTTCAGCTCCAGCCTTGTATCTGACTCGCGCCGCTATAAGCGAAAACCGAAGAGATGCGTCTTAGCCAGGAAAATGAGGTTAGCCTTATCTTACTACATGATACGCGTGTTATAGTTAGATTGCTCTAACTATTTGGGGGCGATAGCCATGCACGAATGCAAGGGCTTCTGGGACAAGAATGCCGCTCGGTACGACCGTTTCATGCGAAAGGACCGGGCGGCGTATGAGAAGATGTATGGGCTGATCAGGCCGGTGGTGAAAGCAAAAACCGTGCTGGAGGTTGCCACCGGCACGGGGCTTATCGCAAAGAGCATCGTGGATGCGGCGGCGCACATCGAGGCTACGGACGCTTCTGCAAAGATGATCCTTGAAGCAAAGCGGGACAATCAATCCGCAAAGCTGCACTTTTCCGTACAAGATATGTTCCGCCTGCCCTATGCACAGAAGTCCTTCGAAGTGGTGATCGCGTCCAACGCGCTTCACATAGTGCCGCATCCGGAAAAGGCCCTGCAAGAAATCAGACGGGTGCTGAAGGACGACGGCGTGCTCATCGCGCCAACCTTCACTCACGCGGGGAGCTCGGTTTCCGGCAAGGCAAAAGCCTTTTTCATGAGTATGGCGGGATTCCCCCTCCACAGCAGGTGGACAAGCGAGGAATACCTACGTTTCCTGCGTCAAAACGGCTGGGCGGTGCAGAAAAGCGCAGTGCTGAAGGCCTCGTTCCCGTTGACCTATGCGGAATGCACGAAATCGGAGGGACCAGATGTCGTTCTTTGAAAACACCCGCAAGCCCGTGGGCCTCGGCGGAAAACTTATGGTTGCCATGATGAATCTGGGCCACAGCCCTGTGGCGCGGTGGGGGCTTCGATTTCTACGACTTGCGCCAAACGCCAAGGTGCTGGATTGCGGCTGCGGAGGCGGGGCGAACATAAAACGGCTGCTGAAAAAATACTCGCATGGCATCGTCAAGGGCATCGACTATTCGCCCGTCAGCGTGGAGAAGGCTAGAAAGCTCAACCGAACTGCAATTCAGGAGGGGCGTTGCGCCGTTCTGCAAGGCAGTGTGGCGGATATGGCGTTTGAGGACGCCATGCGGGCGTTTTTGCATCCATCCTGCACATGGCGATAGGCATGACGGTCATAGCGGCTATGCTGGCGGCAATTATGACAGTTTTTATTCACTGAGGAAGGGACCTATGAAATGTAAAATTGAGAAAAACACCGTGCAGGAGACGCTGATCCTCCCGCTGTATTCCCGGAAGCTGTGTACGGAGCTGTACCCGAGCCTTTACAGGGATGAAGCAGCGGTTCGTCTGCTCGACCAGATTGACTACGACTTTTCAGAGGCAGAGAAAAACTCCCGCAGCCTGATGCAGCGCTTTGGTGCGCTGGAGGTGGCCATGCGGCAGAGTGATCTTGCTTTCGAGGTGCGGGATTACCTGAAAGGCCACCCCAATGCGGCGGTGGTCAATCTGGGCTGTGGGCTGGACAACACCGGCAGAACCTGCGACAACGGTAGATGCAAGATCTACAATCTGGACTTCCCGGATGTGATTGCCTCGCGGCAGCAGCTACTGCCCGCCGGGGATCGAGAACAAAATATCCCCTGCGACCTGAAAGACACCGCATGGTTTGGCAAAATCGATGCCTCCGGCGGGGCGGTGTTCTTTGCCTCCGGGGTGTTCTATTACTTTCTGACCCAGCAGGTCCGGGAACTGGTGCGGGGGATGGCGGACGCTTTCCCCGGCAGTGTGCTGGTCTTTGATGCTGCCAATCGGACGGCGGTAAAGATGATCGCAAAAACATGGCTTAAGACTGCAAAAATCAAGGATGTGGGGGCATATTTTGCGGTTTCGGATGCCGCCAAGGAAATCGGCACGTGGGACAGCCGTCTGCAGGTCACAAGTCGCGGCTATATGCTGGGCTACAACGATTTGAGAGACCCTTCTGTCAGCGGCTTTTTCCGGTTTCTCGCAAGGGTCGGTGACAACGGGATGAAAATGCAAATCGTGAAAATAAGATTTTGAGAGGCAAAAACGAAGCGCATTCACTTTGACGTCGAAGAAGAGGGCTTTTACGGCGCATATTGGGCATGCAAGGACACGCATACAGCAGCGGGCACGGATTCAATTGAAACCGTGCCCGCTATCTGATACTATATTTTTTTATCGAACGTCTGTTCTATTCCCACTCAATCGTCGCAGGCGGCTTGGACGTGATGTCGTAGCACACGCGGTTGGCGCCGGGAACCTCGGCAACGATGCGGCCGGAGATGCGGGCCAGTACGTCGTAGGGCAGCTTGGCCCAGTCGGCGGTCATGGCGTCGCTGGACTCGACGGCGCGCAGGATGATCGGGCGCTGATAGGTGCGCTCGTCGCCCATAACGCCAACGGACTTAATGTCGGGCAGGACCGCGAAATACTGCCAGCAGCTGTGCTCGGAGTTGCGCTCGCCGGTCTGCTCAAACAGACACTGGTTGTAGGCGTCCAGCTCCTCGCGCACGATGGCGTCGGCATTCTTGAGAATCTCGAGCTTCTCCTTGTCGACCGCACCGATGATGCGGATGGCCAGACCCGGGCCCGGGAAAGGCTGGCGGAACACGATGTGACCCGGCAGGCCGAGCGCCAAACCAAGCGCACGGACCTCGTCCTTAAAGAAGTGGTCGAGCGGCTCGATGAGGTCGAAGTGCACGCCCTCGGGGAACGGGATCAGGTTGTGGTGGCTCTTGATGGTGGCCGTCTTGCCGCCCGTCTTGCGAGCGCCGGACTCGATGATGTCGGGATAGATGGTGCCCTGAGCCAGGTACTTGACCGGCTTGCCATCGGTCTCGAGCTGCTGCGCCACGGCGAAGAACTCTTTCCAGAACTGCGTACCGATGATGCGGCGCTTCTCCTCGGGCTCGGTCACACCAGCCAGAAGCTCGGCATAGCGGTCCTCGGCGTGGACGTGGATAAAGTCGACATCGAACTGCTTGGTGAAGACCTCCTCCACCTGCTCGGGCTCGCCCTTGCGCAGCAGGCCGTGGTTGATGAACACGCAGGTCATCTGCTTGCCCACGGCGCGAGCGCCCAGCGCAGCCACGACGGAGGAGTCGACGCCACCGGACAGGGCCAGAATCACGCGGTCGTCGCCGACCTTCTCGCGGAACTCGGCCGTCATGGTCTCGACCAGGTTATCCATGCTCCAGTTGGGCTCCAGGCCGCAGATCTCAAACAGGAAGTTGCTCAGCAGCTGCTGACCGTACTCGGAGTGCTTGACCTCGGGGTGGAACTGCGTGGTGAAGATCTTGCGCTCGACGCATTCCATGGCGGCAACCGGGCACACGTCGGTGCTGGCGGTAACGGTAAAGCCCTCGGGCACCTCGGACACGGCGTCGCGGTGGCTCATCCACACGGTCTGCTCCATGGGCGTGGAGTTAAAGAGCTTGGCGCCTGCCGTGCGCGTGATGGTGGCGCGGCCGTACTCGCCCACCTCGGAGTGGCCGACCTTGCCGCCGAGCGTCACGGCCGTGATCTGATGGCCGTAGCAAAAGCCCAGAACGGGAAGGCCCAGGTCAAAGATGGCAGGGTCGATAGACGGAGCGTCCTCGGCGTACACGGAGGCCGGGCCGCCGGAAAGGATGAGCGCAGAGGCGTTCATCTCGCGAATCTCGTCGGCCGAGATATCGCAGGGAACGATCTCGGAATACACGTTGAGGTCGCGGACGCGACGGGCAATGAGCTGACCGTACTGCGCACCAAAGTCGAGTACGAGGACCTTTGCGGAAGCCTTTTGATCCATGGTTTCCCCCTCCTGTTGGCGGGGAGCCGGTGCCCACCCGCGTGAATGAACGAAAATAACTTTCATAGTGTACACGTTATATGGGGTTTCTCGTCCCTCGCAGCCATCAGCGCACGGCAAACGCACGACCTGGGCCCTATTTGACGGCGATTGAAGTGTTACCAAACGTTACAGATGATGTATTACGTTTGAACATTGGACGCCCTGTGCCACAATACTGCCGAACGACTCCGCCTCTGCGGCGGCAAATACGATAGGAATACCAGCATGAAGCGCATCCTTCTCATCGCCACGGGCGGCACCATCGCATCGACCGAGGACGGCAACGGCCTCTCCCCCGCCCTGACCGGTGAGGAACTCGCCCAGAGCGTCCCCGAGATCTCGGGCCTCTGCGAGCTCGACGTGGTGCAGCCCATGAACATCGACAGCACCAACATGCGCCCCAGCGACTGGATGCGTATCCGCGACGTCATCGTCGAGGGTTATGCCGACCACGACGGCTTCGTGATTCTACACGGCACCGACACCATGAGCTACACCGCGGCAGCGCTTTCCTACCTGATTCAGGACAGCCCCAAGCCCATCGTGCTCACCGGCTCGCAAAAGCCCATGGGCAATCCATTTACCGACGCCAAGCTCAACCTGTACCAGAGCCTGCTCTATGCGCTCGGCGAGCACTCGCACGATGTCTCGATCGTGTTTGGCGGCGTCGCCATTGCCGGCACGCGCGCCCGCAAACAGCGCACCATGAGCTTTAACGCGTTCATTAGCGTCAACTATCCGCCCATCGCCTATATCCGCAACGACCGCATCGTGCGCAACGGGCTTCACGGCACGCATCGGGGCGAAAACCCGGTGCGTTTCTACGACAGCATCGACCCGCGCGTGTTTGTCCTTAAGCTCACGCCCGGCGTGAACCCAGGCATTCTGGACGCCCTTGCCGATAGCTACGACGCTGTAATCCTAGAGACCTTTGGCATTGGCGGTATTCCCGAGTTTGGCGAGTCCGGCGAGTCGTTCCAAGAGGCAATTTTCCGCTGGGTCGATTCGGGTCGCACCGTCGTTATGACCACGCAGGTCCCCGAAGAGGGCCTCGACCTGGGCGTTTATGAGGTCGGCCGCGCTTACGCCGATCATCCGGGCATTCTGCGCGGCGACGACATGACCACCGAGACGCTCGTGGCCAAGACCATGTGGGCACTCGGCCAGTCACGCGATGCCGCCGAGATCCAGCGCCTGTTCTACAGCCAAGTCAACCACGACCGAATCCCGATAGCCTAATCCCTAAGGCAGTTCCACTTATCGCAGCCTCAAACGACAGGTGGTCCCCCTCGGGCCGTGCAAAAAACGGAGTATTCTGCAATTTCTCCGCTAGAGGCATAGAATCGGCCAATTGTTAGACGAACTATTAGGACGAAGGGGCCGTCTAGTAAATATTTATTCCTCATTTTTATTTAACGTGTGGATTAACTACTACCAAAAAGGCAAAACCAGCCGCTCAAGCTACCGTCTACAGCCGAACTGGTGCTGAATACTCGCGATTTTGCACATCGCAACCAGGGGGACCCGCCCAAAGAGCGTCAAATAGCAGCAGGGGAACGCCCTATTCGATGCCCTCGAGAAGCTCTGACACCGTCATGCCGAGTGCGGGCGCAATCTTAAATAGAACCTTGAGCGTGAAATTTGCCGTCCCGTCTTCGATTCGGTCGAGATAGGGTCGGCTGATTCCTGTCGCCACGCAAAAATCAACCTTGGAGATACCAAGGTCTCTGCGTGTCTCTTCGACCCGCCTGCCAAGAATCTGTTTCGCACGTTCGTCCATGCAGACGAGTTTGAAATGGGGCCGAACATAAACGTAAACTATAGTTTACGTTTTGCCGAATACACAGGAGTTTTCTATGTCGGGTTCTTCGGTCCGCATGTACCGAGCCACGCTTCGCACAAACAGCGCACCGCCCAAGCTCGTCGTCGTTGAAGCCGAATGCCTTTCGCCCGATGAGCGCACAGCATTTGCATTGCTATCAAGTCGCGTCGCCGCCGTTCTGGTCCCTTGCCCGGCGCAAGGTGAACTTGCCATCCAATGCCAAACGCATAGCTGCTCGCTCAATCAAGCTGCCGTAATCGCAACCAGCCAACGCGGCCTGCCCCTTCTTTTAGAAGCCGGTACCGCGCTCACCCTTCGCGGCACCGGATACGAAAACGAGGCCGCCGCCGACATGGTCTTTAAACCACGATCGAGCGGCGGCCTCGCAGCAGCCATTGAATATGCGTGCAGGCTCGTTGCCTAAAAGGACAAGCTAGAAACCAAGGCCAAAGCCCGTTCCGGTAATCGCCGAGTACATAAAGTAAACGTTAACCACGTTGAGGAACACACCCGTGATGCAACCGTTGCGCAGGTAGCGTTCGCACACGATGCGCGCCATGGCGGCAGAGTCATCATTGTTTTTAGCCTGGCGTCCTGCCGTAAAGTACGTCGCCACGCTCAGCAGCAGGTTGAGCACCGGCAGTGCCAGCAACTCGTAGCTCTTGCCCCAGCGCGTCGCCTCGCCGGCGGCATTAAACTTTGTTGCCACCTCGGAACCAATGTTGGGGATAACACACGCTGCGACCACCAGCGGAATCACCGCAAGCACGAGTAGCGCAATACCCATGTAACCGGCTTTTTTGCCATATTTAAACATGTGCGTCGTCCTTACACGTTAAAGCGGAAGTGCACGACGTCGCCATCGGCCATGACATAGTCCTTGCCCTCAATACGCAGCTTGCCGGCGGCCTTGGCGCCCTGCTCACCGCCGAGCTCGATGTAGTCGTCATAGCCAATGACCTCGGCCTTAATAAAGCCGCGCTCAAAGTCGGTGTGGATGACACCGGCAGCCTGCGGAGCGGTCGCACCCTGACGCACCGTCCAGGCCTTGACCTCCATCTCGCCAGCCGTAAAGAACGACTGCAGGCCAAGCAGCTTGTAGGCTGCCTGCGCGAGCACGTCCAGACCGGGCTGCTCCAGGCCCAGGCTCTCCAGGTAGTCGGCGGCGTCCTCGGGATCGAGCTCGGAAAGCTCGGCCTCAATCTTGGCGCAGATGGGCAGCGGCTTAACACCATCGATGGGCGCCAGATCGTCGTTGAGCATATCCTCGTCCACGTTGGCCACATACAGGATGGGCTTCATAGTGAGCAGGAACAGGCCCTTGGCAGCGGCGCGCTCCTCGTCGGTCATCTCCATAGACGCAGCGCGCTTGCCCTCGTTGAGCCAGGCGAGCAGGCGCTTGGCGACCTCGAACTTGGGCATGAGCTCCTTGTCGCGCTTGGCCTCCTTCTCGAGCTTGGGCAGCTGCTTCTCAAGCGTGCCCATGTCGGCCAGGATGAGCTCGGTCATGATGGTGTCGGCATCGCCGGCGGGATCGACGAACTCGCCCGTGCGGCCCACCTCGCGCATGACGTTGGGGTCCTTAAAGTAGCGCACGACCTCGCAGATGGCGTCGGTCTCGCGAATGTTGGCCAGGAACTGGTTGCCCAGACCCTCGCCCTCGTTAGCGCCCTTCACCAGGCCTGCGATGTCGACGAACTCGACCGTCGCCGGCACAATACGACCCGGGTTGACGATGTCGGCGAGCTTTTGCAGGCGGCTATCGGGCACGTCGACGATACCCACGTTGGGGTCGATCGTGGCGAACGGATAGTTGGCGGCAAGGCCGGTCTTTTTGGTAAGCGCGGTGAACAGCGTCGACTTGCCTACGTTGGGCAGGCCCACGATACCGATGGAAAGGGACACGACAGCTCCTTTTGGTACAAGCATTTCAAACTGCATAAGTATAGCGCCGCCGCAGCATCTGGGCTAACCCAGACGCCACGGCGGCACGAATGAAGCAGAGATAGAGGTCGCTGACTAGTCCGCGAGCTTCTCCACCTGATCGAGCATCTTGTCGAGCTTGGCCTTCGCCTCAGCCTTGACCTTCTGGGCTTCTTCGTGGGCCTTAGCCTTCTGGGCGGCCTTTTCCTCGGCCTCGGGATCGACGACGACCAGTTTGGACGCGTCATGCTCAACAAGCTTGAGTGCATGCTCGGGGCACACCTTGACGCAGGCACCGCAGCCCAAACAATACGTGGACTCCAACGCAAAGCGGCCGCTTCCCACCAAATCGCAGGCGAACGTGGGACATACATTGACACACTCGCCACACGACGTGCACTTGTCAAAATCGCACTCCGGCGTGCTCACCTGCATGTTCTGGGCAAGCTCGGGGTGGTTTTGCAGCGTCGAGAGCACCAGCTGCCGCCCGTGCGTGAGCGAACGGCGACGCTTGGTCGTCGTGGTGCCGCACATGGTGTTGAGCGTGCGCTCGAGCTGCGTGATCTGATGGCGATGGGCTTTGAGCTTCTGCGTCACCGAGGCCAGTGCCGCCGTTGCCGGATTGAGCTTTGTCACGGTAAGGCCCGTGGTGCGGGCGATCTTTTCCATGTACTCCTTGCGCTCGTACTCGCGGCGCTTATGGCACTTGAGGCTCTTGGGATCGACCTCCAGACCCATGCCCGTGCCCGCCCACTCCTCGGCGGTAGCAATGGCCTCGCCCAGGATATCCTCGCCACCGGTGTTACGGCACTTATCGCACACGCCCAGCGGCAGGTACACGCTCACGTTGGGATAATCGGCCAGCACCGAGAACCAGGTCTCGGCCGTAATATCGCCCACACAGGCGACAACAACCTCGTTCTCGCGCGGCATGCGCTTAAGGGCACGCGTGCAGGTAACGTAGGCGGTCTCGTGGCTCGTAGCAGCAGAGACGATGTCGTCATACAGGTTTTTGGGCGCCAGGCGCGGCGAAATAATCGCCTCGGTCGGACAGGCAGCGGCGCACAGGCCGCATTTGCGACAGGAGTCGAGGATCTCGATAGCGTCTTCCTCGACCTCGATAGCGTTGACCGGGCACACATCCATGCACGCGGTGCAACCGCTCTTTTCGTTTTTGCAGGTCAAGCACGGAATGGTGTTGCCGCGCGGACGCTCCTTGTAGTCGGCAGGATTCCACTGCGGCGCCGACGGATCGAGTGCGTCGGTCACACCGCCAAGCGGGTTTTTAAGAAAGTCGAAACCCTTGCTGATTTCGATAATGTCATCAAACAGATCGTGTTCCTGCGCCATGCGCGGCCCCTCCCTGAGCAGTGCAAACAAGCAAGAGATAATGATACGCCATCGGCCCGTGCCTCGAGCAAATTACATGCGGAGCACCTTTGGGACAAATAGCCTATGGCCTATCGCCGCCTCGATTGCACAAGGTCAATCAAGCGCCAAACTATGCCTCGCGCATGAGCTCGGCGAGCTTTTGCCTGGTCACCTTGGCCTGCTCGTTGGCCATATTGCGTTCGTTTCTAAAGGCCGCATCCGCAACGCTCATCAGGTCAGCATCGGAAATCTCGCCAAGGCCCAGATCCTCGAGCGTCGTCGGCAGACCAACACGCTGGCAAAACTCGAGCACCTGATCAAGCTCGGGCGCACGCCCCAGACGAAGCTGCACCACCAGACCAAATGTCACGGCCTCACCATGCATGGCCTTGCACTCGGGCAGAATCGTCAGACCGTTGGCGATGGCATGTGCCAACGCCAGGCCGCCACTCTCGAAGCCAACACCCGAAAGCAGAATATTGCACTCGATCAGGCGCTCAACCGCCGGCGATGTACGCCCCTTTTTGAGATCGCGCTTGGCAGCGACGCCGCATTCCATAAGCGTGTCGTAGCAGGCACGTGCCGCGACCAGTGCCAAGTGCCCCGGCGCGCCACCGTGCTCGTTCGCACCTCTCGCCGCGGCGCACGAACGCGCCTCGAAGTACGTTGCCAGCGCATCGCCCATACCAGCGACCGTCATACGCAGTGGGGCCGCCGCGACCACGTTGGTATCGACCACGACCAGGTCCGGATTCTTCTCGAGCATCAGATAGCGATCGAACGACCCATCCTCGTGATACAGCACCGAAATCGCGCTGCACGGACCGTCCATCGAAGCCGCCGTGGGGCATACACACAACGGCAGCTCAGCATAAAACGCAACGGCCTTTGCGATATCGAGCATCTTGCCGCCGCCAATGCCCACCACCATGTCGCAATACTCGGCCTGGGCTTCCTTGGCCATTTCGACAACGGCCTCTTCCGTACACGGACCGTCATAAATCTTAAAGAACGGCTCGCTTAGATCTTCATCCAGAAATCCATCGACGATCTGCCTGCACAGCCGATCCTCGGTGCCCTGGTCAAACAAGACATAGGCAGCGCAGCCCAACCATGACAAATACCTGCCCTGACGCGAAAGTTCGCCCGGCCCCTGAACATACCGGCCGGGACCGCCATAAACCATAGGAAGCGCCATACGAGAATCCGCCCTTCATCAAACAACGATTGGTGCAAAGTAACCTGACCCCTTTGCACCATAGCAAAAAGGGGCAAAGCCATCTGCTGGCCTTGCCCCTTCCTTAGCTTGATTTACTCATCCATGAGATAGTAGTGACCCAGTGCGTCGGCACCCAGGATGGCGTTTGCGACCATCTCGGGCGTCACCTCAAACGGCATATTGCACATGGTGTCCTCGGGCGCGCACGCGGCCTCGGCAACAATCATGGCCTGCTCGCGCGTAACCTCGGCAACGCCAAGCTCCTTCATCGTGACCGGCAGGCCCAGCTCAATGCAGAAGCCCAAGACTTCCTCGAGTTTCTCAGTCGGAGCATCCTCGAGTACCAGCTGGACGATGGTGCCAAAGGCGACCTTCTCGCCGTGATACATGCCGTGGCACTCGGGCAGCATCGTCAGGCCATTGTGGATGGCATGAGCAGCAGCAAGGCCCGAGCTCTCAAAGCCAATGCCCGAAAGCAGCGTATTGGCCTCGATGATATGCTCGACTGCAGGCGTCAGCGCGCCCTTCTCCAGCGCGACCTTGGCCTTGACGCCATCGGCCATAAGCGTCTCGTAGCAGAGCTTGGCGAGCGCCAGACCGGCCATGCCGCCCTTGCCGCCAGCGCAGGTGCCACCGTCGGCATCATGCGTCGCCTGGGCCTCAAAGTAGGTTGCGAGCGCATCGCCCATACCGGAAACCGTCAGGCGCACCGGGCTCGCCGCGATAACCGTCGTATCCATCAGGACAATGTTGGGGTTTGCCTTAAGGAACAGGTACTTATCGAACTGGCCATCGTCGGTGTAGAGCACCGAAAGTGCCGAGCACGGTGCATCGGTCGAAGCGATAGTGGGGCAAATGATAACCGGGGACTCCAGGTAATAGGCGACGGCCTTCGCGGTGTCGAGGATCTTGCCGCCACCGACGCCGACGATGATGTCGCAACCGTTGTCGCGAGCGAGCGCAACCAGGCGATCAACCTCGCCCTTGGAGCACTCGCCGTTAAAGTCCTCAAACAGCAGCTCGGCCTTAGCCTCGGCAAAGCCGCCCTCGATCTTGGCACCGACGCGCTTCTTGCCCGAAGGCGTCACGATGACGAGGGCCTTAGCGCCAAGCGGCTCGACATAGGAGCCGAGCTTGGCGAGCTCGTCCGGACCCTGGATGTACTTGCTGGGGCTATTGAAAATTGCAGCCATAACTATCCCATTCTCTAAAAAAGAAAGGGGCTCCGTACAGATACGTGCGGAGCCCCTCGTTACGATAACAAGAGTCGATTAGAAATCGATGTCGGTGTCGTAGTAGCAGGCCTTGAGGATCTTCTCGAAGTCAGCAGCCTTGGTCTCACGCGGGTTCTCGGGCGTGCAGGCGTCCTGCTCGGCGTTCGCGGCGATCTCGGGCAGCTTGGCGAGGAACTCCTCCTCGGAAACCATCTGCGGGTTCTCGGCGTCGACCTTCACGCCACCATTCGCGTAATCCTTGATGGACTGCGGAATGTTGAGCTGGTCGTTGAGGTCGCGAATCTTCTGGACGAGCGCAGCGATGAGCTCCTCGTTGGTCTCGCCGGGAAGGTGCAGGATCTCCTTGGCCACGTAAGCGTAACGCTCAGCAGCACGCGGGTCCTTGGAGTTCCACTGGATGACCTTGCCCAGGTACATGGCGTTAGCGGCACCGTGGATGATGTGGCCGTTCTCGAAGGCAGCACCGGTCTTGTGAGCCATGGAGTGAACGATGCCGAGCAGGCCCGAGGAGAAGGCGATACCGGCGATGCACTGAGCCTCGTGCATGTGCTGACGGGCCTCATGGTCGCCAGCATAGGACTTGGGCAGCCACTCGACGATCTCGCGGATGCCGTGCAGAGCGTTGGCGTCGGTGAACATAGAGGCGCAGGTGGAAACGTAGGCCTCCATGCAGTGGGTCAGAGCATCCATGCCGGTGTGAGCGCACAGCTTGGCGGGCATGGTGTAGGTGAGCTCGGGGTCGACGATGGCGACATCAGGGGTGATGTTGAAGTCGGCCAGCGGGTACTTGATGCCCTTGGCGTAGTCGGTAATGACGGAGAACGCGGTGACCTCGGTAGCGGTACCGGAGGTAGAGGAGATGGCGCAGAAATGAGCCTTCTGACGCAGCTCGGGGAAGCTGAACGGCTGGATGATGTTGTCGAAGGACTCCTCGGGATACTCGTAGAAGACCCACATGGCCTTAGCGGCATCGATGGGCGAGCCGCCGCCGATGGCGATAATCCAGTCGGGCTCGAACTCGCGCATGGCCTCGGCGCCCTTCATGACCGTCTCGATGGACGGGTCGGACTCGACGCCCTCGAACAGCTTGACCTCGAAGCCGCCCTCTTTGAGGTCGGCCTCAACGTCCTGCAGGAACCCGCCGCGGCGCATAGAGCTGCCGCCAGAAACGATGATGGCCTTCTTGCCCTTGAGGTTCTTCACCTCGTGGCGAGCGCCCTCACCAAAGTACAGATCGCGAGGATTGGTAAAACGTCCCATACTGTGCCTCCTAAACAAGCCCCTCTTAGACTTGCGTATATAACGGAGCACCCGATTGGCTCCGTTAGGACCGTTTTGCGCGTTGCCGGCGATGACAATGCGCGATGTCTAAACGTCTCAACGCTCAGACAAACACTATTTTACCGTTCTGGTTGGTCAGTTATTCACCTAAAGCCGACAATGATGAAACGTTTTTTCTATCCCTGAAGACCCTTGTGGGGCATTCATACTCCCAAGCTGGGCAAACGTTTTATCAAGGTTGACCACATATCCCGGGCAGGACGGTGCCCCTCCAAAATGCACCCCGTTCGCCGCCAAAAATCGACCGTTTGCGGCACCGTGATACCACTCAGTCGTCCAAGATGCCGACATTTGTGCGACATCCGTCTTCGTGGTGCAAAGGTGCATGTCCAAGTGCGGCACCCCCGGTGTGCCACATGCGGGTAAACTAGAACCTTATATAGAGACATTTGAACCCTAACCGCAGCAAAGGAGGCCCCATGGCATTCGATCCCATTCAAGAGGATTGCCATCGCCTCGTTCTTGAGGCCTTGCGCCGCGACAATATCCCGCTCACCGACGCTGCCGCCGTAGAGCGTCTGATGGAACAATTCACCCGCAACCCCGCACCGCTCATCGTGCACGACCGCGACCGCGCCGGGCACCTCATTGCCAAGGTGGTCGAGGCCGTCGACTACCGCATTCCCTTTATCCCTGACGATACCCAAGCAGAGCAAGAAGAGGCAGCTGCCGAGAACATGCTCCGCGAGGCAGCCGCGCTCGATCCGGCCAACTGGGACGCTCAGCGCATGCTGACCGCCCTCACCGCCAGCTCCAACGAGGAATACGTGCAGTATCTGGTGTCCAAGTGCGACGAGGTGGAGCACGACCTGGCACTCAAGATCGCCTCGGCGCAGGACCCCTACGAGCGTGAGGCCGCTGGCGACCTTATGCGCCGCCCCTACCTGCGCTGGCTTGCCGCCTTGGCATCGCGCGCGCTCATTAGCGGCCGCTACCGCATGTCGCTCGAAGCCGCGAATCGCAGCTTGGACTTTGCGCCCAACGACCCCGCTGGTGTCCGCCACACCGCGATGCTCGCCATGGCAAAGCTCGAATACCCCGCCGAGGAGCTCAAGCGATTTCGCTCTGCCCACTCCGTACCCTATCTCGCGAATACCCCGCTGCGCCGCCGCCCCAAAGATGCGGAGCGTGACTTGGACCCGTGGACGCTCATCGCGCTGATGAGCGCTGCCTGGCGCGAGCTGGACTACGAGGGCGCCGAGCACTACTTGCGCATCCTTGCGCGCTCGTGTCCGCACGCAGCCGAGGCACTCTACTTCCAAACCGAGTTTCCCGATGGCGTCTATGCCCGCGTCAACGTGGGTGCGGGCTCCACCGACGAGCTTGTCCTCGCGCTGTCCGAGGCGACGCCGGTACTGCAGGAGGGCCTGGGCGCCCCCGACAACGCCAGCTTTGCCGCCTGGGTCGCCACCAACGATATCGTGCGTTCCCAAATCGATGAGCGCATACTGCGGGCGGCCGAGCAGGGTTTGCCGTTTAAGGGAGGAGACCTCTAATGGATCCGAGCGTCTACATCCCCGCCTACCTGGAGCGCACCTATCTGGCGTCGCACCCCGAGCTCACCGATGCAGCACGCGAGCTTGTCCATAACGACATTAGTGCGAATCCCCAAAAGTATGCGCAGTCCGAGCATGCTCAGGCGCTGCTGTCCTATGCCGGTGTTCATCGCCACCTGCTCGACGAGCTCCATCGCATCGAGGACATGGGCAGCGACGAGGAGTTTGAGCAGACGCGCAACCGCCTGTTCGACGATATGCGTGATGAGCTACTCAAGATCGTCCGCATCGATGCGCATGTCCTCGATGCCCAGCTGCTCGCCATCATTTTGGCGGACACGCCCGTCGACGCCTGCCTGGGCGACCTGATGAAGCTCGAGACGAGCACGGCCGACTACCTGCAACAGAGCGTGCCCGGGTTTGATATGGAGGCCCCGCACTACTGGGCCAATAATGTTTTGGCCGACGGTGTCACCGCAGCGGACCTTACTGTGAGCGAGCCGGCCCTTATCGGGTGGCTCCACACGCTCGAGGCCATCTCGCAGCTGTGCATGGCGAGCGCCCGCTACCGCGCTGCTGCCAACTACGCCCGCCGCGTCCTTAAAGCAGAAGGCTATCCCACTCGGGCCGCCGGCACCGTGCTGCTTGCCCTCGCCCGCTTGGAAGACCAAGACGGCTTTTTTGCCCTGGCGCATCAGCTCGAGGAACAGATGGGGGCAGACGCACTCGAAAACTCTCCTTGGTACCTGCTCGCCCGCACGATTCTGCTGTTCAAAACAAACAAGATGCGCCCGGCGACGCGCGCGCTGCGTGAGTTTGCTAACCGTTGCGAGGGTGGCGCGTTCTTCTTACTGAACCCCATGTACCAGACACCGTACCTTCCCTGCCGGCCCGAGCCACACGATCCCTGGGATCTTTCGCACCAAGCCGTTTGGGAAGCGGACGGTATTATCTCGGACACCCCCGACTTTGCCCCCTGGGCCAATGCCTGCGAAGACGTTTCGCAGCTTGCCCAGGATTTTGCGCGCCGCTACGGCTTTTAGCGACGCGATCGCCCCGACCATGTCATTCACGTTAGGAACGACTTCATGAACTTCCGCTCATCTCTCGCCTGCACCTCGAGCGATATCGCCCGCTGGGGACTGCGCTCTGTCCTCAAACGCCAGGGTGGCGTGCTTCCCGGCCGCATCGCCATGAAGATCGACCCCGAGCTGCTAAGCGACCTCGCCGGCCTCGTCGACCGCAGCGTGGTGATTACCGGTACTAATGGCAAGACCACCACCTCCAACCTCATCGCTGACGCCGTTGCTGCCAGCGGCGCTACCGTGGTGTGTAACCGTGCCGGCAACAATATGGAGCCTGGTGTGGTGGGTGCTCTGCTCGAGGCCCGCGGCGGCCTTAAGCACACCAGCAGCGGCAAGCGCGTGGGCGTTTTTGAGTGCGACGAGCTCTACACCGTACGCGTTCTGCCCAAGCTCAAACCGACGTACTTTGTGCTGCTCAACCTGTTCCGCGACCAGCTAGACCGCTACGGCGAGATCGACCATACCCAAGACGTCATCGCCCATGCCTTGGAGCTCTCTCCGGCAACGACGCTCATCTACAACGCAGACGACCCGCTGTGTGCCGCGATCGCCGCGCGCGTTCCCAACGCAAGCATCGCCTTTGGCATCGACGGCGCCACGGGCACCGAGTCCGACCGCATTAGCGACTCGCGTTTTTGCTCACAGTGCAACGCGCCGCTGGAATACGACTATGTGCAGTACGGACAGCTCGGAGCCTATCATTGCCCTTCGTGCGGATGGAAGCGTCCCGCGCTGGTCCGTCGCGTGACGGGCGCGGAGCTCGGCTGCGACGGCTACGGCTTTGACCTGGCCTTTGGACCCGAGGCCAACGCGCCCGCCGTGCACATCGCCACGCGCTACAACGGCCTGTACATGGTCTATAACGTCGCCGCTTCCTTCTTTGCGGCGCACGAGCTGGGCGTGGACGCGGCGCATCTGCAGCCCACGCTTAATGCCTACGTGCCCGCCGGCGGACGCATGGGCCGCTGGGATATTGCCGGCCGCACCGTCGAGGCCAACCTAGCCAAGAATCCCGTGGGCTTCGATCGCCAGATCCAGTCCATTAAAACGGCAGGTGGCAGGCTCTGCGCCTTCTTCCTAAACGATAACGATGCCGACGGCCACGATGTCTCGTGGATCTACGATGTCGACTTCGAGCGCATCGCCGACACGCCGGGTCTTGTCGCCTTTGCCGGAGGCACGCGTGCGCACGACATGCAGGTACGCCTCAAGTACGCCGGCATCGATGCCGCGATTATCTCGGACGTCGCACAGGCGATCGGCGCCGTGGCAGACGAGGCCGCCGATGACACCTTCTACGCCGTCGCCAACTACACGGCCTTCCCGCCGCTGGTCAAGGAGCTCGACGGACTCAAAGGCACCGATGCAAGTTCGGTCGCCTCCCACGCCGTAACGGGCGCCGATGGTAGCGCTGTCCCCACCGACATTGCGCCGGTCGAGCTTTCGCGCCCGCTGCGCATCGTCTATCTGTACCCCGACGCCCTTAACCTCTACGGTGACGGCGGCAATGTTATCGCGCTCGAACGCCGCTGCGCCTGGCGCGGCATTCCCGTGCGCGTGGACGAGGTCCGTATGGGCGAGACGCTCGATCTGCATGATGCTGATATCGTCATGATGGGCGGCGGCTCTGATCGCGACCAGCTGGCTGTGGCGCACGAGTTGCTCGCTCAAAAAGACAAGGTTGCGGCCTATGTTGAGGATGGTGGCACACTGCTTGCCATCTGTGGCAGCTATCAGCTGCTCGGCCGTTCATACTACATGGGCGACGATCGCATTGAGGGTCTGGGCGTCATTGCCGCCGAGACTGTGCGCGGCTCCGACCGCCTGATCGGCAACGTCGCCGTCAAGACCGACCTGGCACCCGAGCCCTTTGTGGGATTCGAGAACCACGGCGGCCGCACCCTGCTCGATACAGAGGCTACGCCGCTCGGAACGTCCGTCGTCGCGGGCACCGGCAACAACGGCGACGATGGCTTTGAGGGACTGATCTACAAGGGCGTCATCGGCACGTACCTGCACGGACCGGCACTGCCCAAGAACCCCGAGCTCGCCGACTGGCTCATCACCCACGCCCTCGAGCGCCGCGGCGATGCACAGGCCACAGCCCTGCTGCCACTCAAGCCCCTCGACGACACCTACGAGCACGCCGCCCACGACGCCGCGATGAAGCTCCTCCCCTAACGCCCCACCACCACAAAGGGGACAGGCACCTTTGTGCTGGTTTTGACCTGCCACGGCAGTTTGTCTCGATCTGTAACATCTAGGCCGTTGAAAGTCGTCTTGCTGTTACAGATTGAGATGTTGGTGCCGACGCCCGCCGTCTATCTCGATCTGTAACAGATAGAGCAGATTTACCCGCCCAGATGTTACAGATTGAGATATTTGAAAATCGGAATAAAAGCCTACTCCTGTGTGGTGGTTTTCCAGTTTGCCAACGATATACGCGCCGGCAAAAAAGTCTGCTATACTCTTTCCCGCTGTCCCCATCGTCTAGCGGCCAAGGACGCCACCCTTTCAAGGTGGATATCGCGGGTTCGAATCCCGCTGGGGGCACCATTTTAACTGAGAAGCCCGTTACCCTCGCGGTGACGGGCTTTTTGCTACCGATATGCCGGGATTCGAACCCGACAGGGTGCGGAGCTGAGGAAACGCGAAGCGTTTTCCAGCGCAGCACGCAAGGAGCGAAGCGACGCAGCGAATGCGGGCGGCGCCAGCCGCACGCGGACATCCCACTGGGTGGGGCACCATTTAAAATGAGAAGCCCGTTATCCTCACGATAGCGGGCTTTTTGCTGCCATGCGCCGGGATTCGAGCCCAACAGGGTGCGGAGCCGAGGAAACGCATTTACGCTTTGACCCTAACAAGTGATTGACTTAGTCCCTAGCAATACGATATCTGAGACGTCCGTATCGAAAAACATTGCCCGGAGACAGCTCCGTCTCCATTTGCCGTGATGTTAGCAAGCTTTCTTATCAATCGCACGTCTTGAAAAATTACCCCAACTTCAAAATCGCTGTGAGTTCCGAGGGTGCCGGAAAACAGCACATTCCCTCAACTCGCACCCTGCACACGGCATAAATGCCTCCGATCTGCACATCGATAAAACAGCGCCGTGTGTAGTCCAGTTCCCTGGTCTCGATTTGTAAACTTGTTGGCGAAGTCCAGGCATACGCTGCAAACAGCTTGCGAACATCCCATGCGGGGGCATCGTCCCTCTCAGCTTCATGAGTTACAAAAGGAAAGAGGTCTCCGACTCCGAGCCCGTCGCCCGATTTACAAACCCAAGACTTGTAGCCGGCCCTCACGCCGTACTCACGACCATCGCGCAACAGAGACAAATCCAGCTCATTCTCATGAAATCGAATATCGATCTCTTCAAAATCCCCGAAAATGCAATGATGAATGCCCTCGAGACGCAATGAGCTCAAACGTCCGCCAGAAGCCAACCCAACTGGCACGGGAATGCTATCGAAGTCACGTTCGGAAGCCACCGTTTCCCGAACACTAGACTCTTTGAACAATACCTCATACAGCGGATCAAGCAACGCCTTACTTCCTGTCGTGGAACTCGAGCAAGCGATGACAAGGCCATCTGTGGGCCGTATGTAGCATAGCTGCCCAAAAAGGCCAGAGCATCTGAACCCGCCACGCCGGCACATCCAGAACTGGTATCCATAGCCATTGCTGTCTTCAGTCGCCTCAGACGGATAAAAGGGGCTCGTTTCCATCTGAATCTTCGTCGCCTCGGCAACCCATTCCGCGGGAATGATCTGTTCCCCACGCCACTTGCCGCCATCTAGCAAACATTGACCAAACTTAGCCAAATCCGGTGTCGAAAGGTGAAGACCAAAACCTCCGGTCGTATGACCGGCTTGGTCCTCTTCCCACCACCAATTTCTAATGCCTAACGGCGTAAACAAACGTTCGGCGAGATAATCGGATTCTTTCGTTCCACTTATGCGTTGCACGAGCATGCTCAATAAATGTGAGCACAGCGAATCGTAGTGAAAGACCTCGCCCGGCTTCCAGTCAAACTCACGATGAAGAACCTCATGTGCCCAGTCGTCTCCCGCGCCAATATACGAAAGGTCACTCTCCTGCCCCATCGTCATAGTCAGCAAATTGCGAACTGTCACATTGCGAAAGCGCTCATCCGCAATCTCGCCTTCATATTCCGGGAAGTATGAAATCCAGCGATCGGCCAGCGACAGCCGTCCTTCATTTACCAACATCCCAACAGCAACCGAGGTGAAGGACTTAGTCACAGAATAGAGCGGGTGAACGTGTTCGAGGGAGAACGGCGCAGCCGCATGCTCGAAGACGACTTCACCATCTTGTCGGACCACGACTGAGCGGACTTCCACACCTGCGGACCTCCACGCCGCAAGGCACGCCTCGCCCTTCTTATTGTCAAAGATAATATTAGGCACCCTCAACCACTGCCTCTCGAACGAAATCAGTACAAGACGAGGTCGCCCTCGACGCTTATCCAAGGACGACCTCGTTTAATTGCTGGCGCGCGGGGAAATACTTGTCCCGCAGCTCCACTTCTTTGGCTACTTTGCAGCCTCTACCGCCGGCACGTCCTCCTTGTACGTCGCATACGTAAGCAGGAACGAAATCACGCTCGAAACCACGATGGCTATGATTACGTAAATCAGGTAGTTCGCGCCCATTGCACCGGACGGGTCAATGAAGCCCGGGAAGGCGCAGAAGCCGCCGCCGGTGAAGGCGAACATCTTGGTGCCAAGAGCGCCGATGATTAGGCCGCCGGGCACAGAGGCGATGCAGCTCATGATAAAAGGCTTCTTGCGCGGAAGGGTCACGCCGTAGATGCAGGGTTCGGTGATGCCGAAGAAGAAGCCCGAGATGAACGCCGGCCATGCAAGCTGCTTGAGCTTTAGGTCCTTAGTCTTCAGAAGGATAGCGAGGACGGCAAGGGACTGAGCGTATGAACAAACCATGTACGGTGCCATGACAATATCCCAGCCCTGGGAGGCAATGTTCACCAGCATGAGGGCAATGACACTCCAGTGGAAGCCGAAGATGACCATAGGCTGCCAAATGGCAGTAAGCACGATGCCGCCGAGCGCGCCGCCGATAACAGGCAAGCTGTAGAGGGAGTTAAACAGCAGGCTCATGAGGTTCGTGATCAGGGTGGCAATCGGGCCAATAATCAAATAGGTAGCGGGGACCATCACAACGAGCACGCACGTAGGCACAAAGAAGAACTTTACATACTCAGAGAAATGCTTGCGGCACCACTTCTCCAGCTTTGCCGCGAACCAAACAGAGATGATAATCGGAATGACAGAGCTCGTATAACCCGAAGACGGCATGATGACGGGTATGCCGAGGAAAGTCGTGTAGTAGTTCATGGCAAAGGGAGTGCCGGCAAGCACCGTTCCCAAAACATCGCCCGATGTGATGTTGACCATCGCCGGATACGTAAGTGCGATACCGAGCGTCATGCCAACGAACTCACTACAGCCAAACTTCTTTGCCGCGGTATAGCCAAGGATAATCGGCAGGAAGTAGAAGAAGCCGTCACCAGCCGCATATAGAATCTGGTACAAGCCGTCTGTCGCCGTGATCCATCCGAGGGCGACGAGAATACTCAAAACACCCTTGATCATGCCCGCGGCACACAGCACCGCAAGAATCGGCTGGATTACGCCCGAAATAGTATCGATAAGGGCACTAACAACGTTTCCTTTCTTGACGGGCTCACCATCAAGATTAACCTCGCCCAGCCCCTCGACACCAGAAGCGGCAACCGCGGCATCGTAAACATCCTCAATCACATTGATGCCGACAACAACCTGATACTGGCCATTCGCGTTGATTACTTGAATGACGCCTTTATGAGATTCAATTGCCTTAGTATCGGCCTTCGCATCGTCTCGCAGCTTGAAACGTAGACGCGTCATGCAGTGCGAGATGCTCAGGATGTTTTCCTTACCGCCGACGAGGCCAACTACGTCCTCGCCGAGCTTGCGATTTGCAAGCTCTTTGCTTTCGCTCATGGTTTTCCTCCCATGCGACCTGTCCAAGGTCGGCCGCCCGCCATCATTCGCTAAATTGATTTCCGATACTAGTGAAGCTCTGGCCAGAACTCCTTATTCGCCTCAATGAGATCGTCAAGGATCTTCTTTGCAACGGAGGCAGAGGGGACCGTCTTCGAAAGCGTCAGCGCCTGCCAAAGCTCCTGATAGGAATGGTCGACCCAAGCAGACACTGCAAGCTTTTCGACCGAGACCTGTTCCTCCATAAGTCCTTTCTGGAATTGCGGAATCTCACCTTGGCAAATTTTCTCGTAGCCGTCGCTGCCGACGATGCAGGGAATCTCGACCATAGCCGTTGGGTCAAAATTGGACACAGCCCCGTCGTTGGGAACAATCAGCGAGAAACGTTCACGGGTGTTCTCTGCCAAAGCGCGAGCGAGATCGACAATGTACTCAGCGTGGGTATCTGGCTTAAGGCCGAAACCCTCAGACGTGCCCTTTTCGATAATCTGGCGAGCGGTACCGAAAACGCGTTTCTCGCGACCCTCACGGACCTCGTCGGTGCGGGTGTGGTTGGGGTCGGTGTGCTCAACCACATAGTCCGGAAAGAGATAGTACTTGAGGTAGGTGTTCGGAATGGTATTCGGATCGAGCGCGTAAACATCCTTAGCCTTACGGAACGTCTGGTCCCAAGACGCATCGACGAATTCAAGGCCAGAATCCTCGCCAGCATAACCGTTTTTAGCCATTTGGGCCTTGATAGTGGGCATAAGGTCATTGCCTGCACGGTCGTGAATCTTTGTCCACCAGCCAAAGTGGTTGAGGCCGTAGTAGCCGACGACGAGGTCGTTGTGGTCCTTGAGACCACACATCTGAGCCATGATATCCATCAGGGCTATTGGCATGTCGCAAATGTTGATGATCTTTGAATCCGGGCGAAGGCGGCGTGTCGCCTCAGCAACGATCGCCGCGGGGTTGGAGTAGTTGAGCATCCATGCGTTGGGACTGTATTTCTCCATGTAGTCAAGGATCTCGAGTACGCCGCCAATGGAGCGCAAGCCATAAGCAATGCCACCAGGACCGCAGGTCTCTTGGCCAAGAACGCCATAGCGCAGGGGGATCTTCTCGTCCTTATCGCGCATAGCGTACTTGCCAACGCGAATCTGGGCAAGTACAAAGTCGATGCCTGTGAAGGCCTCCTCAGGGTCGGTCGTATAGCTGAAGGTTACCTCTGGGGCATTCTCCCTGATGTAGATGGCACATGCCTTGGCAATTGTCCCCTGACGCTCGGCATCGTTGTCATAGAGCGTAATCCTATTGATGGGGAACACATCACGCTTCGCGAGAAGTGTCAGAACAACGCCCGGCGTATAAGTGCTTCCGCCTCCCGCGATAGTAACCGCATAGCTCTGTTTTGCCATTGCAAATCCTCCTGTCTAGACATGTACTTGACGACTTGAATTATATCCCCAGTGATTTGCAATCTGTCTAGACATGTTAAGCACACGGGTGAACGGTTGATTTATGGCGGTAAGCGGTAACTTTAAGCGTCTTCACTTCCTATAATTGGTAGAAACAGACTATCGCGCCGATTTGACGCATTCCGCACCACCTCTATAAGGAGAGCATTTTGGCAAGGATCCTGTACAGTGAAATTTACCGCAGCCTTCGAGAGCGGATTGTCGAAGGTAAGCATCCCGTGGGATCGCTCCTTCCTTCCGAACAAAATCTGTCCAAAGAGTTCTCCTGTTCTCGAATGACGGTGCGCAAGGCCATTTCACTTCTCGCAAATGAAGGTCTAGTTCAGTCCATTAAAGGCAAGGGAGTCCTCGTAATCGAGACGTCACTTGCAGGCGCCAGCAAAGAGGGCGCATTCACCGTAAATGACCTTTCTTCGTTCAGCGAATCGGCACACGCGATCGGAGCAATTCCAACGTCAAAAATCGTCTATTTCGAACACGTAAGCACCAATAAGTATCTAGCTCAGTTGACGGGATTTCCCGAAGGAGAAGACCTTACGCATTTGAAGCTCGTCCGCATGCTCGACGATAAACCGGTCGCTGTCGACCGCCACTACTTCCTAACTTCCTCCGTCCCCGGCCTAAACGAGCAGAATGCCACCCTGTCGCTCTTCCATTACATCGAGGATGAGCTAGGGCTCACCATTGCCGTGAGCAAACGAACGATAACACTCGCCCAGCCCGACACTGAGGACTGCCGGTTGCTTGACGTCGATTCTTCTTCGTATCTGGCGGTCGTAACCAGCCAGACATTCGACTCAACCGGAACTCAATTTGAGTATGTCGAGGCGCGTTATATTCCGAGCATCTTCCATTTTCACGACACGGCAACGCGCACACCCCTACCCTAGCAAACGACACGGCAACGCGCACACCCCTACCCTAGCAAACGGCACGGAGCAGACTCTTCCCTAATAAATTTGTTCAACAAGAAAGCCGGGGCCCGCGCGATGCGGACCCCGGCTCAATACCATGACGATATGTCGGTTACGCTCTACACGTAGAACAGGATGTCGTCGTAGGTCGGAACCGGCCAGTAGTCGGCGGCCACGATCTCTTCCATGGCGTCCACGGCGGCGCGCAGCGTATCCATAGCGGGAACGACCTCGTGCGCGTACACGTTGGCCTGCTCCTGGCCATCGAGAGCCTCGGCCTTCTGATGCACGGCGTCGAGCGCCTTGATGGAGTCGTTGATGGCGGTGATGCCGTTGCAGAGCTTGTTGAGCGTGTTCTGCTCGCACTGCATGGCAGCATCGGCACCGGCAGCGCGGATTGCCTCCAGGCCCTTAGCGACCTTGGTGGCATAGGCGGTGATGACCGGACGATAGGTACGACGCGCCTCGCGAATCATCGTGGTAGCCTCGATGTTCATGAGCTTGTTGTACTTCTCGAGCTTGCAGTCGTAGCGGCACTGGGCCTCGGCCTTGGTCAGGACGCCCGTCTCCTCAAAGAGCGCGATAGCCTTATCGGAAACAAAGGCGGGCAGGGCGTCGGCCGTAGTCTTGTTGTTGGCAAGGCCACGCTTCTCGGCCTCGATGGGCCACTCGTCGGAGTAACCGTCGCCGGAGAACAGGATACGCTGGTGATCGGTCAGCACCTTCTTGCAGTACTCGAGCGCGGCGTCCTGGAACTTATCCTCGGGCGTACCCTCGAGTGCGTCGGCGAAGGACTTGAGCGACTTGGCCACGGCGGCATCGAGCACCAGGTTGGAGTCGGAGACGTTCTGCTCAGAGCCGCAGGCACGGAACTCGAACTTGTTGCCAGTGAAGGCGAACGGGGAGGTGCGGTTGCGGTCGGTATTGTCTTGCATCAGCTTGGGCAGGGTATCGGCGCCCAGGTCGAGCACGCCGCGCGTGGCATGGACGGAAGCTTTGCCATCGATGATCTTCTCGACGACCTCGGTAAGCTGGTCGCCCAGGAAGATAGACATAATCGCCGGAGGAGCCTCGTTGGCGCCCAGACGATGATCGTTGCCGGCCGAGGCAACGGAGGCACGCAAGAGCTCCTGATAGTTATCGACGGCCTCGATCACCGCGGTGAGGAAGACGATGAACTGCAGGTTGTCGAGCGGGGTGTCGCCCGGGTCGAGCAGGTTCTCGGACTCGGTGCCAAGCGACCAGTTGTTGTGCTTGCCCGAACCGTTGATGCCCTCGAAGGGCTTCTCGTGCAGCAGGCAGACCAAGTCGTGACGGGAGGCGATGAGCTTCATCTTCTCCATCATGACCAGATTCTGGTCGATGGCCTCGTTGACCTCGCCATAGACAGGGGCGAGCTCATGCTGGCAAGGAGCGACCTCGTTGTGCTTGGTCTTGGCGGGAATACCAAGTGCCCATAGCTCATCGTCCAGGTCCTTCATATAGGCCGAGACGGTAGGGCGGATAGCGCCAAAGTAGTGCTCCTCGAGTTCCTGGCCCTTGCAGGGAGCAGCACCAAAGAGGGTGCGGCCGGTGATGACCAGGTCCCTGCGCTTGCGGTAAGCGTCCTTCTTGATCAGGAAGTACTCCTGCTCATCGCCCACGGAAGGAACGACCTTCTTGGGGGTCTTGCCAAACAGCGCCAAAACGCGCTTGGACTCACGCGAGAGCGCGGTCATGGAGCGAAGCAGCGGGGTCTTCTTGTCCAGGGCCTCGCCCGTGTAGGAGCAGAAAGCCGTGGGGATGCACAGGACATCGTCCTTAATGAATGCGGGGCTGGTGGGATCCCAAGCGGTGTAGCCACGGGCCTCGAAGGTGGCACGCAGGCCGCCGTTGGGGAAGCTGGAGGCGTCCGGCTCGCCCTGGATGAGGTTCTTGCCCGTAAACTTGGTAATGGCGGTGCCGTCGTGGTTGGGCTCGAGGAAGCTGTCGTGCTTCTCGGAAGTAATGCCCGAAAGCGGCTGGAACCAGTGCGCGTAGTGCGTCGCGCCCTTGGAGATGGCCCAGACCTTCATGGCGTGGGCAACGGCGTTGGCCACATCCAGGTCGAGCGGCTCACCGTCCTCGAGGGTTGCAGCAAGGCGCTTCCAAATGTCCTTGGGGAGGTAGTCCTTCATGACTTCCTCAGAGAACACCATGGTCCCGAAGCGGTCAGTAAGTTCGGCCATACGGAACTCCCTTCGTATCGGCACCGCGTGAGAAGCGGTGTTGATTACTAACGAACGAGTCATAGATTAGGCTCGTCGTGTTTCCGCAACATTACCGTTATGTTGCTGTCACGAAACCAATCAATGAGGTTACCGCATCGCGGCGGCGTTGCCGCCCTCAACAGCCAATCAACTGTATAAATTGCAGACCTCTCCCCATGGTTTAAGGGTAGTCAATTTGGGATGGGGCTCTATTAACTGGTATTTCGCATCAGATACCAGTCTTTATAGCCCCATCCTAGATTGACCGCTCTGCTATAGGGAATGTCGATAGCAAGGCATCTTTGATTGGTATCCCCGAATAGCGAGCGAAACTCCACCGTGACACAGTGGTGCTGTAGAATCCTTACAACACATCACACTATTACGTATCTAAAGGAGCACGATATGCGCGTCGACGAGGTTTTTAAGCAGGCAGCATCCCAGGGCACCGCACCCGTTTCGTTTGAGATGTTCCCGCCCAAGGGCGAGCTTACCCTCAACACGGCTCGCGAGGTGGCAGGCAATCTGTGCAAGCTTTCGCCGAGCTTTGTCTCGGTCACCTGCTCTGCCGGCGGCTCGGGCAACGGCGCCACCACCGCCCCCATCGCGCATATGATTACGAGCGAATTCAATACGCCCTCGGTGGCGCACCTTACCTGCGTGGGCCGCTCGCACGCCGATATCGCCGCCAAGATCGACGAATACCGCTCCGCCGGCGTAGAAAACATCCTGGCCCTGCGCGGTGATCTGCCCACTGGCGCGACCGAGGATGACAAGCCCGCCTCGGACTACGCCTACGCCCGTGACCTCATCCCCGAGCTTGTCGACGCCGGCTTTTGTGTGGGCGCCGCGGCCTACCCCGAGGGCCACATTGCCTGTGAGGACCTCAACGCTTCGGTCGAATACCTCAAGCAAAAACAGGACGCCGGCGCGAGCTTCTTTGTGACGCAGCTCTTCTTTGACAACGAGTGCTTCTACCGCTTCCGCGAGCTTGCCGACAAGGCGGGCATCACCGTGCCCATTACCGCGGGCATCATGCCGTTTATGGGCAAGTCGCAAATCAGCCGCATGGTCTTTATGTGCGGTGCGTCGCTGCCCTCCCCCGTCATCAAGATTCTCGCCAAGTACGAGAACGACCCCGAGAGCCTGCAGGCAGCCGGTGTAGATTATGCCGCCCGTCAGCTTTGCGACCTCAAGGAGCACGGTGCCGCCGGTCTGCACCTGTACACTATGAATCGTCCTGCGATCGCCGCAACCATTATGGAGCGCTTGGGGTAATGGAAAAACCGCACATCGATACAACCGCTGTCGAAGTGCCGGCCGACTTTGCGTCGCCGGCGCTTTACCGTGTCGATGCTGCGCACCATCCCCGTGTCGACCGTGCCGAGATGCTGCGGTATCTGGGTTACGGCGGCCAGCAGATTGAGCCCGAGCTGTCACGACGTATTGAGCTTGTAGTCGAGCGCCTGGAACTGGACATTGAGCCCCGTGGCGTGCGCCGCGTGTTTGCCGTCGATGCCACGGGCGTGGACGAGCAGGGAGAGCCTTGCATCCGTCTGGTTGGCACCAACGTTGAGCTGCGCGGTCGCGATATCTATCGACATCTCAAAGACGCCCGCTTTGCCGCGCTCATGGCATGCACCCTCGGCATGGACGCCGAGCGTCGCCTGCGCACCACGGGAGCCCAGCAGCCCCTGGAGGGAGCCGTGCTCGACGCCGCATGCTCTGCCTATGTAGAAGCCGCCGTCGAGCAGATGGACCAGCAGGTCAAGGCTGCGGCCGCCGCACACGGACTCGCCGGCAACTGGCGCTTCAGTCCCGGCTACGGCGACTGCCCGCTTACGGCACAGCGCTCAATCGTGGACGCGCTCAACGCCACGCGGCTCATCGGGCTTACCGTCACGCCCACCAGCCTGCTCATGCCCACCAAGAGCGTGACCGCGGTGATCGGTCTGTTCGACGGCGAGGTCCACGACGCCCAGAGCCGCCCCACCTGCAATATCTGCCGCATGCGCGAGCACTGTCGCTTCCGCGCCGCCCACACCACCTGCTATTCCAGCCATTAGGAGCCCTCGATGTTTACTCCGCTTATCACTCATGATTCTGACGGCACTGCATTGGCGGCACCCGTTGATGCCGCACGTCGCAACGGTGCCACGTACAAGACGCGCACGATCGACGATCTGCGCATTAAGGACGATCGCCTGCGTGCGGCCATCGAGGGCACGGGGCATCTGCTGTTCGACGGCGGCATGGGCACCATGCTGCAGGCGGCCGGCATGAAGGCCGGAGCCCTGCCCGAGCTGCTCAACTTTGAGGAGCCCCAGGTCATTACCGACATTCAGCGACAGTACGTCGAGGCCGGCTGCGACGTGATCACCGCCAATACCTTTGGCGCCAACGCCCACAAGCTCGACGGTACCGCCACCGTGGCAGATGTCTTTGCCGCCGCTGTCGCCTGCGCCCGCGCAGCCGGTGCCCACTACGTCGCCGGCGATATCGGCCCCATCGGCGCGCTGCTGCGCCCCTTGGGTACCCTCAGCTTCGACGAGGCCTACGACCTCTTTGCCGAGGAGGTGCGCTCTGGCGTCGTCGCGGGTGTGGACCTCTTTATTATCGAGACTATGACCGACCTGGCCGAGATCAAGGCGGCAGTCCTCGCCTGCCGCGAGAATTCCGACTTGCCCGTCTTTGCCACCATGACCTTTGAGGAAGACGGCCGCACCTTCTTGGGCACGAGCCCCGAGGTCGCCGCCATCACCCTCGACGCCATCGGCGCCGACGTTTTGGGCATCAACTGCAGCCAGGGCCCGGCCGAGCTCCGAGGACTCGCCGCGCGTATGCTCACCGTTACGGACAAGCCCGTTATGGTGCAGGCCAATGCGGGACTGCCCCGCGTGGACGATGACGGCAATACCGTCTTTGATATCCAGGCACCCGAATACGCCGAGGCCGTCGCCGGCATGATTGAGGACGGCGTGAGCGTCGTGGGCGGCTGCTGCGGCACCACGCCGGCGCACATGGCCGCCTTGCGCACGCTTATCGATAACCACACGCCCAGTCCGCGCCACCGCAAGCCCAGCATGTCGGTCACAAGCGCCCAGACCGTGGTGGACCTCCCCTGCGACGGCCACAAGATTGCCGTCATCGGCGAGCGCATCAATCCCACCGGCAAAAAGCGCCTGCAGCAGGCCCTGCGCGACGGCGACCTGGACTACGTCGTGAGCCAGGGCATCAGCCAGCAAGAACAGGGCGCCGACATCTTGGACGTTAACGTGGGCCTGCCCGAGATCGACGAGGTCAAGATTATCCAGCAGGCGACCGAGCAGCTCCAAGGCTCCACGCTGTTGCCGCTGCAGATCGACTCCACCGATCCCGCCGCCGTCGAGGCCGCCGTACGCCGCTACGCCGGCAAGCCCATCATCAACTCGGTCAACGGCAAGCAACAGATCATGGATGAGATCTTTCCGTTGGTTGCCCACTACGGCACCAACGTCGTCGGCCTTACGCTCGACGAAGGCGGCATCCCCGATACCGCCGAGGCCCGCTTCGCCATCGCCGAGCGCATCGTGGCCGAGGCCGCCCGCTACGGCATCGGCCCGGACCGCATCCTCATCGACTGCCTGGTCATGACCGCCTCGACCAATCAACGCCAGGCCGAGCAGATTCTGCGCGCCATGTCCCTGTGCAAGGAGCGCCTGGGCGTCAAATGCGCGCTTGGCGTGTCGAACATCAGCTTTGGCCTGCCCGCCCGCCCGCTGCTGGGCTCGGTCTTTTTGGCTGCCGCCTTCGGCGCGGGCCTGGACGCCCCCATCATGAACCCGGGCTCCAAGCGCTTTATGGACACCGTCTACAGCTATCGCGTCCTGAGCGTTGAGGACGAGGGCTCGACCGGATACATCGAGCGCTATGCCGGCTGGACCGATCCGTACAAGATCGCCGCCAACCCGGCAGCAGCTCAGGCCGCATCGACCGACACCGTGCCCGCCGCTGGTGTCACCAGCACCGACGGCAACGACGACCCCATCCGCCACATGGTCGTCTCGGGCCGCAAAGGCGAGATCGCTGCCGAGACCGAGCGTCTGCTGGCAGACCACGACGCCATGGACCTCATCAACAATCACTTTATCCCCGCCCTCGACGAGGTGGGCGTCCTCTTTGACCAGGGCAAGTTCTTCTTGCCGCAGCTCATGGCCTCGGCCGAGGCCGCACGCGTGGGCTTCGACACCATTAAGCGCCTGATGCCCGCCGGCGAGATTGCCGACAAGGGCAAGATCTGCGTGGCCACCGTCAAGGGCGACATCCACGATATCGGCAAGAACATCGTCAAAATGCTGCTCGACAACTACGGCTACACCGTCTTTGACCTGGGCCGCGACGTCGATCCGCAGGAGGTACTCAAGACCGTCAAGGAGCGCGATATCAAACTCGTCGGCCTCTCGGCGCTTATGACCACCACCGTCGTCGCCATGGAGGAGACCATCAAGCTGCTCCATGCCGAGGTTCCGGGCGTCAAGATCATCGTGGGCGGCGCCGTGCTCACCCCCGAATACGCCAAGCAGATCGGCGCGGACTACTACGCCAAGGATGCCGCCGAAAGCGCGCGCATCGCCGAAGAGGTCTTTGGGCAGTAACACAACGGAAACAACCGAGCACCAAAACGTGCCGCATGCGCCACTTGGCACGTGCGGCACGTTAGAATAGATAAGACTATGCTCGTTTTGGCAGATAGGAGCGCAAGGATGGCGATCACGCCCGCAGAAATCGCGGAAACCCGCGGCATGGTTGAGGAGCAGAACCTCGACATCAGGACCATCACCATGGGTGTTTCGCTCATGGGTTGCGGTGACGAGAACCTCGACCGCATGTGCACGAAGATCTACGACCACGTGACGCACACGGCTGAGCATCTGGTCGAGACCGCCGAGAACCTCGAGCGCGAGTACGGTATCCCCATCGTCAACAAGCGCGTTTCCGTCACCCCGGTGGCGCAGATCGCCGCATGCTGCAAGGATGAGGACCTCACCCCCATCGCGCATGCCCTCGACCGCGCGGCCGAAACGCTCGGCATCGATTACCTGGGCGGCTTCTCCGCACTCGTCCAGAAGGGCATCGGCGACGCCGATCGCCGCGTTATCCAGTCCATCCCCCAGGCGCTCGCTACCACCAGCCGCGTCTGCTCCAGCGTCAATGTTGCTAGCCTGCGCGCTGGCATCAACATGGACGCCGTGCTTATGGCGGCCCAGACCATCATCGATGCCGCTAAACTCACGGCCGACCAGGATTCCGTCGGCGCTTCCAAGTTTGTCTGCTTTGCCAACATGGTCGAGGACTCCCCGTTTATGGCGGGCGCCGTCCACGGCGGTGGCGAGGCCGACGCCGTCATCAACGTAGGCGTCTCGGGCCCCGGCGTTATGGCCGCAGCCCTGGAGACGCTGCCCGATTCCGCCTCGATGATGGAAGTCGCCGAAAAGATTAAGCAGACCGCCTTTAAGATCACCCGTGCCGGCGAGCTCATGAGCCGCGAGGCCGCCCATCGTCTGGGTGTCGAGAAGGGCATTGTCGACCTGTCGCTGGCTCCCACGCCTGCCATCGGCGACTCCGTCGCGCGCATCCTCGAGATCATCGGCGTGGGCACCTGCGGTGGCCCGGGCACGACCTGCGCGCTCGCCATGCTCAACGATGCCGTCAAGAAGGGCGGCGTCATGGCCAGCTCCAGCGTGGGCGGTCTCTCCGGCGCCTTTATCCCCGTGTCCGAGGACGCCGGCATGATCGCCGCCGTCGAGGCCGGTGCGCTTTCGCTCGAGAAGCTCGAGGCCATGACCTGTGTGTGCTCCGTCGGCCTGGACATGATCGCCATCCCCGGCGACACCCCGGTCGAGACCATCGCCGGCATCATCGCCGACGAGATGGCCATCGGCGTCATCAACAACAAGACCACGGCCGTCCGCGTGATTCCCGCCATCGGCAAGGGCGTGGGTGACTGCGTCGAGTACGGCGGCCTATTCGGCCGTGCGCCCATCATGCCGGTGAACCCCAACGCCGGCACCGTGCTTGCCCATCGCGGTGGACGCTTCCCGGCGCCGCTGAACTCGCTCAAGAACTAGCCTAGGGATACGAGGCGAGGAGCCCCGCCGCCGGGCGGCAGACATATAAGGTCGCCTGCTCGGACAGTCCTGACTCGCACGGAGAGCACATTAAGTGCTCTCCGGCTCGTGCGGAACTCGCGATCGACCTTATATGTCTGCCGCCCGGCGGCGGGGCTCCCGCACATCTCAACCTTGGCTGGGTTCTGGCTCAGTGGCAGTCGCTTCGCTTCTGCCCGCCTTGGTTGGTGCGGCGTTTTGGCGTTGGAACGGTTCTTTTTCTGATATATGCTTGTTGCGGCTCTTCTTTTGGGAGGGGCCGCTTTTTTGTTGTGTGAGGAGGTTGGCCCGTGGTTGATGGGGAGATTCGTTCTGAGCTGCTTGCTGCGGATTGGAATGGCGAATGGATGCGTCTGCAGGCCGCTCGGCATCGGGCTGATGATTCTTTTGAATGGGATAAGCGAGCTCGACATTTTCGACCTCTTGAGACTGCCCCGTATGCCCGGGACTTTATGAAGCTGTTGGCGTTAAAGCCTGGTGAATCCGTGCTTGATATGGGGTGTGGGGCTGGGTCGATTGCTATTCCGCTTGCTCAGGCTGGGCATCCTGTGATTGCTGCTGACTTTTCCCCTGCTATGTTGGGCACGCTTGATGCTGGTATTGAGTACTATGGGCTCGAGGATCTTATTACGCCGCTTGAGCTTGCTTGGGATGATGATTGGGATTTGGTTGGACCGGTCGCGAAAGCGGTGGATGTTGCCTTTGCCAGTCGGTCGGTTACGACGACCAATCTAAAAGATGCGCTTGCCAAGCTTGATCGAACGGCTCGTCGGCGTTGTGCTGTCACGATGGTCGCTAACTCCAGCCCGCGCTATGATCTGCACTTGATGAACGCTATCGGCGCCTCGGTTACCTGCAGCAATGGCTTTGTGTACGCCTTCAACATCCTCATTCAGATGGGTGCCCTGCCGCAGGTTACGTACTTTGAATCGCCTCGTCGCGATACCTTCGATAGCCTTGAGGCGGGCATGGCGGACTTCTCCCGCATGCTCGAGCACGGTAACGAGGATAAGATCGACCGTCTGCGCGTCTACGTCGCTCAGCATATGATTCAAAATCCCCATGCCGGCGAGCCAGGGTCCAAGGGCGTGCCGCAGGGGCGCTACATGCTCGACCACGTCCGCAAGGTCCGTTGGGCGTTTATTGCATGGGAGCCGGTCTCTTCGAGCCGTCCATAGACCGCTTTCGGCCGCCGTACACGTCCGCCTGCAACCCGCGTTGTTCTCCCGTTCGGCATCCGCATTCTTTGCGAACTGGGCAAACGCGCTCCACACCGTGCCGTTCCTGCGCTATCGTGGGACAGCTCACGTAGATTAAGGCCCCGTCGCGGGGCGCCCCATACATAGAAAGCGAGAACCCATGGCACTGACAGGAGCCCAGGTCAAGCAGCTTCGCAGCATGGCCCATCACCTCAACCCCGCCATCATCATCGGTAAGTCCGATGTCAACGAGGGCACCGTCGAGCAGACGGTCGCCTACCTGGAGAAGCATGAGCTCGTTAAGTGCTCCGTGCTCGATGGCTCCAGTCTTTCCGCCCGCGAGGCCGCCGAAGAGCTCTCCGAGCGTTGCCACGCCGAGGTCGTCCAGGTCATCGGCCGCAAGTTCTCGCTGTATCGCGAGTCCTCGCGCAAGGACATCGAGAAGATCAAGCTCGTCTAAGAGCCAATGATCCGGCGAGCCAACACATAGCAAGCTTACGGGTGCCCAAGTACTTCGGGCGCCCGTTTTTTATCGCTCGACCAGCACGCGATTGAGCCGCCCCTCCACCAAGCGCTCGTATAGACGCCGCGTCTCGGGCTCGGGCACGCCATTGACCTGCTCCCTTAGATGGTGCATATGCCCGCTGTACAGCTCGACGATATCGCGCCGCCGCCCCGCCGCACTGTAGACGCGCATGGCGCAGCGCACCATATCCTCACGCGCCGTTTCCTGCCGAAGCCCCGACTCCGCCAGCCAAATCGCCGACTGCAGGTCGTTTTCTTCTAGGGCGGCATTTGCTCCCTTAATCATGCAATCGATGTACTTTGACTGCATAATGCGTCGCATACGTAAAAAGTAGGTGGGGTTACAGCCATTGGGAACATACAGCGGTCCGGCATAAAGCTGCTCAATCTTAAGGCACAGCTCAACTAAATGGGGTCCGCGCGCACCCGTGCGATTTCCCAAAACCTCGCGGCTTATCTGGTCAAACAGCCGTACATCGGTCTTGACGTAGTCGCCGTTGAGTCCGATGCATTCATTTTGGATGAGCACGCACGACTTGCCATCCGGCGTCGGTCCCAAAGCCGACCGCAAGCGCGATATCGTCGAGTACAGGTTGTTGCGGGCGCTATTGAACTCGGCATGGGGCCACAGCTCCATGGCCAGCGTCTCACGATCGACGAGCGCATCCATGCCCAGCGCAAGCCGCTCGGCAAGTGTCGCCGCCTTCTTGCGGCGCCACATTTTGTCCGTGATGGGAAACCCGTCGCGCTCGGCGCGAAACGCCCCAAACATGCGAATCTCGATATGGTCGATGGTATCAACGGCTTCAACCTCGCCGGCCTGGAACAGGCGCTCGCCCTCCCCTTCCAAATCGTCGCGCAGCGAGTACCGCGACAGCTCGCGCACGGGAAGCTTCTTGCGAATCCTGGTCGCCGGCTCGCCCAGACAATGCATGGCAAGGCGCGCAAAGAGCCGATACGATGGCTCTAGAATCCCCGCACGATTCATGGACATCCAGGCCGCAAGATCGCTATCTCGCCCCGCGCAAGCTAAATGCAGCGCCACCATCCATGCTTCTGCGCCACCAACCTGCGTCTGGCTTATATCGAGCAACTCCGCTTCCTCGCGCACCGAAACCATCGAGGTGTTACGCAGATACGCCGCGCGCTCCAGCAGCAATGCGTTATCGCGCATGTACGCAATCGACTCCTCGGCAAGTTTGAGCACTTGGACCGCACGGAACTTTGCATTAACCGGCCGTCCCTCTGCCAGCGACTGCCAGCCTTCTAGCAACAGGCCAAACAGCTGAATCTGGTTGTCGCGCATGCGCACGGCAAAACGATCGAGCTCGTTGAATGCCGCGTCGTCGGTTACCGGCAGGCCGGAAAGGAGCCGCCGTGCCGCCAACACCATGCGCACCCAGATAGCCATCGCCTTAAGCCCACGTACGTCGAGCGCCTCCCGCACCACCGTCATCTCGTCGTCGCGCTCGTCGGTTCCCGCAAACGACCCGTCAAAGAGCTCCACTAGCATGCTATCGGCCCGTATAACAATCCCCGCGATGTCGAGCTCGCAGTCGTAGGCCTTGCTCGTTTTGAGCTGCTGTAGAACGCCGCCGTCATCTCCCCGCTCGGTCAGGCAGCGCTTGACCTCGATATGCGCAGACAACATATCGAGTGCGGTATGGGATGTCTCGATTTCTGGCACGGCCAGGTTCGTAGGAAGCCCAAGCCCGTTGTCCCCATAGCAAACAGCCGTCAGTGTCTGGGCCACCCTCCATGAAACAGGGTCTATTTCGCAGGCCGCCCGTTCGCCCCCGCGCTCGATAACCGATGCCATATAGCGAGCAAGCTTTGTGTTGGACACGCTGACCGCTGCCAGATATACGCCAAGCGCCTCGGCAGGCGTTGGCTCTGGAGCCGGATCGTCGGCATCGATCGTGCCCAGCGCTGCTCGGCAGATATCGGCCCCGTGCCCCGTCAGAGCCAGATCGACCCCATACTGCCCAGCAAGTTCAAGGACCGCTTCACGGTCCAAAAAGGCGTCCGCCAGGCCCATCGCCGCATCGCATCTACCCGCCTTAAGCAAAATCCGGGCCGCCCTCGGAACAAGTTCGGGGCGAACCTCGGCCACCAACTTACGCAAGCGCAAGCGTCCGTTATCCTCCGTGCCCAGACACGTAAAACTCCGCTCGGCGGGGTCCAACCCAAAGATCGGGTAGTCGCGTACGAAGTAGGACTGGTCGACCATCGATAGCCTCACCCCGCAAGCCTCGAGTTCTGCGATATTGCCCTCGCCCATCAAAATCATGAGACATGCCACGCAAAACAGTGCATTATTGTCGAGCGAAGCCAGGTCGACAAGTGCCGCGCCATATACGTTGACAATCTCGTTTTCGAGCAGACCGGCTACGTCGCCTTGGCCATACAGACCCGTCTGCAATGCCGAAACGAGCTCGGGCACGCCCTGCGTGAGCTGATAAAAGTCGAGCGATGTGCTGATCGAAAACGCCGATGCCCACGCCGAATACTCATAGGCATGCACCTTGAGCATCTGCGCATTAATCTTAACCGAATCGCCCAGCCCATGAATCAGTTGACGATTTGAAGGACGGCAGGAGATAAAGACCCCCACCCCCATAGCGCGCAGGCCGCGAATCCTGTCGATGAGGTCTTCGGTATCGTGCTGATCGAGGTTTGGCACATTATCAATCGCGATAAGGGAGTGCGGTTTGTCTTTGAGTTCTTCGGTAACCACCTCGAGCTGCATAAACACCTCGCGCCCAGTGGCGCGATCGGCCTCGATAATCCGCACGGGGCCTCGCGTCGGGTCGCATTTAACCTCATGGGTGTACTGCAGCAGCACCGAGGTCTTCCCAAACCCGTCGGGCGCATAAAGAACCACGATGCCGGCCTTTCGGCCCTTGGCGAGAAGCTCATTCATCAAGCGTTCGCGTCGCACCATATAGCCACCGCCCAGCGGCATCAGCTCGAGGTCGTCCATACTGCCCAAATCGTTTACCATGCCCGCTCCTCAACTCGACCGTATGGACACTGTAACCGCAAGACCATACAAGCCGCGCTATGAATAGAGCGACCTTGTGTTCTAGGTTGTCTTTTGGTACGCAAGCGGCAAGTTTTTGTACAGCGAGGGCCGATTGTTATTAATCCCCCGACTAATCGGTCTTTAAGCAGGTAAATGAGCTTGTCAGCTTGTCCCATCTAAGCGGCAGTGTAACGCAAATGAACAAGGTTCAGCTATGTCATTCAACTCGCCTAGCACCCGCTACCGTCTACGACCTTTTAGTGGCATTTTTGCATAGAATCTGGTATGGAATGAATCAAGCTGTTGGGCATCCGGCATTCATCAAGCTTGCGGCAAGATTTTGGTCAAGCGGGCGGAGAGGGATAACAAAAAGGCCCCCGCAAAGCGGAGGCCTTAGGCAAGGCTATGTCGAGATGCAGGATTCGCGCTACTCGCAGAGCGAAAGGGCGGCCTCGTCGGCAACGACAACGCAGTTGGTGTGCAGCTGCAGGATCGAAGCCGGGCACGCGGGCGTAACCGGACCATAGCACATGTCATGCACGGCCTGAGCCTTGGCCTCGCCGTTGGCGACGACTAGGATCATGCGGGCATACATGATGGTCTGGGTACCCATGGTGTAGGCCTGACGGGGAACATCGTCGATGCTGTCGAACAGGCGGCTGTTGGCCTGAATGGTGCTCTCGGTGAGGTCGACGCAGTGCGTGCCCTTGGAGAAGTGGTCATCGGGCTCGTTGAAACCAATGTGGCCGTTGTTGCCAATGCCGAGCAGCTGCAGATCCGGGTAACCGGCGGCGGCGACGATCTTGTCGTACTCAGAGCAGGCAGCGGCGGCGTCGGGGTTGGAACCGTCGGGCACATGCGTGTTGTTCAGGTCGATGTTGATGTGATCGAAGAAGTTCTCACGCATGAAGTAGTGATAGCTCTGGGGATCGTCGTGCGAAAGGCCGCGATACTCGTCCAGGTTGTAGGTGCTGACCTCGGCAAAGTCGACGTCGCCCTTCTCGTACCAAGCAGCGAGCTGCTTGTAGGCACCGATCGGGGTGGAGCCGGTGGCAAGACCCAGCACGCAATCGGGCTTGAGGATAACCTGCGCCGAGATGATATTGGCGGCCTTGCGGCTCATATCCTCGTAGTCTTTAGCTTTAATGATCTTCATTACGCGTCCTTTCTCGTACAAGAGAGGCAAGGCTCCCCTTACAAGCACTTGCCCGCGGCCCGCGTCGGCCGCAACCAACGTGTGCGGCCACCAGGGCGAGGTCGCGTAATGTATGTGTCTCGTGTCTAGCCGCGTCGAGGCCCCTGCCCGTCCACGGTGACCCAAAGCCGTTTAGCTTCGGACAAATCCCATCTTGCCACTGAGGGCGCCCTCTTTCAAGGGCGCCCTCCATAAACGTGTTTGAATTGTAGGCTAATGGCCACGTGCACTTGCTAGCGTTCGCGAGCAACGATGAGCTGGTCCATCTCCTCGACATGCTCGCCAACGGAGCCCTTGATGCTCGAGAACTCAACGGAGTTGCACACCAAGATGGGAACCGTCACATCGTAGCCCTCGGCAGCAATTGCCTCGCGATCGAACTCGATGAGCACGTCACCCTTATGGACGACATCGCCCACCTGTGCATGCACGCTAAAATGCTTGCCCTCAAGCTGAACAGTGTCCAAACCAACGTGGATGAGCACGTCTAGGCCATCGACCGTGTTGAGCGCAACGGCGTGACCCGTGGGAAAAATGGCCTCGACCTTGGCGTCTGCCGGCGCAATCACACGCGTGCCGGTAGGCTGAATCGCCACGCCCTGGCCCAAAAGGCCGGTGGCAAATGTCTGGTCATTGACCTCGGACAACGGAATGACGTCGCCCGAGATGGGAGCATCCAGCGTAAGAACTCGTCCACGCATACCAAAAGACCTTAGGACTTTAGTGAACATGCTCCCCCTCGGACATACCAATCAATCAAAATAGCTTTAACAGTTTACCACTTGGCACCCGTTTTTGACCATTAGGGAAGTTCGCGCTTGACAACCTCGACGATGTCGTCGACAACACGCTGAGTGAGCTCGTGCGTCTCCGCCTCGGCCATAACACGGACCAGCGGCTCGGTACCGCTCGGGCGCACCAGAATGCGGCCGCGGCCGTCAAGCTCCTTCTCGGCGGCAGCGACGGCGTCCCAAATGGGCTGGCAATCGTCCAGGCCGGCCTTGTTGTCGGAATGCACGTTGACGAGTACCTGCGGGTACTTCTTCATGATGCCGGCAAGATCAGTGAGGGTACGACCGGTGCGCTTGAGCACGGCCAGCAGCTGCAGAGCCGTCACCAGGCCGTCACCGGTGGTGTTGTGCTCCAGGAAGATGATGTGGCCGGACTGTTCGCCGCCGATGACGGCGCCGTCCGCGAGCATGCGCTCCAAAACGTAGCGGTCACCCACGGCGGTCTGAACCATCTCGAAGCCCTGCTCCTTCATAGCGATGGAGAAGCCAAGGTTGCACATGACGGTCGAGACGATCTCGGAGTTGGCGAGCTTGCCGCGGGCGGCGAGGTCAGAACCGCAGATAGCCAGGATGTAGTCACCGTCGATCTCATTGCCCTCGCCGTCGACGAACAGCACGCGGTCGGCGTCGCCGTCGTGGGCCAGGCCGATATCGGCGTGGGTGCACAGCACGAGCTCGCGCAGGGGCTCAAGGTGAGTGGAGCCGCACTCAACGTTAATGTCGGTGCCGCAGTAATCGGTGTTGATGGCATGGACCGTGGCGCCCAGGCGCTGCAGCGCAGCGGGCGTGGTCTGGCAGGAAGCACCGTGGCCGCAGTCGACGGCAACGACTAGGCCATCGAGCCTCAGGCCGTCGAGCGTATCGATGGCATGATCGACATATGCCTTGCGAGCGTCCTTCATCTTGATAATGTGGCCCACGCCGGCGCCGGTCGGCAACGTGTCGGCAGCCATGGCCTCCTCGGACATGACCCAGGCGCTGATCTCTTCCTCAACCGCGTCGGGAAGCTTCATGCCCTTGCGGCTAAAGAACTTGATGCCGTTGAACTCCGGCGGATTGTGCGAAGCAGAGATGACGATGCCGCCGTCGAGCTCGTTCTGGACGGTGAGCAGCGCCACGGCAGGCGTGGGGATGACGCCGCAGCAGTGCGGACGGCCGCCCTCGGCCATGATGCCGGCGGTCAGAGCGCTCTCGAGCATGGTGCCCGAAAGACGCGTGTCGCGGCCGACGCAGATATCCGGACCAAGAAACTTGGTCGCCGCGCGGCCCAGGCGAAACGCAAGGTCGCACGAGAGGTCGGCATTGGCGACGCCACGGACGCCGTCGGTACCGAAGATGTTCTGGGGCATAGGATCGCTCCTTCCCTAGCAGGCGATATGCAACCGCCCACCCTAGTCGAAAAAGAAAAGCGGGACCCGCCGAGGAATCGGCAGGCCCCGCTTGTACATTGTATCTCGAAAGGAGATAAAACCTTAGCGCTTGGAGAACTGGGGAGCGCGGCGGGCCTTCTTGAGGCCGTACTTCTTGCGCTCGACCACGCGAGCATCGCGCGTAAGGAAACCGGCCTTCTTGAGGTCAGCACGGTAGTCGCCAGCGTTCAGAAGAGCGCGAGCGATGCCCAGACGCAGAGCGCCGGACTGACCGGAGATGCCGCCGCCATCGCACAGAGCGATAACGTCGAACTGACCGGCGGTGTCGGTCACCTTGAAGGGAGCAAGGGCGTTCTCAACGAGCTGATGACGGCCGAAATACTGCTCGGCGTCACGCTTGTTGATGGTCACCTTGCCGGTGCCGGGGACGAGACGGACGCGGGCGACGGCGTTCTTACGACGGCCGGTACCCTGGTAGACAACGGTGTTCTCAGCCATCTTTAAGCCTCCAGCTCAATCTTCGTGGGGTTCTGGGCAGCATGCGGATGCTCGGCACCAGCGTAGACCTTAAGCTTGGTCATCTGGGCACGGCCGAGGGTGGTCTTGGGCAGCATACCGCGAACGGCGCGCTCGATGACCTTCTCCGGGTGCTTCTCCATAGCCTGGCGGAAGCTCTCAGCCTTGAGGCCGCCGTTGTAGCCGCTGTGGCGATAATAGGTCTTCGTGTCGGCCTTGTTACCGGTAAGCTGGACCTTATCGGCGTTGATGACGACAACGAAGTCGCCGCAGTCGCTGTTGGGCGTGAACTGGGGCTTGTTCTTACCGCGCAGGATCATTGCGATCTGGGTGGCAAGACGGCCCAGGACAGCACCATCGGCGTCGACGAGAACCCAGTTGCGCTGGACCTCGCCCTGCTTGGCGTAGTGAGTCGATTTCGAAATCACTTAGACTCCTCCATGTACAGTACGTGTTGTTACAGAGATTCACGGGGCTCTGCAAGTAACCCGTCCATATTACCCCGCTCGCCGTACGAGTCAACAGGTATTTTGGCTCCGACCAGAGTTTCTGCACATGTCATCCACGAGCCGTGATGTCGCAGCGTTAACGCTCGACAAACGCCTCGATATCTCCCAGCAAGCGCTTTGCCTCCTGACGGCCCTGGATATACAGGTCCAAAAGCTTTGCCGGATCGTGTTCGACATGGCCGACCTCGACCGGCTTTTGCGGAGCGACGACCAACGCACGGCCCTCGCGCTCATACTTCCACAGGTGCATGCGCTGTATGTTGTAACGGTCGTGGCGCGTCTCGATAGCCTCGAGCAGGTAGGGGTAGTCGGCATAGCGGGCGCGCGCGGCAGGCATAAACTCGTAGGGCTTTTTCTCGTACGAGCGGTCCTGCGTGACAATGACAACCGCGCGCTCGAAGCCGGCCTCCTCGAGCACATGCTCGATAGGAACCGAATCGGCCACGCCGCCGTCGACGTATTTGTGCCCGTCAATCTCGACCGGCGGCGTCACCAGCGGCAGCGAGGTCGAGGCGCGCACGGCGTCGAGATCGAGCACGGCGCTTTTGACCGGGAGGTACGTGGCGGTTCCAAAGAGCATGTCCGTCGCGACGGCGTACATCTCAATGGGGCTCGCGTCGAACGTCTCGTTATCAAAAGGATCCAAGCGGTCCTGGACGTCGTTGAAGATAAAGTCGTAGCCCACGATGGAACCCGTGGACGCAAACGACGCGGCGCCCATGTAGCGGCTGTCGTTGCAGAAGGTCAAATTGACTCGGTTGGTGCGGCCGATCTGGTGCGACTTGTAGTTGACGCCGTTGAGCGCACCGGCCGAGACGCCGTACACCGCCGGAATTTCGACACCGGCCTCCATGAGAACGTCGAGCCCGCCGGCGGTAAACTGCCCACGAAAACTGCCACCCTCCAAGACGAGCGCGACCTTGCCGGCGTTCTTTGCCTTATCTTCTGCAGTCATATTGACCTCCTGCGATTGCGTTTTGGCTTTCTTCTACCCAGTTTTGGAATGGAGGGCGCGCAGGTTTTTCGAGGCGGCAGGTGCAGCGGAAAGTGCGTCCCAGTTTGAGGCGGGATTCCGGGATGCGCTTTCCGCTTGGACCGTCATTGGGAAAGCGCGACCCGTTCTGAGCGCGGATTCCGGGATGCAGTTTCCGCTTGAGGCGTCTTCCGGAAAATGAATCCCATTCCGAGCGTCGATTCCGGGATGCAGTTTCCGCTTGAAACGTCATCCGGAAACCGCATCCCAGTCTGAGCCGGAATTCTGGGATGGATTTTCCGCCTGGGGCGACGTTGATGCGGCGCATGGCGGGCTGAGATTCGATAACATCGCATCTATATAGGGTTGAGGCTTTGCGCGGAGAATCCGCGTATTTGCTTCGCAAATACGCACCGGCTTCGGCCGCCTGCCGGCGTCCTCGCCCGCTCGCTACAAACGCTTCGCGTTTGCTTAACGCTCGCGCCCTGCACAGAGTTCGATTCTCCGCGGTACGGATTAGGAATAAAAAGGCAGGTAGATACGAATATCTACCTGCCTGTAACTATTGGTGGAGGCGCGGAGAATCGAACTCCGGTCCACGAAAGCCCCCTGATTGGCATCTCCAAGCTCAGTCGCTGGTTTAGTCTCGGACGCTTTGCGCGCAGCGACACGCTCGCGGCGTCCTAACCGGTTCGGTCTTAGCCCGCGCCATACCGATTACGTGCGCAGGAGCATTCCCCTAAAATGACGTCGCGCCGGTGTCGGGGAAATCACCGGGTTGACGCGCCGCTATAAACTAAGCAGCGAGAGCCATAGGCTCAAAAGAAGAGTTGTTGTCAATTCAATTTGACGGTACCCCTGTTTAACGAGGCGAGGGGACCTCGGCTTGCTTCCTCTCTCAGAGCTATCGTGTCGAAACCAGTCGCCCCCGAATGTTGGGAAAGTCTGGATGGTATCAGGCCTGCAAACACCCGATAACCGTCGACTTTTCAAGGAACATGCGGGGCAAGCCCCGCTTGTGGAGTGTTATCTTACCACGTTCCGAAAGTGGACAGCTGTTCTATGCACGAGCTGTGAAGACCCTAATGTGCACCGTACTTCGCACTTTTGCTACCGATCGCGTCACGTATATTTTCGCCAAGCAAAATTGATCCGTCGAAAGGACCGTTATGGATACCAAGCAGCAACTCGTCAATGCCCTCGCAGGCCTGGGCTCAACCATTACCGAAGCTATGGATGTCATCGAAGGCTTTGTCCCCTGCGGACATCCCGCCCTCACGGTTTCGAACGCCCTTGTTGCGCTGGACGCTGACGATGATGCAGCTCTCGCCCAGCAGCTTGAAACCGTCGAGGGCTTTATCGACCACGTGAGTGAGAACCGCGGCGTGGCCGCCTACCACGGTATCGAGGTCGAGCTCGCGGGTCCCAAGGCCGATCTGTTCGCAGCAATCCGCGAGGTAGGCGCCCTTATGCAGACCGCAGGCGTCAAGAACACCCAGGTCAACGAGTGGGTCTACCGCAGTCTGGCAGCACTCGACAGCTCCAACGAAAAGGCAGCCGAGCAGCTCGCAGAAAGTCCCACCATCAAGGCCGAGCTTTTGTAAATAGCAGACGCGGGCCCCTTGGCGCATCGTCGTCCAAGGGGCCCGCGAACAGCTCGCGTCAACCGATAGCCGTGCCGCCGCGTTTGGCCAAAGCAAGAATCGGCATCATTTGACGAGGTGTCTTTGCTGCAAGATCGGCATGTTCGAGCAGTTTTCGATCGTTGGTCACCAAGTAATCAACCTGGGCGCGTTTGCATGCGGCGAGTACCAAGTTGTCCTCGTAATCGCGATGGAGCGCTAAGTATTTGTCGGCCAGCCAAAGGTCCGACGCATCTGCACCCACGGCCGTGGCGTTTTCGGTCATGTTCCGAACAAACGCCAGCGCCGCATCGCCAATCGCGCGGGCAGAAGCCTCGCCGAGCGCTCCCCCGCTGGCAAGAACGCTGCGCTTCAGTTCGTGCTGTACAACATACAGTACGTCCTTGGCGATATGCACCGGAAAGAACAGCAATGCCCCCGCCTCCGTCGCCTGCCCAATAAACGCGCGTGCGGCAAGCGACTCGGCATGGTCGGCGCAAAACGAATCAACCCATACGTTGGCATCCACCATTATTTTGAGGGGAGCCCCGCTCACAGGATCATCCCCTTTTGGCGATAGTGCTCGTCCATGGCTTCGGAATAGATTGTTTCCCAACCGCGATCGTCGGATACGGGCGACGTAGCGATGCCCAGGTCCGCGTAAAGCTGATCTGCCGCCGCCCATGATGCGGCGAACGGAGTATCGGGCGCGACGGTCTGCCGCCGGTCGTCGACGGCCGCAAGCACTTCCTCGCACTGCCCGCCACCCTGCGCGACCTTGGCCACCACCTTTTTGATGAGCTCGGGCAGTGACCCGCCCGAAAGCCGCAACGCTTCCTCGGCGCGCTCTTTAACCGAGCGATCTACGCGAACATTCACCTGCACCATGCTGCCAACAGCGCCCACGTTGATCCCGCTCCCTTCAATTGCTAGCGTCGCTAGCAACACTATATAGAGAGGATAGCAAATGGTCAAATGCAAAAGGCCTGCGCCTGGACGACACCGATGCCGTCTGGGCGCAGGCCAGATAACGTGGGCGAACACGTCTGCTAACGCAGGTACGCCTTTGCGTTGCCCAGGCTGTAGGCGATCGTTGAGCCGTTGTGCAGCAGTGACGACGTCTGCGGAGTGATCATGCCGGTAATACCCAATGCCAACAGCGCCGAGTTGGTGAGCATCACCTTGGAATACGAACTCGTCAGACGGTCGATGAGACCCTGACTCATGCGGCGCAGGCGCACGATCGCGGCAAGATCCGTGTCGGTCAGGATGATGTCGGCGACCTCCTTGGCGATGTCGCTTCCGCCACCCATCGCCAAGCCCACGTCGGCCAAACCGAGCGCCGGCGAATCGTTGACGCCGTCGCCCACCATGGCAACATGGCGCCCCTCGCTCTTAATGCGCTCCACATAGGCGTACTTGTCCTCGGGCAGCAGCTCGGCCTTAAACTCGTCAACGCCCGCCTCGCGCGCAATGCGCTCGGCCGTGCGCTCGGAATCGCCCGTGAGCATGACCACGTGCTTGACGCCCAGCGCATGCAGGTCGGCAATGGCCTCGCGCACGCCGGGTTTGAGCGGGTCCTCGATACCGAGCACGCCGACGACCTTGCCGTCGACCGCCAGGTACAGCGGCGACAGGCCCTGCATCTGGGACTCAATGCGCTCCTTAATGTCGGAATCGAGCTGCGCGCTCTCGTCCTCAAACACAAAGTGTGCCGAGCCGATAATGGCGCGACGTCCTTCAATGGACGAAGCGATGCCGTGCGCCACGATGTACTCGACAGCGGCATGGCGCTCGCGGTGCTCGAGCTCGCGCTCGCATGCCGCATTGACCACGGCGCGCGCCACCGGATGCGGGAAATGCTCCTCCAGGCAAGCGGAAAGGCGCAGGACCTCATCCTCGCTCCAGCCATCGGTGGTGAGTACGCAGGCAAGACGCGGCTGCGCCTCGGTGAGCGTGCCGGTCTTATCAAAGACAATGGTGTCGGCCTTGGCAAACGACTCAAAGTACTTCGCGCCCTTGACCATGACGCCCATCTTGGCAGCATCGCTCATAGCGGTCATGACGGCAACGGAACCCGTGAGCTTGAGTGCGCACGAGTAGTCGACCATCAGTGCCGCCGAGGTCTTGATGAGGCTGCGGGTAGTAAGCGCAACTAGGCCCGCGAGCAGGAAGTTCCACGGGACGATCTTGTTGGCAAGGTCCTCCATATGCGACTGGCCCTCGGACTTGAGCGAGTCGGCCGTCTGCACGAGCGAGACGATTGAGCGCAGTTTGGTTTGCGCCGTATTGGCGCGCACGCGCACCAAGATGCCGCCGTCTTCCACGACGGTACCGGCGAACACGTCGTCGCCCACGCTGCGCTCGACGGCCAGCGGCTCGCCGGTCAGGGTCGCCTGGTTGACCATAGCGCTCCCCTGCTCGACAACACCGTCGATGCAGATGGACATGCCGGTGCGCACGGCGACCAGATCGCCGGGCTCAAGCTCGGTCGCGGCAACGCTTACCTCGGTGTCGCCGACAACCTTTTGCGCCTTGTCGGGCACATCGAGCAGCGAGTTGATGAGCTCGTTTTCACTCATGGCGCGGGTGTAGTCCTCGAGCAGCTCGCCCACGTTGAGCAGGAACATCGTCTGGCCCGCGGTGTCGACATCACGCTTGACGAACGAAATGCCGATGGCCGAAGCGTCGAGCACGGGAACGGTCAGGCGCGGCTGCGCGAGCTCATGAAGGGCAGCGCGCAAAAATGCCATGTAACCGGCCACGACAAACACCGCACGCAGAGGCGTCGGCAAGAACCAGCGACGTGCGTAATGGGCACCGACGAGTGTCGCCAGGTCCATGACGAGCTTGTGCTTACGCGGCTCGAGTTGTATCACGTAGCCCGACTTGGCATCAGCGATAGCTTGAGCATCGAGTGCGCCCAAGGCGTCGAGCACGCTCGCGCGACGCTGCTCGTCGTATTCGAGCGCCATCTGGCCAATACGGCCGTAGACGCGCACCTTGCGCACACCATCGATTTCGCCACTGAGCTTTAGAAGTGCATCGAGATCGCTCTCTGGCACAGGACCCGCCAATTGAAGACGGGTCCTGCCGGGGATCTCGCTAATAATCGAGAATCTCATAGTTTGTGCCTGGGAGCGTTACTCGGCTGCCTCGTCAGCAGCGGCCTCGCTCTGGGTGATGTAAGCAGCCTCGGCAACCATGTCGTCGACATTAGCCTTGGCCTGCTCGACCATGTCCTGGTAGCCGTTCTTGATGCGCATACCGCACGCAATACCCTGCACGCAGGCATTCTTGACCGGAGCGCTGGTAAGCAGCTTGATGCCGGCCGTGCCAAGCAGAAAACCGCCACCGACAAGCAGGGTATTGAACGTCGACTTCTTCATGTTGCTTCTCCCTTTTGCCGCATTGGACGCGGCATGGTGCTTCAGCACCCGAGTAAACAAGTTTGCTCGAGCACGCTTTTGAAATATCTCAATTTTATCTAACTATCTAGGTCAGCCATGGCTAACCTTTTGAAAATTAACGATGCGGAGTAACCGATTGCCAATGTGAGAAAGGGACTGTCCCTTTGCCCCTTCTTACAACTGCCAGGTAGCTGCTTCCTTTTGCAGCGCCACCATGCGGGCGAATTCTCCACCTGCCGCCTTGAGCTGCGCCGGAGTGCCCTGCTCGACAACCACACCATCCTTGAGTACAACGATTTTGTCGGCATTTTCCACCGTACGCATACGGTGGGCAATAACGATAACCGTCTTACCTGCAAGCAGACGGGAGAGCGCCTGCTGAACCACGGTCTCGTTCTCCACATCCAAGCTCGCCGTCGCCTCGTCCAACAGCACGATAGGCGCGTCTTTGAGCAGCGCACGGGCGATAGAGATGCGCTGGCGCTCACCGCCGGACAGCTTGGAGCCGTTCTCGCCGATCATGGTGTCATAGCCCTGCGGCATGCGGCTCACAAACTCGTCGCAGTTGGCGGCACGCGCGGCAGCAAGCACTTCCTCATCGGTGGCATCGCGACGACCAAGACGGATGTTTCCCATCACCGTGTCGTCAAAGAGCAGCACGTCTTGGAACACAATGGCGTAGTCGCGCAGCAACACCTCGGGATCCACGCTCGCAACATCCACGCCGCCCACGGTGACCGTGCCTTCGGTGGCGTCCCAAAAGCGCGCAGCCAGGCGGCTCACCGTAGACTTGCCGGAACCCGAAGGACCGACCAGTGCCGTGACCTCGCCTTCCTTGGCGGTAAAGCTCACATCGGTAAGAACTTTCTCGCCGGCGCGGCCGTCCTCGCCCGCACCATAGCCAAATGCCACGTGATCGAACACCACATCGTGGCCTACGGGCTCAAACTGCTCGCTGCCCCGCGCCACGGGCTCTTCCATGATGGAACGCATGCGCTTGGCCGACGACTCGGCGGCAAACAGCTCGGACATCAGCATCAGCGCCTGATCAAAGGGCGCATAGATGCGGCTCACCATAAGCAGGAAGGCAAACATCATCAAAAAGTCGACCTGGCCGGAGGCGACCATCGCAGCGCCCGTGACCAACGTGGTGGCAATCCCCAGGCGCAGGATGGCAAAGGCGGAGTTGACCAAAAGCCCATTGGCGAGCTCGCCCTTGGTGGTCTCGCGCTCCTCGGCATCGATCACGGCGTTGAGCCCCTCAAGATAATGAGCCTCCTGGTTGGTGGCGCGGATCTCGCGCACGCAGTCGAGCGTCTCCTGGATCGCCTCGGTAACCTTGACCTTCTCGGCACGCACATGGTCGAACACCGGGGTCATGGGGCCGCGTGTCAGATACAGCACGGCAAAGGCCACGGGCACGCTCCAAAACGCCGCGATCGCCAGCTGCCAGCAAAAGGACAGCGACGCCACGAACACAATGGCGCTTGCGATGATGGCACCCCAAAGCTCTCCCAGCACGTGGCTGTAGGCGTGCTCCATGGCCTGGACGTCGCCCATAATGGTCTCGGTTAAATCGGCCAGATCACGACGGCCAAAAAACGACAGCGGCAGCTTGCGCAAGCGCTCGGCAATCTCCATACGCTGCTTGCCGCACTCCTCGTAAAAGATGCAGTAGGTGTAGTAATACTGCTGCCAGTTAGAGGCAAAGAGCAACACGAAAAAGACCAGGAGGCCGCCCACAATCGGCAGGGCATCCGGCAGGTCGGCACCGGTGGCGAGATGTTCGACAAAACCGGCCATGACCGGGAACAATAAGCCCATGCCGGTCATGGTAATGAGATTGGTGAGTGCGGTCCAGAAAATGCCGCGTTTTACGCCGGCGACGCCTTTATCGGATAGGAAGTACTTCTTTTGGAATGAGGCGAACATTTAGGCCTCGCCTCCCTTCGTGACGGCGGCATCCGCGGCAGCAGTGATCTTCCAGCTCGCGGCCTGTTCGTATTCGGCCCACATCTTGGCGTATAGACCGTTTTGGGACAGCAGCTTGGCATGGGTGCCAGTCTCCTGCACGCTACCTTGGTTGAGCACCACGATCTTGTCGGCCCCCACCACGGTCGAAAGCCGGTGCGCGATCATAATGACTGTGCGACCCGCCGCCAGCTTGCTAAAGGCACGCTGGATGAGCGCCTCGTTCTCGGGGTCGGCAAACGCCGTGGCCTCATCGAGCACCACGATAGGCGCGTCTTTAAGGATCGCGCGGGCGAGTGCTACGCGCTGCACCTCGCCGCCCGAAAGATATGCCCCTCCAGCACCGAGCATGGTGTTAATACCCTGCGGGAGCTTGGCCACAATGTCGTCGCACTGAGCTGCGGAGAGGGCCGCACGCACTTCGTCGTCAGTGGCCGTGGGCTTGGAGGCACGCACGTTATCGGCAAGTGTTTGCCGGAACAGCTGGTTGGTCTGGAACACGAAGGCAACCTGGTCCATAAGCTCGTGCGGGTCCATGTCGCGAACGTCCACACCGCCTACGAGCACTCGACCCGAAGAAACATCCCAAAAACGCGGGATCAGGCTGGCGCAGGTTGACTTACCGCCGCCCGAGGGACCCACCAGGGCGAGGGTGCTACCCGCGGAAACGTTAAAGCTCACATGGCTAACGGCAGGTGCTTCGGCACCTTCGTACGTAAAGCTCACGTCCTCAAAGCGCACATCGCTACCGGCGGAGTGCTTGGGCTGGGCAGGCACGGAGAGCTGTTTGGAACCCATGACGCTTCGAATACGAGCCAGCGAATCGGCACTCATCTGAGAGGCCTCGCCCACAAACATGAGCTTGGTCATGGCCGTCGGCACCACGGCCGAAAAAATCGCGTAAAACGTGAAGTTGGTCATAAAGCGTGCAAAGTCCGTCTCGCCCGGCGCCAGCAGCAGCGCCACAGGCAAAAGAAATGCCACAAGGCCGTTGAGCGCAGTAAGGTTGAGCACCTGCGGACCCCGGCAAAACGTACCCGCATAGTTTTGCGCCATATCGGCGTATTCGGCGATCGCATCGTGGAACGCCTTAAAGGAGTAGACCGTCTGCTGGAATACCTTGACCACGGGGATGCCGCGTACGTATTCGGTGCCGGTCTTGTTCATCTTGACCAGCGCGCCCATGTAAGCCTTCATAAACTCGGCGCCCTTGCCGCTCATCATGGCGGCCATGGCGCAAAACGAAACGACGACCGAGATTAAGCATGCCGCGCCCAAACGCCAATCGAGGGCAAATAGCAGCACAAGCAGGCCCACGACCATGGCGGTGGCACCGGCGATATCGGGCAGCATGTGCGCGAGCAGCGTCTCGGTGGAGGCGGCACAGCCGTCTACGATACGGCGCAGCTCACCGGTGGCGTGCGTGTCAAAGTAGCCGAGCGGCAGCTTAAGCAGATGTTCGCTCGTAGCCTTGCGGATATTGGATGCGCAGCGAAACGCGGACAGGTGCGTGCACATGAGCCCCACGAAATAGACCACGATGCTTGCCAGGGCAAAACCAACAGCCCACCAACCATACATCGCGATGTCGGCGGCCTCGCTCCAGTTGGGCGCCACGGCAATCAGGTCTCGCGCAACAAGCCAGATGCACACGTACGGGCCAAAGCTCAACAGCTGCGAGAACGCCGAGAGGGCCATGCCCAAATACGTTAGGAATTTACGGTCACCGGCATATGCAAGTAGCTCGCCGATGCCGCCGCCTTCCTTTTTTGATCCCTTTGCCATGAGATTCCTTTCTAACGGCTTGAGAGTTAACCGTAAGAAACTTATCATGGGCGTGTTAGCCAGGGCACACAATTGGGCCAGGCGTGGACGTTTTCGCAAATGAAGGGGACGCTTTTGAAAATGCGGCGGGCAGCAACCGATATAACCGAGCTCTACGCACCGCAGTTTGAGCAGTTTGGTCTGCAGCTTTCCGGCAAGGGCGCCGTCTTTACCGGCGAGGTGGCAAACGATCGGGCACACGGACGCGCATGGATCATGCCCCTTTCCCCCACCTGCATCGTCATGGAGCATTTCATTACCCCGACGCACAACATGCAGCTAGCCGAATACACGCCCGAACCGTACGCGTGCGTGAGCGAGGTCAGCGCGCCCACGCTCATGTGCATGCCCGAAGCCGGCATAACGCCTGCGAACCTCAAGCCGCTGCATGGACCGTGGCCAAGCAATGCCGTGTGCAGCTTTATCCAAGATAACTGTGGCGAGGAGTTAAGCCCACTGTTTGCAGGGCGGCTTTATCACTCGCGCTCGGTGCTCTTTTTGCCTGGGTATTTTGACGAGCTGGAGCATCGGTATCCCACTGAGTTCGCGGGAGTCTTTGAAGCGTTTGCCGAGTCGTGGCACGAGGAGGCGACGTCTGCCATCTGCCACACGCTGCGCCGGATTAACGAGGACCGCGCCCGCACCGTAGGCGGACACGTCTATATGCAAGGCATCGTGGAGACCATGGTCGCGGAGCTCGCCTGTTCGCGCGCGGCCCACAAGCAGGCGTGGCAGGCGGCAGACACACGTGTCAGCATAACCATTGCCGAAGAAGCAACGGCAATGATTGAGCGCACGCTCGACAAAGGCAGACGCGTGGGTATCAACGAGGTGGCCGAGAGGCTCTACACAAGCCGCTCCAAACTATGCGCCACCTTTAAGGCCCAAACTGGCGAGTCCCTGGGCGCCTACATTCGCAGACGCCGTATGGAGCGAGCACAGGACCTTTTGGCCGATAGCGCGCTCACGATAGCGCAGGTGGCAGAGCGTCTAGGCTACCCTCAGCAGGCCGCCTTCGCCCAAGCCTTCAGACAATACACCAGCACCACCCCCACCACCTGGCGCTCCCAACATACATAAAGAATGAAGGCGCCAACGGCGCCCTCATTCACCAAATTCCATTCAGCCCCACCTGACCCGAACGGCCGAGTCGTTGCAGAACCCGGGAGCCCCGGCAGGGCGGCATTGCAGATATCCTTTATCTGTAAATCTATGTTTTCCACTATTCCTTTTTGTGCCATTTCTACCACTTGGTGAATGTCGTGTGTCTTTAGCAATAATCTGGATAGTCCCTGAATGGTTCCTCCACCGATACCGATGCCGCCGATATGTTGAATCTTTCCGTCCTCCACTTTGACGAAAGAAGTTCCTGTTCCCATACTTACAACAATCAGATTTTTCAATTGCGAGCCATAATGCGCACCTAATCCGTTGGCTAGAAACTCGTCGGTATGCTCGGTAGGTAATCCGTAAAGGGGTTGGTTGACATAAGCACTTCCCACTCCTGTGAGCATCACTTTTTCTATCTCACCCAAACTAATGTTATTATCATATATATATTTCCCGAAAGCTCCAAATAGAGAAGTGATGGGGTCTGCCGCCCTGACAATCATCGGATGTTTGATTCCTTCTTTGTCCACACCGATAATTTTGGTAGTACTTCCACCCACATCTATTCCTATAACCATTCCCATAGCTATGCGTTTTTAATTAGTATTCTTGAAAAGAGACTGCAAATATAGATATATTACTAATAACTGAAGGGCCCTTTTCGTGGAAAAATAAAGATAAGCAAGTTTTATCACCAATTGTCTGTGCGGAAGGGGGCTGTCGGTAAGCCGGATATTCCGTATAAGTTTCCATCTGGGTTATCAGCCCAATTGTATCTGACAGCCACCGGATGGGGGACGTCGGGTGATTCTACTACGACCTCTTTCTTCTGGATAGTTACTGTAGCCGGGTAGAATATATGGTCTGCGCCTGCAAT
>CALHUX010000001.1:0-28953 GCA_938039325.1 uncultured Collinsella sp. | reverse complement strand
TCATGCCGCCGAAGTTGAAAGGCAGATTGCCGCTCTGGCGGGCTTGCAGCGTCGAGCCGTTACGCGGTTTGCTAAAACCGCGTAACTACAAATCCCCGCCGGCGCCCAGCAGCTTGCGCATGACTTGCTCGGGGTTGACCGAGCCGTCGCGCGGGGCCAGGGCGGTAATCTTCTTTTGCATCTTGTACTCGTGCAGCTCGTCCTCGAGCTGGCGTACGCGGGCGCGGAGCTTCTCGTTCTCGCGCTCGCGCTCCTCAGCACGCTCCTTCATATCGAGGATGCGCACCACGCCGGCGAGGTTGATGCCCTCGTCGGTCAGTTGGTTGATGAGCTCCAGGCGCTCGATATCGGCACGCGAATACAGGCGCGTGTTACCGCCCGAGCGCTGAGGATTCACCAGGCCCTTGGACTCGTAGACGCGCAGAGTCTGCGGGTGCATGCCGGTCAGCTCGGCCGCCACGCTGATCATATACAGCGGTTTGTTCCTATTGTCCTCGGCCATGCTACCTGACCCCTTTCCGTCTCGCACATCTCCATCATAAGCCTGCGGCCAGCCCGTGGGCCACGCAACCAAGCTAGAACGTCGCCTTGTAACGGTTGACCTTCTCGCGATAATCGCGCGTGTCGGCCTCGCGCAGCTTGGTCATGGCATCGCGCTCATCGTCGGACAGGCTCGTGGGAACCTGCACCTTGATCTCGACGAGCAGCGCACCCGTGCGCCCGCGGTGCTTAACATCGGGCGCGCCCATCTCCTTAAAGCGGAACTTCTTGCCCGTCTGGGTGCCAGCGGGCACCTTCAGACGAACCGTCGCGCCGCCGGGCGTGGGCACATCCACCGTGCAGCCGAGCGCCGCCTCGTAGACCGAGATCGGCACCTCCATAGTCACATCGGCACCCTTGCGCTTAAACAGCGGATGCTCCTCCACGTGCGTGGTCACGACCAGGTCGCCGCGCTCGCCTCCGGCAACGCCGTACTCGCCGCGGCGTTTGTAACGCAATTTGCCGCCGTCGACCGCACCCGCAGGCACCGAGACCGTGATGGTCTGCTGCTCGCCCGTCGAGGGAATGCGGTAGGTGACCTTGTGCGTCACGCCGCGGAACGCGTCCTCGGCCGTTACGTCGACAGTCAGCGACAGGTCGCCGCCCTTGCGCGCGCGGTTGCGGCCCGCGCCCGCACCGGCAGCGCCCGCAGCCCCGGCAAAGCCCGAGCCCCAATCGCTGCCCCAGGCGCCGTTGCCGCTAAAGATGCTGTCGAAGATATCGCCCCAGCCGCTCGCGCCGGCACCGGCGCCGTAGCCGCCGCTATACGCGCCGCCCGCGCCCGGCATGCCGCCAAACATGAGCATCTGGTCGTACTCTTTGCGCTTCTTCTCGTCCGAAAGCGTCTCGTAGGCCTCGCTAATCTCCTTAAACTTGGCCTCGTCGCCGCCGGCATCGGGGTGATATTTTTGCGCGAGCTTGCGAAACGCGCTCTTGATCTCTTTGTCGGAGGCGCTCTTGGATACGCCCAGGATGTCATAGAAGGTTTTGCCTGCAGCCATCGTAGCTCCTCTCCTGTTTCATCCGCCGCCCAGCAGACGACGGCTCATGCTTTCATATGGCACTAGGCCAGAAAGGGCCCCGGGTGTTGCCCCGGGGCCCTTCTCAATTACTCCTCGGTGCTCTCGGCCGTATCGGCCGCAGCATCCTCGGGCGCCGCTTCGGGCTCCGGTGCGGGGCGCTTCTCGCCACCGTAGGTCACCGTCACCATCGCGGAGCGCAGGATGCGATCCGCCATGCGGTAGCCCTTCTGATACACGTCGTTGACGGTCTCGTCGTACTGCGATGCGTCCTCGACGCGACCCACAGCCTGGTGCTCGAGCGGATCGAACGCCTCGCCCTTGGGGTCGATGGGCTCAACGCCCTCGTGCGCAAACACATCGAGCAGCTTGGCATGTACCGCGTCAACGCCATCGACGAACTGCTTAAAGTCCTCGGAAAGCTCCTGGCTACGGGCATGGTCGATTGCACGCTCGATATCGTCAACCACCGGCAACAGCGCGGTAACAAGCTTCTCGGTCGCGCGCTCGCGCTCGGCGATACGCTCGTTGGCAGTGCGGCGACGGAAGTTCTCCCAGTCGGCCTGCAGACGGGCGGTACGCTCGGTGGCGTCCTTTGCCTTGTCCTCGGCGGCCTTCTGGGCCTCTGCCGCAGCATCGAGCTCGCTGCGCACGTCGGCAAGCTCCTTTTGGGCCTGCTCGAACTTGAGCTTAAAGTCGTTGTCGGCGGCTTCCTCACCGGCGCGGATAGCGGCTTCCACCATCTCGTCCTCGGTCATCGTCGCCTCCTTGTTGGAATCCTCTACCTGGTTCTCGGCAGCCTCGGCGGCCTCGGCCTCGTTGGCCTCGGTATCGTCGACGGCCTCTACGGGAATCTTCACGTCCTTCTCCTCAGAGTCAACGGGGGCGGCGCCAGCGGCGGCCGCCTCCGTGCGAGCTTTACGGGCGGACATGATTATTTGTCCTCGTCGTCCACAACCTCGTAGTCGGCGTCGACAACGTCATCGTCGGCAGGCTGGGCGCCAGCGGCACCGTCGGTCTGCTGCTGAGCATCGGCGTAGACAACCTGGGCCAGCTCATAGGCCACGGACTGCAGGGACTCGCCGGCGGCCTTGATGGCCTCGACGTCAGAGCCCTCGAGCGCCTTCTTAGCGTCGGCGATAGCGGCCTCGGCCTTGGACTTCACGTCGGCGGAAACCTTGTCACCCAGCTCGTTGAGGGTCTGCTCGGTGGAGTAGCACAGGCTGTCGGTCTGGTTGCGGACCTCGACCTCTTCCTTCTGCTTCTTGTCCTCCTCGGCATGAGCCTCGGCGTCCTTGACCATGCGATCGACTTCGTCGTCGGACAGAGCAGTGGAGCCGGAAATGGTGATCTGCTGTTCCTTGCCGGTGCCCTTGTCCTTAGCGGAGACCTTGACGATACCGTTGGCGTCGATGTCGAAGGTGACCTCGATCTGCGGCACGCCGCGGCGGGCAGCCGGGATACCGGTCAGCTGGAACTTACCGAGCGACTTGTTGTCGCGGGCAAGCTCGCGCTCGCCCTGGAGCACGTTGATCTCGACGCTGGTCTGGTTGTCGGCAGCGGTGGAGTAGACCTCGGTCTTGGAGGTCGGGATCGTGGTGTTGCGGTCGATCATCTTGGTCATGATGCCGCCCATGGTCTCGACGCCCAGCGACAGCGGGGTAACGTCGAGCAGCAGGATGCCCTCGACGTCGCCGGTAAGCACGCCGCCCTGGACGGCAGCGCCGTCGGCAACGACCTCGTCGGGGTTCACGGACATGTTGGGCTGCTTGCCGGTCATGGTCTTGACGAGCTCCTGGACGGCGGGCATACGAGTGGAGCCGCCGACGAGGATGACCTCGGTCAGATCAGAGAGCTTAAGCTTGGCGTCGCGCAGGGCGTTGGTGACAGGCTGCTTGCAGCGCTCGAGCAGGTCGCGGGTGATCTTCTCGAACTCGGCGCGGGTCAGCGTGTAGTTGAGGTGCAGCGGGCCGGACTGGTTCATGGTGATGAACGGCAGGTTGATGGTGGTCTGCTGGGCGGCGGAGAGCTCCTTCTTGGCGTTCTCGGCGGCCTCCTTCAGACGCTGCAGGGCCATGGGGTCCTGGCGCAGGTCGACACCGTTCTCCTGTTGGAACTTATCGGCCATCCAGTCGATGACGCGCTGATCCCAGTCGTCGCCGCCCAGGTGGTTGTCGCCCGAGGTGGACAGAACCTCAAACACGCCGTCGGCGAGGTCGAGGATGGAGACATCGAAGGTGCCGCCGCCCAGGTCGAAGACCAGGATGCGCTGGTCGGTACCCTGCTTGTCCAGGCCATAGGCAAGAGCAGCAGCGGTCGGCTCGTTGACGATACGCTTGACGTTGAGACCGGCGATCTTACCGGCGTCCTTGGTGGCCTGACGCTGGGCGTCGTTGAAGTAGGCCGGAACGGTGATGACGGCGTCGGTGACGGTCTCGCCCAGATACTTCTCGGCGTCGGCCTTCATCTTTGCGAGCGTCATGGCGCTCACCTGCTCGGCGGTGTAATCCTTGCCCTCGATGTCGACGACGGCACGGCCACCCTGGCCCTCCTTGACCTCATACGGCACGGTCTTGATCTCGGAGGTGCACTCGGAGTACTTGCGGCCCATGAAGCGCTTGATGGAGAACACGGTGTTCTTGGGGTTGGTGACCGCCTGGTTCTTAGCGGCCTTACCCACGACGCGGTCGCCGTCGGCACGGAAGCCCACGACTGACGGGGTGGTGCGGTCGCCCTCGGCGTTCACGATAATGGTCGGAGAACCGCCCTCGAGAACGGCCATTGCGGAGTTAGTAGTACCAAGGTCGATACCAAGAATCTTGCCCATTAGAAATTCCCTCTCTCTTGTGCGTTTGCACCGACTCGGCGGTCTGCCGAGCGGTGTTTCGGCTTGTCTTTCAGGATGTAGTGTATCCCCTTATGGGCCGGAATATACAAAATCTAAGTCAATTCATATAAGATTTCTTATTGCCGAGAGTTTAGGTTCTCAAATGCGCAGGTAGACGAGCTGATTGAGTTCTCGGCAAATCTATCGAAATCTATGTAGAGATGGCTGAGGTTTGGGCCGGAGCCACACGGAACGATCTTGGGGCACCCCCGAGGAAAGCGCGACCCGTTTTGAGCGTCGATTCCGGGATGCCCTTTCCGCAGGCGCGCTCAATAGCTCAATATTTCAAGTCACCTTTAGCTAACATTTGCGCAGCTCAACGGCCCCACCTGCGCGTTTTTTAGTAAACCTTGGCATACTCGGCGAACGGTATGAAGATGCCGGCCAGAGGGTATTGCAAACGGTCGCTCCCGTGGTATGTTTTTGCCCGAATCAAACCGGCGCGCATCGCCTGTAGCGTCGGTCAACAGAGAGGAAACTACCATGGCTCATCCCGTAATTGATGCCGACGAGTGCATCGCTTGTGGCGTTTGCGTCGACTCCTGCCCCGCTGGCGTTCTGGAGCTCCAGGACGTCGCTACCGTCGCTGACGAGGACTCCTGCGTCGCCTGTGGCGCTTGCCAGGACGCTTGCCCCGCTGGCGCGATCACCGAGATCGTCGAGGAGTAATAACTCCCCCACTTGCACACTCACAAGTACACCGTGCACAAAAAGGAGGCCTCCGCATCGCCGCGGAGGCCTCCTTTTTTGTGCGGATAACCAATTAGGCACCGTCGCAGGTTGAGCTCACGTCAGCGAAAACGTCCCTAAGCGAGCAAGGTGACGTGAAAGAGGAGGGAAGCGTACTTTTGTACGCGACCGACGATTGAACGTCAGATTGCCGCTTAGGGACGTTTGCAGCATCGGCTACGACAGACCGTCCTCGTAGGGCATCAGGTCTGCCAGATAGCCTTTCTCCTTGAGTATGGCCTCGATCTCGTCGAGAGTTTGCTCGTCATCTGCCGCAATGCGATGGAAGTGATAGCCACTCGTCACCGTTAATAGCGGAAAGCTCTTGCCACTCTCGATATCGTGTAGGTAGCGCTCGACATCGCGACGATTGCGGATGTCCAGGTCGGCTGTGATCTTACCGTACACGCGGTGGTTGACGATCACGTTGAGCACGGCGCCGCCCGCGTCGACGATGCTCGTGAGCTCATCGCCCGCCTGCTCCACACTGTGGCGTACCTTGACCAGACGCGTGGGCACAGCCGGGCTGCTCGCCGCCTCCTGTAGCACATAGCCGCGATTGGTGGCGACGATATCGTGCCCGTCGGCGCGCAGCAGGGCGATGTCCTGCACCACAACCTGACGGCTCACGCCCACCTCGCGGGCAAGCGCACTGCCCGAGACAGGATCTTTGGCTTCCTCGAGCACGGCCATGATGGAACGGCGACGCTCGCGGGCGTCCATTATTTACCGTCCAGTAGACGCAGGTGCTTAAGCGAGAGGTCGAGGATCGGCGCAGAGTGCGTCAGAGCGCCCGAACTAATATAGTCAACACCCAGGTCGGCCAGGGCGCGAATGTTGTCGGCGTCTACGTTGCCCGAGCACTCGGTCTTGGCACGACCGGCGATAAGCTCAATCGCAGTAGCCATGTCATCGTGGGTCATGTTGTCGAACATGATGATGTCGGCACCGGCCTCCACGGCCTCGCGTACCATGTCCAGGTTCTCGCACTCAATCTCGACCGTCGTGGTAAACGACGCATGGGCGCGCGCCATCTCAATCGCGCGCGCCACGCCACCGGCGGCGTCGATGTGGTTGTCCTTGAGCATGACAGCCGTCGACAGGTTATAGCGGTGGTTGCTGCCACCGCCGATCTCGACTGCGGCCTTCTCAAAGACGCGCATGCCCGGCGTGGTCTTGCGCGTGTCGACAAGCACGGTCTTGGTGCCCTCGAGCGCAGCCGCCATCCGATGCGTGTAAGTAGCGATGCCGCTCATGCGCTGCAGGTAGTTGAGCGCCACGCGCTCGCCCGAAAGCAGTACGCGCGCATCGCCGCGCACCTGGCCCACGTGGTCGCCGGCGTGCACCTCGTCGCCGTCCGCGACATCTAACAACACAGAGCTCTGCGGATCCAGCAGCTCAAAGGTGCGAGCGAACACATCCAAGCCCGCGATGATGCCATCGGCCTTGGCGATAAGCTCCACCGTGGCGGGACGTGCCGTGGGACACACGCTCGCCGTGCTCACGTCCTCAAAGGTAATGTCCTCGCGCAGAGCCTGCAGAATCAGATCATCGACGACGAGCTTCATGGTAATGGGATTCATGGTCTACTCCTCCACGGCCTGCGTGCCGGCGGCACGGGCCAAATCATCGATTGCAAGGGTATCGGCACTCAGGGCGCGGTGACGCCCGTCAAGCGCGGGCTCACCGGCCTGCTCCACGGCCAGTGACTCGCCGGTACGCATGTACCACGCGGCGCGACGACCCCAGACCAGCGCCTCGAGCAGGCTGTTCGATGCAAGGCGGTTCTTGCCGTGCACGCCATTGCAAGCCGTCTCGCCGGCGGCGTAGAGCTCGGGCATCGAGGTGCGGCCGTCCTTGTCGACCCACACGCCGCCCATAAAGTAGTGCTGCGTGGGTGTGACGGGAATGGGCTCGTCCAAGATGTCGCGGCCGTCCTCCAGACAGCGCGCACGAATATTGGCAAAGTGCCCGGTCACCACGTCGCGCTCGACGGGGGCAAAGCTCAGCCACTCGTGCTCGACGCCGTCCCGCTTCATCTGCTCGCGGATGGCGGCAGCGACCACATCGCGCGGCTGGAGCTCATCGGTAAAGCGCTCGCCGGCGGCGTTGAGCAAAATCGCGCCCTCGCCGCGGCAGCTCTCGCTGATCAGGAAGGTGCGGCCCGGCTGCGGCGAGAACAGTCCCGTGGGATGAATCTGCACGTAGTCCAGGTGCTCCATCGTGATGCCGTGCTCCTGCGCGATGTAGCAGGCGTCACCGGTGAGCTGCGGGTAGTTGGTCGAATGGTCGTACACGCCACCGATACCACCCGTTGCCCACAGCGTATGGCGGGCATGGATCTTAAACGGCTTGCCGGCATGTACGCCCTCAGCGGCATTTGCCAGCTCGTCGGCGGGACGAACCGAGTTATCCTCGTCCACGGGAACGGCGACGACGCCGGCGCACACCGTAGCGCCATCGCGCTCGGCGGTCAGGATGTCGGTCATGGCAACGTGTTCGAGAATCTGCACGTTGTCCAGCTTGCGGACAGCCTGGAGCAGCTTGGTCGTAATCTCCTTGCCCGTAATATCGGCATGGAAGGCGATGCGCGGGCGGCTGTGTGCGCCCTCGCGGGTAAAGTCGAGGCTGCCGTCGGCCTTGCGCTCAAAGTCCACGCCCATGGCCAGCAGGTCGTTGATGACCGAACGGCTCGAGCGAATCATGATGTCGACGCTCTCGCGGCGGTTCTCGTAATGGCCGGCGTGCATGGTGTCCTCAAAGAAGGCATCGTAGTCCGAGCCCTCGGGCAGCACGCAGATGCCGCCCTGCGCGAGCATCGAATCGCACTCGTCGACCGCGCCCTTGGAGAGCATGATCACGCGCGTGCTCGTCGGCAGGTTGAGCGCCGCGTACAGGCCCGCTACGCCGCAGCCGGCAATGACGACGTCGCACTCCATATCGGGGTATTGCTTGGTTTCCACAGGAATCCTCTCCCTTGAATGTGACATAAGGAACCGTCCCTCATGCCACATTGTTCTAGCGTGCTGCGTACTCGAGCATGCGGTCGAGCGTAAGTTTGGCCTGGTCGGCAGCCTCGTCCGACACGCCGATCTGCACCTCGCCCTCACCCGTCTCCAGGCAGCGCACGAGCTTTTCGAGCGTGATGAGATCCATGTTGACGCAGGTGGGCTGCACCGCGGGGAAGTAAAACTTCTTGCCGGTGCCCTGGCAGCGGCGCTCGAGCTCGTAGAGCACACCGCGGACCGTCACGATAATGAACTCGCTCGCGTCCGACTCCTCGGCGTACTTGATAATGCCGGCGGTGGAGCCGATGTAGTCGGCCTCGGCCAGGACGTCGGCCTTGCACTCGGGGTGCGCCAGCACGAGCGCGTCGGGGTGCGCCTCCTGCGCGTCGACGATCTGCTCAACGGTGATGATGTGATGGCGCGGACAGTAGCCGTTGTTGAGGATGACGTGCTTTTGCGGCACCTGCTCGGCTACGAAACGGCCCAGGTTTTGGTCGGGAATGAACAGGATATGCTGCTGCGGCAGCTCGGACACGATCTTAACGGCGTTGGAGCTGGTGACGCACACGTCGCTCCAGCTCTTGATCTCGACCGTGGAGTTGACGTAGCAGACCACGGCCAGGTCGTCGCCGTACTCGGTGCGCGCCGCGTCGACCGTCTCGCGCTTGACCATGTGAGCCATGGGGCAGTCCGCGCCCGGCTCGGGCAGCAGCACCGTCTTGGTGGGATTGAGCAGCTTGGCGCTCTCGCCCATAAACTCCACGCCACACAGCACGATGGTCTGCTGCGGCAGGCTCTTGGCAAGCTTTGCCAGGTAGAAGCTGTCGCCGACGTAATCGGCAACGGCTTGGACCTCAGGCGCCACATAGTAGTGCGCCAGGATCACCGCGTCACGTTGGGTTTTTAGTTGCTGAATGGCCTCGACGAGCTCTGCGGGCACCAGTGCCGCGCGCTCCGTTGCCGTCGTTGCCGATGCTAGGCCGGCCGCGATATCGCGTGCAAGCTCCGACGCATCCATGTTCGCGCTCTGTGCCATCAAGGCCCCTCTCTTTTGGCGAATCTTGGGGCTTTAGTATGACACCTAGGTTTACAGCTGACAAGACAGCTGTAAACCTAGGTGTAAAGTTGAAATAAAGATTCGACCATGCGGCAAGTCCATATTCGAACTGGCAAGCTGAGGATAGCCGAGCTCTCGATAGCGCAGGAGGCATCTTTCGCCACCGCAATACCGCTCGGCGCGAGTTGCGCACCATGAGGCACGAACGGGCGCTCCCCCGCGAGCGGCACGCGCCCAATGTGGCAAAATCGAACTACTAAGGGGGCCCGAATGCTCAAGATTATTGCCTGCGACGATGACGTCGCTTTTCTAGATAGACTGCACCGGATGATCGACCGTTGGTCGAGCGATACGGGCACGGCGGTCGATGTTGCGCTCGTTACGCGCGGCGAGGACCTGCTGGCGCGCCATGCCGCGTCGCGCGCCGACATCATCCTGCTCGACATGATCATGCCGCTCGTCAACGGCATGGACACCGCACGCGAATTGCGCCAGGCCGACACCGCCGTGCGCCTGGTGTTCCTTACCTCGTCGCCCGAGTTTGCACTGGAGTCCTACGAGGTCCGCGCCTTCGACTATCTGCTCAAGCCCGTGACTTACGAACGCCTGGCGCAGTTACTCGACGAACTTTCGAGCATGCGCCCGGCGGCAACCGACGAGCTCGTGATCAAAACGTCCTTTGGCTACCACGCCCTGCGCCTGTCCGACATCGAATATGCCGAGGCGCGCAACAAGCACGTGGTCTTCCACCTGCGCGACGGACGCGATATCGAGGCACTCGAGTCGTTCCGCAGCGTCGAGGACCGTTTGGCGCAAAATGCCACCTTCTTTAAATGCCACCGTAGCTACCAGGTCAACTTGCGCAACATCGACCACTTCGATCGCACGGACATCGTCATGCGCTCCGGCGTGTGCATTCCGCTGTCGCGCAGCAGCAAGCAGGGGTTCCAAGACGCCTACTTTGCGGTGCGCTTCGAGGGCGGGAGGCGCTGATGATCTCCTCGGTCGAAATGGTCCTTTGGGCAATCCACCACGCCACAACGCTACTCTTTGGCGTCTTTGCTTCGGCGGCGCTGTGCGGTATCGAAATCAATCGACGCCATGCACTCGAGTTGGTGGGGGTCGGAGCCGCAACCGGCGCTGCCTTTTCGATCGCCAACGTCGTTGGCGGAGAGCTTTTTGCCCGTCAGGTCTATCCGCTCGTCGTGCACCTGCCGCTTACCGTCTACCTGTGTGCGCGCTACCGTCTGAGCCCGCTGCTCGCGGCATTGGGCGTCACCAGCGCCTATCTGAGCTGTCAGTTCAGCAACTGGATGGGCATCGCCGCCTTTGCCGCAACCGATTCGCAGATCGCGTACTATCTGGCACGCATCGCTACCACGCTCGGCGTCTTTGCCGTCCTGCTGCATTGGGCCGGCGACATTGGACCCCGCCTGGCGATTAAAAGCCCCACCGAGCTGGGCATCCTATTAATCCTGCCGCTCGTCTATTACGTCTTTGACTATGCCACCAACGTCTACACCACGCTGTTCCACTCGGGCTCGGTGGTGACGGTTGAGTTTTTGGCATTTGCGCTCTGTGCCTTCTATCTTATGTTTCTTGCCGTTTACCTGCGCGAATACGAAGAAAAGGAAACCGCCGAGCGAGAGCGCTGGATGCTCGAAACCCGCGACAGCGCCGCCATCAAAGAGCTCGAGGCTTGGCGTCAATCTGGGCGCGAGCTGTCGGTTCTTCGCCACGATATGCGCCACTTCCTACGCGGCCTGGCCGCTTTAATTGAGGAGGGCCACACCGACGAGGCGCTCAAACGCATCGACGAACTCTGCGAAGCCGGCGACCGCACCGCCGTACGCCGCTTCTGCGCCAACGAGACCGTAAACATTGCGCTTTCGTCATTCAACTCGGATATCAATAGAAACGGCATTACCGCCAACCTGCGCGCCGCCGTACCCGAAACCGTCCACGTAGGTGACGCCGACCTGTTTAGCGTGCTCTCAAATGCCTTGGAAAACGCTATCACCGCCGCAAGCGCCGCACCCCAAGGAAAGCGATTCGTCGACTTTGACCTGCGATTTGAGGACGGCCAGCTGCTGCTGTTAGTTTCTAACACGTTTGACCGCGCGCCGCGCATGGTCGACGGCATGCCCGTGACCCGGCATGCGGGCCACGGCTTTGGCACCAAGAGCATCAAACTTGCCGTGGAGCGCATGAACGGCAACTGTCAGTTCCGCATTAACGGCGATCGGTTTGAGCTGCGCGCTGTGATGTAAGGGCGCGGGTGCGACGGATTTGCGTTCCGCGGGTACGGCTCGCCCGCTCGGGGTCGTTTGTCGACGCGGGCTCGCTACAGCGGCGCGGCCGCCGGGGTCAGCTGCTTGATGTAGGCCCACATGCGCTGCTTAGCGGCCTTGTCGGTCAGCGCCGCCTCAAAGCCGTCGAGTGCGAGCACGCGGCGGCCCTGCACATGGGCGACCAGGCCGGGCTTGAGCATGGCGGTGTCGAAGTCATCGATCGCCACGAGCATATCGGCGTAGGCCTCGCGCATGGCGTCAGCCGCGTTGTTGTCGAGCAGTAGCACCGCCTCGGGGTCCAAGGCCTCAAGCGCCTCGCGGAACAGTTCGCACGGCAGAGTCTCGCCCACCGTGACCGCTCCGTCACCTGTGCCGGCGACGCTTGCCAGCACGCAAAAATCCTCGGGCGCGTAGCCGATGGCCCCAAGCGCCTTGCGCAACGCCGCGCCATCCGCGCCGGCGGCAAGCTCGCCACCCGAACGCTCGGCCTCGTCCAAATCGCCTTTGACCAGCACGATCGGCGAGCACGCGTTGCCCACGATGCGCACGCCACGGACCGCAAGCGATGTGAGCTCCTGCTCGGCCGCCTGGGCGATGGCTTCTTTTTTCTGGCTTTGTGACGTGGACATGCGCTCTCCAATCGTTTGCGTGCCCACCATTATATAAAAGAGCCGCCCGCGAGTGGTTGCTTTGCGGGCGGCTGGGTATAAGCACGGTCGTACTGAGTTTTACGCGGCCGAGCCGCGTCGCATTATGGAGGTCACCATGGCTGACATTAATCAGATTACCCCCGAGAACTTCGATTCCATCGTTAACGACAGCCTGCCCGTGCTGGTCGATTTTTGGGCACCGTGGTGCGGGCCCTGTCGATCCCTCTCGCCCATCGTTGACGAGGTTGCCGATGAGCTGGCGGGCAAGCTTGCCGTTGCCAAATGCAACGTCGACGACAACCAGGACCTGGCCATGAAGTATGGCGTCATGAGCATCCCCACGCTGATTGTGTTTAAGAACGGCGAGGAGATTGACCGCTCGGTCGGCGCGCTGCCCAAGGCGAGGCTGCAGGCGCTGCTGGAGAAGCATCTGTAATACGCTTGTTACTTACCCGCCGTCCATGAGCGGTTTTGCACCGCTCGCCGGACTGCCGGGCGCGGCGCGTGCGACCACGGATAGTATGGTAGCTACAAACAGCCCCCAGTGAACGGGTGCGAGTCGCACAGACTCGCACCCGTTTTCTTATGCAGCTGCGCACAAAGTGGGCGTAGTAAAATCTGAACCACTGAATTGCCCCATACAAAAGGAGATTTCCCATGCATGATGTTGGAATGAACATGAGCCAGCTTGCCATGAGCGTCAAGCAGGTCGACGACACCATCGAGCTCGCTCACGAGTGGAGCCATCAGCTACTGCATGCGACCGAGAATTTTGACATGGAGCGCATCGGCGCCAAGCTCGAGGCAGCCATGGCCGCGCTGCACGAGGCCCACGACGCACTCGAGGGCTACGAAGAGGCCATCGAGGCCGACCACAACTCCGTCGGCTCCGTGAAGCTGGTGTAACGTGGCCGAACACGAGCACGGCTGCGGGTACGAGCACGAGCATCCGCACGGGGCGGACGGTGACGCGGGCTGCCACTATAGTGGTTCCGGCTCCGAGCTGGTCCGCTTTTCGGTTACCGCACCGGACGACCTGCTGCGCCGTTTTGACGAACAGATCGCGCGCCGCGGCGACGTGGCCAACCGCTCCGAGGCCGTGCGCGACCTGATTCGCGCCTCGATCGCCAAGGAGCAGATGCGCACGCCCGATGAGCATGTTATCGGATCGCTCACCATGATCTACGACCACCATACCGGCGACCTGACGCGCCGTCTGGACGAAGTGCAGCACGACTACACCGACGAGATCGTATCGACCATGCACGTGCATCTGGATCACCACAACTGTCTGGAAATCCTGGCGCTCAAGGGTCGCGGCGAGCGCGTCTACGAACTAGCCGACCGTCTGCTGGGCCTGCGCGGCGTTAAGCACGGCGAGCTCACGTGCGCCGCCACCAAGCAGAGCCTGGGGCTGTAGCGCACCTGTCCCTATTTGGTCGGTTTTGATGAGGGGTGTCGCATGCGGCATGTGCATATTCATGTAACGGGCATTGTGCAGGGCGTTGGCATGCGGCCGTTTGTGTATCGCGAGGCCATGGCGCATGGCATTTGCGGATGGGTGCTCAACGCGGGCGACGGCGTGCATATCGAAGCGCATGCTCTGGCCGGTGCGCTCGATGCTTTTGTTGCCGCGCTTTCTGAGCATGCGCCTGCGGCAGCCCGCGTAGAGCATGTCGAGGTTGTGGACCTGGCAGCCAACGGTTGGGATGCCGCCAATGAACAGGGTTTTCGCATCGTAGCATCGCAGGACCAGACCGCGCACACGACGCTCGTCTCGCCCGATATCGCCACCTGCGACGATTGCCTGCGTGAGCTGTTCGATCCCGCCGACCGACGCTATCACTACCCCTTTATCAACTGCACTAACTGCGGCCCACGCTTTACCATCATCCGATCGCTGCCTTATGACCGAGCGGCTACCTCGATGGACCGTTTTCCCATGTGTCCTGAGTGTGCCGCGGAGTATGCCGACCCACTCGACCGGCGTTTTCACGCGCAGCCCGATGCCTGCTTTAATTGCGGGCCGCATATCATGTGGCGCGAAGCGAGCGTGGGCGATGAGCCGGGCGAAGCCGCCGCGCCGCTGGCCGTCGGCACCACGCGTGAGACCAGCGACGCCATTATCGACCGCTGCGTTGAGCTGCTGGCCGTTGGCGGCATCGTCGCCATCAAGGGTCTGGGCGGATTTCACTTGGCATGCGACGCCTCCAACGAGCAGGCGGTAGCCGAGCTTCGCCGCCGTAAACGCCGCAGCAACAAGCCACTTGCCGTTATGGTGCGCAGCCTTGCCGACGTTGAACGCCTGTGCCATATCAGCGACGTTGAGCGCGGCTTGCTGGCCGGCAGCATTCGCCCCATTGTGCTGCTGCGCCGACGTGCTGTTTGCGAGAGCGGCGATTCCCCCGACGCCCTCGCGCTCGCGCCGTCCGTCGCGCACGACCTTCCCGAGCTCGGTGTTATGCTCCCCTACACCCCGCTTCAGCATCTGTTGCTTGCCGCGGCAGAAGTCTGCGGTATGCACGCGCTCGTCATGACCAGCGGAAACCTGAGCGAAGAACCCATCGAGACCGACGACGACCTTGCCTGGAAACACCTCGTTGCCGCCGGCATCGCCGACGCGTTGCTCGGTAACGACCGCGCGATCCTCTCGCGCTACGACGACTCTGTAGTGCGCGTGGTCGACGGCGCCGTTATGCCCGTGCGCCGCGCCCGCGGATATGCACCCCAGCCGCTGCCGTTGCCGGCGCTCGACGGCACTCCGTCCTGCGTGCTCGCCTGTGGGCCACAACAAAAGGCCACGATTGCGCTCACACGTGAAGGGGCGAACGGTGAGGCAACCTGTTTTGTGTCGCAGCATATCGGCGATGTTGAAAACGGCGAGACCTTCGATGCCTGGAACGCCGCGCGCACGCGCTTGGAAGATCTCTTTGACTTGGCGCCCGCCGCCTTGGCCTGCGATTTGCACCCCAGCTATCTATCGAGCCAGTGGGCGCGCGAGCAGGCACGGGAGCACAATCTGCCGCTCGTCGAGGTGCAGCACCATCATGCGCATATCGCGAGCGTAATGGCCGAGGCCATCGCCGCGGGCCAGCTTACAACCGACGCGCGTGTCCTTGGCATCGCCTTTGACGGCACCGGCGCCGGCACCGATGGGACCATTTGGGGCGGCGAGTTTCTTGTTGCCGGCCTTGGCGGCTTTGAGCGCGCCGCGCATTTGCTCACCTGGGCGCTCCCCGGCGGGGCGGCCTCCGTGCGCGACGCCCGCCGCAACGCCTTTGCCCTGCTCAGTGAGCTCGGTCTGCTCGAGCACCCAGGCGCCGCTCGGCTTTTGGGCAGCCTCGACGAGCAAACGCGCAGCGTGACAGCCACCATGATCGAGCACGGCATCAACAGCCCGCGCACCAGCAGCATGGGGCGTCTCTTTGATGCCGCGGCAGCAATTCTGGGCATCTGCGACAAGGCAACCTACGAGGGCGAGCCTGCCATAGAACTCGAAGCCGCCGCCTGGCGCGCGTTCAGCAGTGAAAGTGCCTGCCCCACCGGCAATATGGCCAGCTTTTCCGTAACCGAATCATCCCGTCCGGACGACTTCCATGTTCTGAACTCCAGACCGCTTTTTGAGGCGCTTTTGGAGGGAATCAGGACCGGCGTGCCCGCCGGCAAGCTCGCGCTCGACTTCCATGTCGCCATCGCACGCGCGTCGGCCCGCATCGCAAGCGAGATCTGCGTCCGTGAAGGCATCGACACCGTCGTGCTCTCGGGCGGCGTGTTCATGAACCGACTCCTGCTTCAGCTCCTCACCCGCGAGCTCAAAAGCGCAGGCCTTACTGTCCTTGTCTCCCACGCCGTGCCCGTCAACGACGGCTGCATCGCCTACGGTCAGGCCGCCATCGCTCGCGCTCGCCTCGCGCAGACAGCATCGCGATAGGCTGTTTTGCCAGCCTGCGCGCCGCCGTCTCACAGGTGTAACGCGTTTGCTCGTGACTCCCGCGAGCGCTACCATCAACTGATGGGTAATTAGGCGCCTATCCAGCGCAAAACGTATAAAAGGGGAACATTATGTGCCTTGCCGTTCCCGGTAAAGTGGTCAAACGCGACGACGACCTTAAGGCGACCGTCGACATGATGGGCATCGAGCGCCCCGTTTCGCTGCGCCTCGTGCCGACGGCACAGGTAGGCGACTATATTCTCGTGCACGCCGGCTTTGGCATTCAGATTGTCGACAAGCAGGAGGCGCAGGAGACGCTCGAGCTCGTCAATACCATGACCGAGCTGACCGAAGAGGACCAGCTCGCCACCAACCCGGCCGAGGCATACTAGTGGCGGCGGCGCAGCCGGTTCGCTCCGGTATCGACTTTTCGGCATTTCGCGACCCCAAGCTGGCTCGCGAGCTCATCGATCGTATTCATGAGCTTGTCGGCAACCGCGCCATCAACCTTATGGAAGTCTGCGGCACGCATACCGTGAGCATCGGGCGCTATGGCTTTCGCTCCATTATGCCGGCCGGGCTCAAGCTGCTGAGCGGGCCGGGCTGCCCCGTCTGTGTTACCGCCAACCGTGACATCGACCACGCAATCGCGCTCGCCAACATAGACGGCGCCATCATCACCACCTTTGGCGACATGATGCGCGTGCCCGGATCATCCACCTCGCTCGCTGCGCAAAAAGCGGCAGGGCGTGACATTCGCATCGTCTACTCCCCGCTCGACGCGCTCGATATCGCCGAACACAACCCCGACCGCCCGGTCATCTTTATGGGCGTGGGTTTTGAGACCACAACGCCCACCATCGCCGCCGCCATTTTGGAGGCCGATGCACGCGGACTCCAGAACTTCTCGGTCTACTGTGCCCACAAGACCACGCCGCCGGCGCTGCGCGCCATCGCCAACGATCCCGAGACCACTATCGACGGCTTTATCCTGCCGGGCCACGTCGCCACCATCACGGGCTTAGCCCCCTTTGGCTTTTTGGTCGACGAGTTCAATACCCCGGGCGTGGTCACAGGATTTGAACCGGTCGATATCCTGCAGGGCATCTGCATGCTGGTCCAGATGGTTGTCGAGGACAGGCCCGCGATCGACAACGCCTACCGTCGCGGCGTCAATGCCGACGGCAATCCCGTGGCACGCCAGCTGGTCGAGCAGGTATTTGAGCCGTGCGACACCACATGGCGCGGGCTGGGGCTGATTGCCAACTCGGGCCTTTCCATCCGCCCCGAGTTCTCGCGCTTTGATGCCCGTGCTCGCTTTGACGTGCCCGTTGAGGCGACGGTCGAGCCGCGCGGGTGCCGCTGCGGCGACGTGCTGCGCGGGGCCATTGCGCCGAGCAGCTGCCCTCTGTTCGGCCGCGCTTGTACACCCGAGCATCCCATCGGCCCCTGCATGGTGAGTTCCGAGGGCAGCTGTGCAGCATATTTCCGCTACCGAGGCTGTTAGGTTCCGCCGTTCTAACGAACGGCGGACCGGTCGACGCTGCGCGCCATTCAGGCGAGCGATTTGCCTTTCAATCGTCGGCTGCGGGCAAAAGCCCAGCAGCCTCCTCTTTCAAGGCAACTCACTTCGCCTGAATGGCGCTCGCTGACTTTTACTTAACATCGATTCTGCCACACTCAGCTATTGCCGACCCCCCACGATTGGAGTTTTCGATATGTCCCGTACTGCCACCGATAGCACTGTCCTGTTGGGCCACGGCTCTGGCGGCCAGATGATGAAACGCATCATCGATGAGGTCTTTTTGGATGCCTTTGGGTCGCCCGAACTGCTCGAGGGCAACGATGCCGGCGTCGCTGCGCTGCCCGCGAGCGGGCGCATCGCCATGTCGACCGACAGCTTTGTAGTCTCGCCGCAGTTCTTCCCCGGCGGCAATATCGGCCGACTCGCCGTGTGCGGAACCGTCAACGACGTCGCGACCTCGGGCGCTAACGTGCGCTACCTCTCATGCGGCTTTATCCTCGAAGAGGGCTATCCCATGGACAAGCTGCGCCAGATTGTGCAGACCATGGCCGAAACGGCACATGAGGCAGGCGTGAAGATTATCACCGGCGACACCAAGGTGGTCGAGCGTGGCGGTGCCGACGGCGTCTACATCAATACCGCTGGCGTAGGCGAGGTGCCCGCAGGCGTGACGCTCAGCGGTGCCAACTGCCGGCCCGGCGACGTCATCCTGGTGTCGGGCACACTCGGCGACCACGGCATCGCCATCATGAGCCAACGCGAGGGCCTGGCGTTTTCGAGCACCATCGAAAGCGATGCCGCGCCGCTCAACCACCTGATTGCCGATGTGCTTGCCGCAGCACCCGACACACGCTGCTTCCGCGACCCCACGCGCGGTGGCCTGGCCTCGACGCTTAACGAGTTTGCGCAGGCCAGCGGCGTTGCCATGGAGGTCGACGAGGATGCCGTGCCCGTGCGCCCCGACGTGCAGGCCGCCTGCGAGATGCTCGGCTACGATGTGCTGCAGGTGGCAAACGAGGGCAAGATGGTTGCCGTCGTGCCGACCGAGCAAGCCGATGCCGCGCTGAGCGCCATGCGCGCCGCCCGCTACGGCGAGAATGCCGCCATCGTCGGTCGTGTGCTGCCACTTGCCGAGGGCGCCCGTCCCGCCGTGCGCGTACGCACCGGCTGGGGCTCGACCCGTATCCTCGACATGCTTGTGGGAGAACAACTGCCGAGGATTTGCTAACGACAAAGGCTCAGGGCTATTAAAGATATTCAGATTCCAAACATGCCCGGCACGCATGCCCAGTATCATGGGGTGCGTTTTACAACTCAAGCGGCAGGAGCACCCATGGCAGCAGCTTTTTCCCATGTGATCTTTGATCTGGATGGCACCATCCTCAACACGCTCGAGGACCTGGCGGCCGCCAGCAACCATACCTGCGAGATGCACGGCTGGCCCACGTTTGCCGTAGACGAGTACCGCTACAAGGTGGGAAACGGCATGCTCAAGCTGGTCGAGCGCTTTATGCCCGCCGAGTATGCGGGCGACGGCCGTATGTTTGAGCAGACGCTTGCCGAGTTTAGGGCTTACTACGGCGAGCACAAGGAGGACCACACCGCACCGTACGCCGGTACGATCGAGATGCTCGACCGCCTGCGCACCGCGGGCGTGCAGCTTGCCGTGCTCACCAACAAGGACCATGTTTCGGCCGCTCCGCTTATCGAGAAGTATTTTGGTTCCGAGCGCTTTGCGCTGGTGCAGGGCCGCGTCGATGCGTTTCCTCCCAAGCCCGAGGCGCCTGTTACGCTGCATGTGATGGAAGCGCTGGGCGCCGATCCGTCGACCACGCTCTATGTGGGCGATTCCAATGTCGATATCCTGACCGGTCACAACGCCGGCCTCAAGAGCGCCGGCGTCGCCTGGGGCTTCCGTGGCCGCGCAGAGCTGGAAGCCGCCGGCGCCGACTACGTGGTGGACACCCAGGATGAGCTCGCGGCGCTGATTCTGGGCGAGTAGCGGGGCTGTCGCTCAACACGGCTGCATAGATTCTGTCGCGCGGAAAGCGCATCCCGTTTTGCCGCCTCAGAATGGGATGCGCTTTCCGGTTGAGCCTTGTCGGGGAATCGGCATCCCGTTTCAGAGCAATATTCCGGGTTGCACTTTCCGCAACCCAACCCATCCGGAAACCGCGACCCGCTATTCGGCCAAATACCGGCTCGTATTTTCCCGAGCATTCGATGCAACGCTGGCGCAAGGAGTGTCCCCAACTGCCGGCAGAAAAGGAACGTCCCCAAGTGCCGCCCCAATGACTACCATGGCAACGCCGCAGGTAGAGGACGGACAGCGAGCGGGCACCAGAGCGAACAAATTGGCATGAAAAGAGGACGGCATAGACCTTCTGGTCATGCCGTCCTCTTTGAATGACAAGTTGTCGCTCTGGTGCCCGCGCAGCGTCGAGCAGTTGCGGCGTTTGGTAAAACGCCGCAACAAACTAGCTCAGCATTGCATCCATCATCTCGGAGTTGACGGAGTCATCGGCAGACCACTCGCCGTCGTCGTTGCAGGTGTACTTGAAGATAACCGTGGTCTTCCTGGGCTCGGTTGCCTTGGTCACATCGACCATAACCTGACCTGCCATCTTGTACAGCTCGTCATCGGAAGGAACCGTATCAAGCGCGGCGACCTTCTCCTGATACTGGGTGGAGAAGTCCTCGACGATCTTGTTCATGGACTTGCAGGTGATGGAGACCTCGGCGGTCGCGACACCCTTGTCCTCGTCGACCGTCACGTCGCCGATCTTGTAGTCAAAGCCCTCGAGATAGGTCTTGGCGTACTCCTTGGGATCGATACCCAGCTGCTCGAACTCGTCGCCCGAAGCCTCCTCCAGACCAGAGAGGAAGTCGTCGCCACCGTTCTTGACCTCGTCAAACTGCGTCGTAAGATCCTCGGTGATGAGCTCCTCAACCGAAGGACCTCCACAGCCGGAAAGCACGACCACGCATGCAACCAAGACGGCCATGAGGGGCGCAAGCAGCAGCTTCTTTTTCATGTTGTTCCTCCCAATGAGCGGCACCGCGCTTCCCAGACGCGGCGCACGTTGTAATAAGTAAGCCCATACTATCCACTTATGAACATCCTCGGCAACGCGAAGGCGCGGTCGGTTCGTTTTAGCGTCCGAACGGTTTGCAAGCCCGCCCAACGTGCAATAAAACGCTTCCCCGCGATGCAATAAAAAAAGGTGGCCGGAAAACCCGACCACCCTTGCACATCCTTTGGATGCCGCAGTTTACTTGCGGACGACCTTAACGATGGCGTCACCGGCGGCGACAGCGGAGTCGGCCTCGACGGCGAGTTCGACATCGGCAAACTCGGCGGTGTTGGACACGGCCACCACGACGCAGTCCTTGTAACCGGCAGCGGCGATCTTGGCGCGGTCGATCTTGAGCATGGGCTGGCCAGCCTTTACGACGTCGTCGGCCTTGACGAAGCCCTCGAAGCCATCGCCGTTCATGTTGACGGTATCGATGCCAACATGCACCAGAACCTCGATGCCGCTATCGGACTGCAGACCCACGGCGTGGCCCATGGTGACGGTCACCTTGCCGTCGCAGGGAGCGTAGACCAGATCGTCCTCGGGCCACACGGCGCAGCCCTTGCCCAGGACCTCGCCGCCAAAGACGGGATCGGGCACGTCGGCCATCTTGATGACCTTGCCCTTGACGGGCGAGCACAGCACGTCGGCGCCGGCAGAAGCAGAGATGGAGGACGGAGCAGCGGCAGTCGCGGGCTCAGCCTTCTTCTTGAACATGTCAAACAGACCCATACGTTTTCTCCTCTTGATTAAGCGCAACGTTGTGCGCATGCCTATGGTGATTATAGTGCCAAATGGTTCAAATGCTAAGGTGGGGACTCGAATCGCGAGCCCATCCCAACGCTTTTCCCCGGTGGCACTCATATTGTCGATTAATCCAGGCCCTCGGCACCGTTGGACTTGATGATCTTCTGGTAGGCGTAGAAGCTGTCCTTGCGGCGGCGCTCGTAGGTACCGGTGCCGTCGTCGTACTTATCGACGTGGATGAAGCCATAGCGCTTGCGCATCTCGCCGGTGCCGGCGGACACCAGGTCGATGGGGCCCCACCAGGTGTAGGCGATCAGGTCGACGCCGTCGGCAATGGCCTCGCCCATGGCCTTGATGTGGCTCTGCAAGTAGGCGATGCGGTACGGGTCGTGGATGGAACCGTCCTCCTCGACCTCATCGTAGGCGCCCATGCCATTCTCGACCACCATCAGCGGAATCTCGTAGCGGGCGTAAATCTCGTTGAGGGCGATGCGCAGACCCAGCGGATCGATCTGCCAGCCCCAGTCGGTGGACTCCAGATAGGGATTCTTGCCGCCAAAGGTCATGTTGCCCTCGGTCATCTCGTGATCCTTGTGGGTGCCCACGGTGCCGGACATGTAGTAGCTAAAGGTGTAGAAATCGACCTTGCCGTCGGCGATATCCTGCAGGTCACCGTCCTCCATCACAAGCTCGACATCGTTCTCGGCCCAGAAGCGCTTGGCATAGAACGGATACTTGCCGCGCACCTGCACGTCGGAGCAGTACCAGTTCATGGTATTCATCTCCTGCTGCGTGGCGAACACGTCGGCCGGATCGCACGTGGCGGCATAGGAGAGGATGAAGCAGTCCATGTTGCCCATCTTAAACTGCGGATAGTGCTCGTGGGCATAGCGCACGACGCGGCCGCTGGCGACAAACTGGTGATGCAGGGCCTGCATACGGGCCTGCGGCGTGGTGTGGACCGCCGAAGCCGGGCCCTCAAAGCCCTGGATCATGCTGGTCCCAAAGAGGTTGCCCATGTCCTGGGTGCCGCAGTTGATCTCGTTGAAGGTGAGCCAGAACTTGACCTTGTCCTGATAGCGGTCGAAGACGGTCTGGCAGTACTTCTCAAAGAAGCCGATGAGCTCGCGGCTCGCCCAGCCGTTGTACTTCTCGACCAGGTGATAGGGCATCTCGTAGTGCGACAGGGTCACGAGCGGCTCGATATTGTGAGCGCGCAGGCAGTCGAAGACGCGGTCGTAAAAGGCGAGGCCGGCCTCGTTGGGCTCGGCGTCGTCGCCGTTGGGGAAGATGCGGCTCCAAGAGATGGACATGCGGAACATGTTGAAGCCCATCTCGGCGAACAGCGCGATGTCCTCCTCGTAGTGATGGTAGAAATCGATGCCGTCATGATTGGGGTAGAAGCGGTTGGGGTCGATGTCGATCGTAATCTGGCGCGGTTCCTTGTAGCTGCCGCCCAAGAAGTGGTCGTCGACCGACGGACCGCGGCCGTCCACGTTCCAAGCGCCCTCAAACTGATTGGCGGCGGTAGCGCCACCCCAATAGAAACCCTCGGGGAATCCCATAAGTGCCTCCTCGCTCATGCGTGTTGCTGATGAAACGAGTATGCCGCCGAGTCGCTCCAGGCCAGGGCGAAGGCGCCGATTTGGACACTTCTTTTCGCAGACGCGCGCTGCAACAGCGCTGCAGCTGAAACTTTTTGACACCGAAGGAGCGAAGACAATCCGCCCCGCGCTTACCGGCGGTATGCCGCGGGGGTGCAGCCATACTTGTCGTGAAACTTACGGTAGAAGAAGCTCATGTTTTCATAGCCCACCGCATGCGCAGCCGCCCCGGCCGTGGCGCCGCCGCGCAGAAGCTCGGCCGCACGTACCAGGCGTCGCTCCTGCACAAGCTGCCTAAAGGTCTTGCCCACATGCCGCTTGAGGAGCGCCGTCGCATAATTAGGGCTCAAGCCAAACTCCGCCGCCATCCCCTCGAGGGAGCATGCAGCGAATTCGCGATCGATATAGCCAAGCATTCCCGTCACCAGGGCAGTGGGCCCCGCTGCGCCGTCCGCCGCGCCGCGCACCAGCTCGCGCTCGTAGCAATCCATGAGCTCGGCCAAAAACAGCTGAAACAGACGCAAGACGATCTCGGGACCGTTGGGGCTCGGGTCGTACAGCTCGCAGAGCATCTCCTGCATGTAGCGCCGAATCCGACGGCTCTCGCCGCAATGAAAACGGACATGGCCCCGATGGTCCGTCTCGCTGTTGAGCGCGTTGAACAAAAACCGCGAGACCGCGCTCTCGCGCGAGAGGCTCGACTCGAGACTCCGGCGCAAAAAAGAGCGTGAAACGGTCATGCTCAGCATGATGTCGTCCTCACCAAGCGCCGCCACGGCATGCGGGCAGAGGGCGTCGAGCAAAAGCACCTCGTTGCGGCCCAGCTCGAGCCTCTCCCCCGCCACCGTCTGCGGGCAGCGTCCGCGATACACATAGCTCAGCTCCACGTAATCATGCACGTGCTCGGGAACTGCATTAAAGCGCGAGTTTTTCCTTATCGTCAGGCCACGCGGCATGCCGGGCTGGGCATAGGCAAACCCTGGCTGCCCAATCTTGCGCACTGGGCATCCGTCGATTTCGACATGCTCGGTCATAATCGACCAATCAAATGCCATGCCGTCTTTATAAGCGATCTCACTGGCGCTCAGTTCGTTGAGCCTACGCTCGAGCTCGTCGATCTCCATGGCTTGCCAATCGTTGATTTGGTCATAGTTCGTCGTGATTCAGATATTAGCAGAACGCGCCGACGCGTCCATAATCTGTGCTATGCAGCAGATCGATCGAGCCAAGGAGGATCCATGACCGCGTACTATCAGCAGGTGCTCGAGGGCACATACGACAACCACGTGCTTCCGTTTTTGTGGATGAAGGGCGAGAGCCATAAGACCATTGCCGAGTATCTGGAAAAGATCGCCGGCGCCGACATCCACGAGGTCTGTCTCGAAAGCCGCCCACACCCCGATTTTTGCGGCGAGGGCTGGTGGCGCGACTTGCGCTTTGTCATTGACGAGTGCAGGCAGCTGGGCCTTAAGCTCTGGATCTTGGACGACGCGCACTTCCCCACGGGCTTTGCCAACGGCGCCGTCAAGGAGGCCGTGCCCGAGCTCCGCAAGATCGTGCTCACGCACCGCACGTTCGACATCGTGGGCCCCACGTCCGCCGCGAGCATCGCGCTCGCCAACATGCTCGACAAAACGGAGCGCTTCTACGGCGTGACATTTATGCAGGACGGCAGCCCCGTCGACGTCGCTTACCGAGTAATCGACGATGCAGACGGCAACCCCAGCCGCCTGGTCTTCGATGCACCTGCGGGCCTCACGCAGGCATGCGTGATGTTCACGAGCGGCAAGACCTCCTACAACGAGGACTACATCAATATGGTCGACCGCGCCTCGGTGGCGCAGCTCATCGATGCTGTCTACGAGCCGCATTTTGAGCATCTGGGCGATGAGTTTGGCAAGACCATCTTGGGCTTTTTCTCCGATGAGCCCGGATTTGCCAACGAGAAGGGCACCACGGGCCCCGATGGCATCTCGGACACGCTCATCGGCAAGGCCACCGCGCCCCTACCCTGGTCGGCCGAGCTTGAGCGTCGCCTGCGCGCGGCACTGGGCGAGCGCTACCTGGCCGAGCTCCCGCACCTGTGGGACCGCGAGCCGGCCGGCGCGCACGTACGCCACGTCTATATGGACATCGCGAGCACCCTCTATAAGGAGTGCTTCTGCGACCAGCTCGGAGACTGGTGCCGCGCGCGCGGCGTGCAGTACATCGGCCACGTTATCGAGGACAAGGACTGCCACGCGCGCCTGGGCGTGGGCGCCGGGCACTACTTCCGCGCCGTGGGCGGTCAGGACATGGCGGGCGTCGACATCGTGATCAACCAGCTGGTACCCGGCATGGACCGCGGCCTTCACAGCTACGGACGCGGCGTGTGGGACCTCGAGTTCTATAACTACGTGCTGCCCAAGCTGGGCTCCTCGGCAGCACACCTCGACCCCAAAAAGCAGGGGCGCTGCATGGCCGAGGTCTTTGGCGCATTTGGATGGCACGAAGGCCTACGCGAGATGAGGTGGATCGCCGATCATTTTTTGGTGCGCGGCGTCAATTGGTTTGTGCCGCATGCCTTTAGCATGGCCGCCTTCCCCGACTGGGACTGCCCGCCGCATTTCTATGCGCATGGCCAAAACCCCCAGTTTGCACACTTTGGGCAGCTTATGAGCTACATGAACCGTACGGCGAGCCTGCTGAGCGGCGGGCGCGCAACGACACCGGTGGCGCTTCTCTACCATGCGGACGCCGAGTGGGCAGGCGAGGCGAACTTTATGCAGCATGCCGCCTCCGAGCTTATGCGCGCGCAGGTCGACTTTGACATCGTGCCGGCAGAGGCATTTGAGGACGCAGGGCGCTATGCCGTTGAAATTGCCGCAGACGGTAGCGGCTTTAGCGTGAACGGCCAGGCATACCGCTGCCTGGTGATGCCCGGAGCCGAGTTTGTCGGCGAAGCCGTGCTCGACTTTGCCGCGCGTGCCGCAGCCGCAGGTGTTGCCGTGTACGCGCTGGATGAGTTGCCGAACAAGCGCTACGACGGTGACACTGCAGGTCGCGAGGGCTTTGCCTCCCTGGATGCAGCCGCGGTCGCCGGCATCAAGCTCCTGGCGACCACCGAGCTCGCAGACACACTTGCCAACACCGGCATGCAGACCGTGGTTTGCGCCGAGCCCCAGCCCTGGCTGCGCGCACTGCGCTACGAGCGGGCGGGCGAGACCTATCTGATGCTCGTCAACGAGCATCCCAAGCAGGGTATCTCCACTCAGATTGCGCTTGCCGACGGCACACCCGTTGCAGGCGCGCGCCTCGACCTGCTCAACGGCACCGAGCCCGCCGCCTTTGACGGCACGCTCGAGCTGGCTCCCTACGAGAGCTGCATCGTGGTCCTTGGGGCTACAGGTTCCGTTGCTGTGGCAACCGCCGAAGACGAAGCCACATGCGTCGACGGGCCCTGGGCGGTTGCCTTCTCTGCCCCTGGCACCGATGCCTTTGGCGAGTCTGTTGAGCTTGCAGACCTGCACGACCTTTCCTCGGCCGAGTTCCCCGGCAAGGCCGGCACATTCCGCTACCGGGCTTCCTTTGTCCTGGGCGAAGCGGCCACCCGCACCGTCATCGACCTTGGCGAGGTCTTTGAGACCGCAACCGTCACCCTCGACGGCAAATCCCTCGGCACGCGCATCTGTCCGCCTTACTGCTTTGAGGCCGGCGCGCTTTTGGCCGGCGAGCACGCGCTTGCGATCGATATCATCAACACCCTCGACCATGCCGTCCCCGACGTGTTCGGCATGACCGAGCCCTCCGAGCCCAGCGGTCTCTTGGGGCCCGTACGCGTGCTCGGGTAACGCCCCGGGCGCAAACGGCCCAACAAGGACAGCGCCCCTATGTTGAGCCCGCGCAGCGTCGAGCGGTCCGTCGTTCATAGACCGGCGGACCAAAACTCCCAGCCAAGCCGAACGTTTTATTTATCGCTATGATTGGTTTATCGCGACGCAAACGCATAGGAGCCATATGGATATCAGGCGGAAGATCACGCAGGGCAAAAGCCTCACCCCCACCGAGCAACAACTTGGGCGAACGGCCCTCGCCATGGGCGAGGATGTGCGCGGGCTTTCCATTAAGGAATTTGCCGCGCGCGCCAACGTTTCGGTCGCGAGCGTTCACCGCTTTTGCAAAAAGCTCGGCCTCGAGGGCTTCAAAGACCTCAAGGTCGAGCTCATCCGCCAGGCGACCGAGGCGGGCAACCGGCGCGACGTGGACATCAACTTTCCCTTCGATGCCACCTCCACCCCTGCGCAGGTGATGGAGCGCATGGAGGGGCTCTACCAGACCACCTTGGCCGAAACGCAGGAGCTGCTCGACCCTGCACAGCTCGACCACGCCGCCAAGCTCATCATGCGCGCCGGCACCGTGGACATCTACACGGGCTCGCATAACCTGTATCCAGCGGGAATGTTCCGCGATCGCCTGCTTTCCGCCGGCAAAAGCGCGACGTGCCACGACAGCGTCGAGGCGCAGGTGCGCACGGCACTCGCCTCGGGTCCCGACCATGTGGCAATCATCATCTCCTACAGCGGCCTTGCCCCCAACCTCAAGGAGATCTTGCCGATCCTTAGCAGTCGACATGTCCCGGTCATCGTCATCGGCACGCCGTACTGTGCCCGCATTCACCCCGGCTTTGCCGCCTATCTCACGGTAAGCGACCACGAGAGCATGACGCACCGCATCACGCAGTTCGCCAGCCATATCGCCGTGCAATACGTACTCGATTCGCTCTATAGCAGCTACTTTGCCAAAGATTACGCCCGCTGCTCCGAGTTCCTAGAGCGCTCGTTTCCCTACACCCGCCTGCCCGGGCTTAAGTAGCGACGAGCGTGGATTTTCGGACACTAGCCTAACGAGCGTGGATAATCTCCCATTTTGAGCCCGCACACAGGCCAAAACCGGGAGATTATCCACGCTCATTTTGGGTCCCCCGGGAACGCATGAGGAGGGCGGATAGACAGCCGTTATTTGCGAGGCGTCAGCGACGTAAAGAGTCCGTGTTGGTTGCAGTAAAGATATATCCTGCCGCGCCCGGTAATATGGAAGCGCGGCTGCACCGATTGCTCTGGATAGAGCTTCTTAAAGCAGATGCCGTCCATAGTCGCATATGCCACAAAGCTAATGTAGTGATCCTTGGTCATGGGATGATCGAGCGTGACGTACCAATCGTCCTCGATGCGCTCGATGGAAAAGGCGTGGTCCGCGTCCGGCTCTTCGGCCTCCTGGGGAAACATCGTGGAGCCACAGCAGCTAAAGCTGCCTTCTCCGAGCGCGTGCACAACGTTTCCGCAGATAGGGCAAACGTAAAAGACGCCTTTGAGCATATTGCCTGCACGGTTGGCGTTGGCCCGAATGTCACCAGCCAAAAGCTCAGCCACGCTTATGCCGAGTCTCTGGGCCAAAGGCTCAACGAGGGAAATGTCGGGAAGGCCGCGGCCGGATTCCCACTTGCTGACGGCTTTATCGGTCACGCCAAGGCTTTCCGCCAGGGCGCGCTGGGTGAGGCCGCGCTCTTCGCGCAGCTGCTTGATGGCATGCGCTGCCAAAAAAGTATGGGAGGCATTGGTTTGCCGTGTCTGGTTCATGGGCTGTCCAATCAAATTGAAGAAATGGAGTGAACCGGTTCGACAGTCAGTATCCATTTGAAGGCCAGGCTCGACAACCTACGCTGCGTAGACATGCGCCAATCGAACGAGCGCGGATTTTTGGACACTCATCCTGAGTAGTCATTTAAGAACGTCCCCAATGACTACTCATTTATGTCTGTCCCCAATGACTACCACGGCAACGCCGATGTTTTGGTAGCGACAGACACTATGACCCAATCCGAGGGCACTAAAAAGATAGGAGCCCCCGCT